>NZ_JAPFHC010000023.1:0-99018 GCF_059803535.1 Pseudomonas sp. RP-B7
CCCTAAACCCAGACACCGCGATCTTCCTGAAACACCGCGGCGGCCGGTTTGGGGCGGCTTCGCCACCCAGCGCGGGGCAAGCCCGCTCACTACAAGGGCCATCAGCTGAAGTCAGAGGGTCTTCGCAGAAGCCGGATTGATCATCCGCGTCAGCCCCAGATTCTTCAGCGCCAACTGCAGCGAGCTGTGGATAACTTGCGGGTTGTCGATGGTCATCAATTCCGCCAGCAGCTCCTTGGCCATGCCCAGATCCACCTGGCGCAGCATCCACTTCACCTTTGGCAGGTTGGTGGCGTTCATCGACAGGCTGTCAAAGCCCATCGCCATCAACAGCACTGCCGCCGCCGGGTCACCGGCCATTTCGCCGCAGATACTCACCGGCTTGCCTTCGGCATGGGCGTCGCGCACCACATGTTGCAGGGCTTGCAGCACCGCCGGGTGCAGGTAGTCGTAGAGGTCGGCCACCCGTGGGTTGTTACGGTCCACGGCGAGCAGGTATTGGGTCAGGTCGTTGGAACCCACCGACAGGAAGTCCACCTGCCGCGCCAGCTCCTTGGCCTGGTACACCGCCGCCGGGATTTCGATCATCACGCCAATCGGCGGCATCGGTACGTCGGCGCCTTCGTCGCGCACTTCGCCCCAGGCACGGTGGATCAGGTGCAGCGCCTCTTCCAGCTCATGGGTGCCGGAGATCATCGGCAACAGGATGCGCAGGTTGTTCAGGCCTTCGCTGGCCTTGAGCATGGCGCGGGTCTGGACGAGGAAAATTTCAGGATGGTCGAGCGTGACACGAATCCCACGCCAGCCGAGGAAGGGGTTGTCTTCCTTGATCGGGAAATACGACAGTGACTTGTCGCCGCCAATGTCCAGGCTGCGCATGGTCACCGGCAACGGGTGGAAGGCCTGCAATTGCTCGCGATAAATCGCCAGCTGCTCCTTCTCGCTCGGGAAACGCTGGTTGATCATGAACGGCACTTCGGTGCGGTACAGCCCCACCCCTTCGGCGCCACGCTGTTGCGCGCGGGCCACATCGGCCAGCAGGCCAGTGTTGACCAGCAGCGGCACGCGATGGCCGTCGGTGGTCACGCACGGCAGTTCGCGCAAGGAATCGAGGCCCAGCGCCAGTTGTTTCTCTTCTTCAACCACCTCGGCGTATTGCTTGCGCAGCACTTCGCCGGGGTTGGTGAACACCTCGCCGCGATGGCCATCGACAATCATGTCGATGCCGTCGACCTTGGCATACGGCAGGTCCACCAGGCCCATCACCGTCGGGATGCCCATGGCCCGGGCCAGGATCGCGACGTGGGAGTTGCCCGAACCGAGTACCGAGACCAGGCCCACCAGCTTGCCTTCCGGCACTTCGCCCAGTTGGGTCGCGGTCAGTTCTTCACTGACCAGGATGGTCTTGTCGGGGAAGACCATATTGGTGGTGCGATCTTCCTGCAGGTACGCCAGCAGACGGCGACCGAGGTCGCGTACATCCGAGGCGCGCTCGCGCAGGTAGTCGTCGTCCATCATTTCGAAGCGGTTGACGTGATCGGTGACCACCTGGCGCAGCGCGCCCTGGGCCCACTGGCCGGTCTTGATCACGGTCTTGACTTCGTTACCCAGGGACGCGTCGTCGAGCATCATCTGGTACACGTCGAACAGCGCACGCTCTTCGGGGCGCAGCTGGGTGGCCAGCTTGTTCGACAGGTTGCGCATGTCGGCGCGCACGCCTTCGAGGGCGGTCTTGAACAGTTTGATTTCAGCGTCAATGTCGTTGACGGTCTTGTCCGGCACTACATCCAGGTCCGCCGGCGGCAGCATGACCACCGCCGTACCGACCGCCGCGCCCGGCGAACCCGGCACGCCGACGAACTTGGCTTCCTGGATGCCCTTGCCCTCACGGCCCAGGCCGCGAATCGAGCCAGTGGCCTCGGCGTGGGCGATTACCCCGGCGAGCTGCGCGCTCATGGTCACGAGGAAGGCTTCTTCACCTTCGTCGAACTGGCGGCGTTCTTTTTGCTGGATGACCAACACGCCGACGACGCGGCGGTGGTGAATGATCGGCGCGCCGAGGAACGAGGCGTAGCGCTCCTCGCCGGTTTCGGCAAAGTAGCGGTAACGCGGGTGATCAGCCGCGTTTTCGAGGTTCAGGGGTTCTTCACGCGTCCCCACCAGGCCCACCAGACCTTCATTGGGCGCCATGCTGACCTTACCGATGGAGCGCTTGTTCAAGCCCTCGGTGGCCATCAGCACAAAACGGTTGGTCTCGGGGTCCAGCAGGTAAACCGAGCAGACCTGGCTGCCCATGGCTTCCTTGACGCGCAACACAATAATCCCCAACGCCGCCTTGAGATCCTTGGCGGAGTTAACTTCCTGGACGATCTTGCGCAGCGTATTGAGCATGGCTCGGGGTCGAACTCCGTCGTCAGTCGCGCGCTAAAAGGCGCGGGGCAAGCTCTTTGAGAGCGCGACGATAAACCTCGCGCTTGAATGTCACCACCTGGCCCAACGGATACCAATAGCTGACCCAACGCCAGCCATCGAACTCCGGTTTACCGGTCAAATCCATCCGCACCCGCTGCTCGTTGGAGATCAGGCGCAGGAGAAACCATTTCTGCTTCTGGCCGATACACAGCGGTTGGCTGTGGGTACGCACCAGGCGTTGCGGCAAACGATAACGCAACCAGCCACGGGTACAGGCCAGAATCTGCACATCTTCGCGCTCAAGGCCGACTTCTTCGTTCAACTCACGGTACAAGGCGTCTTCAGGGGTTTCGTCGGGGTTGATTCCACCTTGAGGAAACTGCCAGGCATCTTGGTTGATTCGGCGAGCCCATAGCACCTGTCCGGCATCATTCGTAAGAATAATCCCGACATTAGGACGGAAACCATCGGGGTCGATCACGGCAACAACCTCGCAAACGCATGTCGCCGCATTGTTCCACAAAGGTTGTTGCAGCGGCAACGAGGCTTCTTAGCTTATGTGCACTCTTGTGAAAAGACCGTATTCTGGACGCCTTTTTACAGACATTTCAGCGAGTAACTGCAATGCGCCTGGCTTTATTCGACTTGGACAACACCCTTCTCGGCGGCGACAGCGATCACGCCTGGGGCGATTATCTCTGTGAACGCGGGATTCTCGACCCGATCGCCTACAAGGCCCGCAACGACGAGTTCTACCAGGATTACCTGGCCGGCAAGCTGGACAACGCCGCCTACCTGAACTTCAGCCTGGAAATCCTCGGCCGTACCGAGATGGCCCAACTCGACGAGTGGCACCGCGATTTCATGCGCGACTGCGTCGAGCCACTGATGCTGCCCGGCGCCGTGGAACTGCTGGCCAAGCACCGCGCCGCCGGCGACACGCTGGTGATCATCACCGCCACCAACCGTTTCGTCACCGCGCCGATTGCCGCACGCCTGGGCGTGGAAACCCTGATTGCCACCGAATGCGAGATGGAAGATGGCCGCTACACCGGGCGCAGCACCGATGTGCCGTGCTTCCGGGAAGGCAAGGTGACGCGTTTGAATCGGTGGTTGGAAGAAACCGGATTCAGCCTGGAAGGCAGCTATTTCTATAGCGATTCGATGAATGACCTGCCGTTGCTGGAGCAAGTGACGCACGCGGTGGCGGTGGATCCGGACCCGAATTTGCGGGCTGAGGCTGAGAAGCGCGGGTGGCCGGTGATTACGCTGCGTAGCTGATAGCCCCTTCGCGAGCAAGCCCGCTCCCACATTTTGACCGTATTCTCATGTTGGAACTCGGTCGAGTGTGGGAGCGGGCTTGCTCGCGAATGCAGGCGACTCGGTCTTGCGCCTTAAACCGGCTTAGCGCCCATGAGCCCCGCAATCGCCACGAACCCCACCAGGCTGACCACCGCCAGCACCAGGGTGAAATTCAGGCTGCCGCCCTCGCCTTTACGCAGGCGATTAAGCCGCGCCACCAGCCAGAACCAGGCCAGCGCCGCTACGGTATAGAGGATGCTGGAGCCCAGGATCCAGGTCTGCCCCAGCGGCCAGCCGACCAAATGCACCAGCCACCAGCCGGTGAACGGCATGCTGACTACGCAGATCCCCATCAGCAACCAGACGAAGGCCCACGGCCGCTGCACGGTGACCGCCGGGCCGGCACTGCGTTTGCGCCAGGCCAACAGCGCCAGGCCGAGGCCGCTGAGCAGCAGCAACACGGTGGCCGCGATGTGGATAACTTTCAGGGTGATCAGGGTTTGCATATCTCGAATCTCTCAAAGGCCGCCCCAATCAGCGTAGTCGCTCAACCGAGGAACAGTTTGTAGGCCGGGTTATCGCTTTCATCCCAGTACGGGTAGCCGATGGCTTCCAGGGCTGCCGGTACCAGGTGACGCTCGTTCGCCGGCACTTGCAGGCCTGCGACCACACGGCCGTCAGCTGCGCCGTGGTTGCGATAGTGGAACATCGAGATGTTCCAGCGCCCGCCTAATTTGTTAAGAAAGTTGAACAAGGCTCCCGGGCGCTCCGGGAATTCGAAGCGAAACACCACTTCATTGCTGACGTGCGCCGCATGCCCGCCGACCATATGGCGGATGTGCAACTTGGCCAGTTCGTTCTCGGTCAGGTCCAGCACCGGGAAACCCTGGCCGGTAAGGCTGGCGATCAAGGCACTGCGCGGGTCGTTTTCCGGGTGGGTCTGCACACCGACAAAGATGTGCGCCTCGCTGCCAGAGTGGAAGCGGTAGTTGAATTCGGTGATCTGGCGCTTGCCCACGGCCTCGCAGAACGCCTTGAAGCTGCCCGGCTTCTCGGGGATGGTCACGGCGATAATCGCTTCACGGCCTTCGCCCAGCTCGGCGCGCTCGGCTACGTGGCGCAGGCGGTCGAAGTTGACGTTGGCACCGGAGTCGATGGCCACCAGGGTTTGCCCGGTGACGCCACGGGTCTCGACGTACTTCTTGATGCCCGCCACACCCAGCGCGCCTGCCGGCTCGGTGATGGAACGGGTGTCGTCGTAGATGTCCTTGATCGCCGCACAGATTTCATCGGTGCTCACGGTGATCACTTCATCCACATAGTCCTTGCAGATGTCGAAGGTGTGCTGGCCGATCTGCGCCACCGCCACGCCATCGGCAAATAGCCCGACGGTCGGCAGTACCACGCGCTCACCTGCGGCCAGCGCGGCTTGCAGGCAGTTGGAGTCGTCCGGCTCAACGCCGATGACCTTGATGTCCGGCCGCAGGTATTTCACGTACGCCGCGATACCGGCGATCAGCCCGCCGCCGCCCACGGGTACGAAGATCGCGTCCAACGGCCCCGGGTGCTGGCGCAGGATTTCCATCGCCACGGTGCCCTGCCCGGCAATGGTGTGCGGATCATCGTAGGGGTGAATGTAGACGTAGCCCTTTTCGTCGACCAGTTTCAGCGAGTAGGCCAGGGCTTCCGGGAAGGAATCACCGTGCAACACCACCTTGCCACCACGGGAGCGCACACCTTCAACCTTGATCTCGGGGGTGGTCTTGGGCATCACGATGGTGGCCTTGACCCCCAGCACCTTGGCGGCCAGGGCCAGGCCCTGGGCATGGTTGCCCGCCGAGGCCGTGACCACACCGCGCGCACGCTCCTCGCTGCTCAATTGGGTCAGCTTGTTGTAGGCGCCGCGAATCTTGAACGAGAACACCGGCTGCAAGTCTTCACGCTTGAGCCAGACCTTGTTGCCCAGCCGCTCGGAGAGCTGGCGGGCGGTCTGCAGCGGGGTTTCTACGGCAACGTCGTAGACGCGGGAGGTGAGGATCTTTTTGACGTACTGTTCAAGCATCGGCGGGCATCTACTTTCACGGTTTGGCAGGGCCAAGGAGTCTAACCCGGCTTTTGGCCGGGCGACCACACGAATCCAGAGGTTTTGTTGGGTTATACTCGCGCCCCTCGATAACTCCCCCGCCCGTTCCGGAGCCCGCATGACCCAGGATCAACTCAAACAGGCAGTGGCCCAAGCCGCTGTCGATTTAATCCTTCCCAAACTCGACGACAAGAGCATCGTCGGTGTCGGCACCGGCTCCACCGCCAACTGCTTTATCGATGCGCTGGCCCAGCACAAGGGCGCATTCGACGGCGCCGTGGCCAGCTCCGAAGCCACCGCTGCACGCCTCAAGGGCCATGGCATTCCGGTGTACGAGCTCAACACCGTGAGCGACCTGGAGTTCTACGTCGATGGCGCCGATGAAAGCGACGCGCACCTGAACCTGATCAAAGGCGGCGGCGCAGCCCTGACCCGCGAGAAGATCGTCGCGGCCGTGGCCAAGACCTTCATCTGCATCGCCGACGCCAGCAAGCTGGTACCGGTGCTCGGCGCGTTCCCGCTGCCGGTGGAAGTGATCCCGATGGCCCGCAGCCACGTGGCCCGCGAGCTGGTAAAACTGGGCGGCGACCCGGTTTACCGTGAGGGCGTGTTGACCGATAACGGCAACATCATCCTGGATGTGTTCAATATGCAGATCACCAACCCGGTGGAGCTGGAAACCCAGATCAATGCCATCGTCGGCGTGGTCACCAATGGTTTGTTCGCTGCGCGCCCGGCTGATGTACTGCTGCTGGGCACCGCTGAAGGTGTGAAAACCCTCAAGGCCTAAGGCTCACTGCCTCGCTTTATGTGGGAGCCAGCTCCCACATTTGATCCCCTCGCTCACAGCACCCATGTAACAAAAACGCTACTTTTCGCAGCCCCCCTCGCCAAAATCGTGCGCCACGTCACGACACTCAACACCGCCACTGGTATCAAATCCGTTACAAATTACAGCCAGGCGACTCACCCGTTTAACAATGCGCCAAATCACAATCGCCCAGGGAATGAGGCGCACATTGTGCAAAGGTCTGGGCTTGAACATCCCCATCACCTCAAGGAAGACCTTGTGATAAAGCCCCTAGCCCTTGCTATCAGCGCGGCCTGCGCCCTGCTGCCGACCCACCTCCTGGCCTACGACTACGGCGAGCACGCCAACACCACCCTGGAAAAACTGATCAACGACTACCCCGGCCGTTATCGCGGCACGGCCAACTTCGCCGGGGCCGCCGATTGGATGCAGAGCCAGATGGGCACGGCCTACAGCATCAGCCGCCAGGACTTCACCTGGAACAACGGCAGTCGCGCGTCGCAAAACGTGGTGGCCTACGCCGCCGGCACCAAACCGCAGTACGTGGTGATTGGCGCACACTTCGACACCTTCTTCGGCCGCCCGACCCTGCAAGGCCTGGACGACAACGGCTCCGGCGCCAGCGTGCTGACGGAAGTGGCGAAGAACCTTAGCGGCCTGCAACTGGAAAACGGCTTGCAGATCGTCGGCTTTGGCGCCGAAGAGGAAGGCCTGCGCGGTTCGCGGGCGTTTGTCGCGTCGCTGAGCGCCAGCCAGCGCGCGAACATGCTGGCGATGATCAACCTCGACAGCCTGATCACCGGCGACATGATGTACGCCCACGCCGGCCAGAACAGCACCGCCAACCCGGCCTTGGCGTCGTTGCGCGAGCACACCTTTGAGATCGCCAAGGAATTGAACATCCCGCTGTTCACCAACCCCGGCCTGGACCCGCAATACCCCAAAGGCACCGGCTGCTGCAGCGATGGCGAGCCCTTCGAACCGCTGAACATCCCGATTCTGTATATAGAAGCCACCAACTGGGAACTGGGCGACCTCGACGGTTACACCCAGACCGACAACCCGAAGATCCCCGGCGGCTCGACCTGGCACGACCCCGCCGAAGACAACAAGGCCGTGCTCACCGACGCCTTCGGCCAGGCGCGCATCGATCAACGCCTGCGCGACTATTCGCGCCTGCTCAGCCGCCTCGTGCTGGAGTTGACCAACGCCGACCTGATGGCCTCCACCGCCTCGGGCGGCGCCGTTGCGCGCAATATGCAGGACAACCTGCAACGCCAGCACCAGGCCATGGTGCGCCTGCATGACCGGCGCTGGCTGACCTTGCAGTCGGCCAGCCGCGAGGTTGGCAGCTTTGATGGCGAGATCGGCGTGGACGGCGAATACAACCCGGACAGCGGCTTCGATACTGCCCCCAACCCCGAAGCGCGACGCGTGGGCCTGCATGCGCTGGGCGACTATCAACTGACCCCGAGCCTGAACATCGGCGCCAGCCTAAGCTACCTCAACGGCCGTGACACGCTTGAGCACCGTGGCAAACTCGACAGCGACACTTGGCAAGCCGCGGCCTATGCGCTGCTCAACGATGGCGGGCCGAGCTGGCTGGCCGGCGACCTGAGCATCGGCCACAGCCGCTTCGAGTCCAAGCGCAACCTGCTGATCCAGGCGAATGGCGGGCCGATCCTGCTCAACCAGCAATTGACCGGCAACACCGACGCCCTGACCCTGGGCGCGCGCGTGCTGGGTGGCTATGACTTTGACTTCGGCGCCATCAAGAGCGGGCCTTTTGCAGGCCTGGACTACAGCCACTCGCGTATCGATAAATTCCGCGAAAAGCAGGACCTGCGCACGGCCCTGACCTACGAGGAACAGTCTTTCGACTCCCTGGAAGCCAGCCTCGGCTGGCGCGTGCGAGGCGCTGTCGCCCTGCCCTACGGCCTCAACCTGCTGCCTTACGGCGACATCGCTTGGGTCAAGGAGATGGCTGACGGCCGCCTGGACGACCTGCAACTGACCGCCCGCGCCGACGGCCAGGCGCGCACCGCCAAGCTGGGTTCAGCGGACAAGAGCTTTGGTCGCGCGCAAGTCGGCAGCCAATTGGCGATCACCCCGCAGCTGGGAGTATTTGCCGAGGTCAACGGCCGCCTGGGCCACAGCGAAGGCAGCCAGACCGGCTACTCGCTGGGGGTGCAATGGATGTTCTGATCAGGGCTTCTTGAACACGTAGAACAGGTTGGGCTCACTGGTCAGGTACAACGTACCGTCATCGTCCATGGCGATCCCTTCGGCCTGAGGCACGCGTTTTTTCAGGCCATGGCGCCCGTTGAGCAGCGACAAACTGCTCAACGGGCGACCGTCGACATCCAGCTCCAACACCAGAAACGACTCATCAGACAGCGCCAGCAAATGGCCGCTGCGCTCATCGTATTGCAGGCTCGACAGGTCACGCACAAACAGCCCGGCATCGCGCTTGGGGTTGTTGATCACATGCACCGAGTAGGTTTTTTCCGGCTTGAAATGGGGAAAGCCGTGAATCTCGTAGATCAGCATCGGGTCGCGCTCCTTGGCCACGAACAGACGCTTGCCCAGCGAGTCATAGGCCAGCCCTTCAAAGCCCTTGTTGCCACCCATGTGCAGGCCCAGGACCATTTGCTCGGCGTCGGCGGCATCGAGAAACTGCGTGTCGTCATCCACATGCACCTTGATCAGCCGCTGCTGGCGCTCGTCGCTGATGACGTAGATGCTCTCGCTGATGAATTCCACCGCCTCGGCATCCCCAAACCCCACCAGGGGGATGCGCCGCAGGATCTTGCCTTCCAGCGACAGTTCGATCAGCTCCGGGTTTCTATTGGTGACAGTAAACAGGCTCTTGCGCACCGGGTCGTAAGTCAGGGCCGACACATCACTGTCCAGGCCTTCGATGACCTGGGCCTCAAGGGTCACACGGTAATCGGCCAGACCGATGGAATGCTCATTGGCCGGCTGGCGCCACGCCAGGAAGTTGAACCAGCCACGCTCGAACAGGCGAAATTCTTGCGCAACCACTGCAGCGCTGATCAGGGCGATCAGCGCAAGTAGCAGGAGGATAGGTGTGGGGCGGACAAGTCGGCGCATCGGGCGGGCTCAAAGTCAAAGGTGGCGCATGAATATCACGCCCGTCTGAATTTAAACTTAAACGCGCCCTGGTGTCTGGTGGATGCCGTTCTTAGAGAACTATCCGACGTAACCGAGGTGCTATTTGTGCTTTTCGAAGCGATAGAACAGGTTCGGCTCGCTGACCATGTACAGGTTGCCGTCCTCGTCCATGGTCACCCCTTCCGCACGTGGAATGGTGTCTTTGAGCCCATTGAAACCGCCAAGCAGGGTCATGAAGCTGACTTGCTCGCCCTTTTCATCCAGCTCCAGCAGCAGGTGGGAATCGGCCGAAAGCACCAGCCAGTGACCGGTGCGTGGGTCCACGGCCAGGGCCGAGAGGTTGCGCATGTCCAATTCGGTGCTACTCAGTTTTTGCTTGTCGCCAGCCAGGGTCTGGCTGCCGTCGCTTTTCCAGGTGAACAGCGCAGGCGGGCGTTCTTCGCCAAGGATGATCTGCTGGTTGCGCTTGTCCCAGGTGACGCCCTCAAAGGCTTTGTTCTGGTTCTTCGACGGGCCCAGGTCGTAGCTGTGGAAGTCGGCCTTGTTCAGCTGGGTCGTGCCGGCGTCGACCTTGACGATGGTCAAGGTGTGGTCACGCTCGTCGACCACGGCCAGCAGGTCGTTTTCCAGCACCGTCACGCCTTCCGGGTTGCTCCAGCCGTTGAGTGGCATCTTGCGCAGCACATCGCCTTGCAGGGTCAGTTCAACCAGGAACGGGTTTTTGCCCATGACGGAAAACAGGGTTTTGGTGCGGGGGTTGTAGGAGACGTCCGAAGCCTCATCCTTCTCCATGCCTGGCAAAAGTTTGCCATCGATCACCACCTGATAATCCGGCAGCCACACGCTCTGCTGGCGTTCGGCAGGGTTCTCGAAGCGTTCCTTGACCCACAGCATGCCGCGATCATCCCAGTGCATCGCCCAGGCGAGGCCATAGGTAATCACGCCGACCAATAGCAGCCAGGAATACCAGCGCAGGGCAAAACGCGAACGCGGCTTGGAGGTACTGCTGGGCAGGGTAACGGCCATGGGGGCGCTTTTTCCGGAAAGTCAGCGTTAGGTGATAGCACAGGATCTAGAAGCCCGCGCGCAAGAGGCTGAGGATTATCCGGATGGCGTGTGAAAAAAATGCAAAGAACTGGATTTTGCGGGCACACACAAAACCAATGTGGGAATGGGCTTGTGTGGGAGCGGGCTTGCTCGCGAAAGCGGTGTGTCAGTCAAAGATGTTCCAACTGAACCACCGTATTCGCGAGCAAGCCCGCTCCCACATTTTTAATCGCGTTTCGTCAGTACCTAGCGAACCACGCTTTCGAAGCGATTCACACCCGACAACTCCAGCACCAGCTCATCGCCCACATTCAGCGGGCCCACGCCGGCCGGGGTGCCGGTGAGGATCACGTCGCCAGCCTGCAGCGAGAAGCAGCCCGCCATGTACTGGATCATCGGCACGATCGGGTTGAGCATGATTGCGCTGTTGCCGTCCTGGCGCACTTCGCCATTGATGGTCAGGCGGATGCCGATGTCGGTCAGGTCAGGGAAGGTGCTGCTCACCACGAACGGCGCGATCACTGCCGCGCCGTCGAAGGACTTGGCGATTTCCCACGGCAGGCCCTTGGCTTTCAGCTCGGCCTGCTTGTCGCGCAGGGTCAGGTCCAGCGCCGGGGCGAAACCAGAGATCGCGTCCAGCACTTCTTCGCGACTGGGCTTGGTCGACAGTGGTTTGCCGATCAACACTGCGATTTCCGCTTCGTAGTGCACCGAACCGCGCTCGGTAGGGATGGCAAACCCTCCTTCCAACGCCACCACGCAGCTGCCTGGCTTGATGAACAGCAACGGCTCGGTTGGCACCGGATTATCCAGTTCCTTGGCATGTTCGGCGTAGTTACGCCCAATGCACACCACTTTCCCTACCGGAAAGTGGATGTTGGTGCCGTCGACATACTTGTGCTGGTAGCTCATGGAACGACTCCTTCAGGGGCGATTAAACAGCGAAGATCTTGCCAGGGTTCATGATCCCGTTCGGGTCGAACACCGCTTTGACGGCTTTCATGTATTCGATCTCGACTGGCGAACGGCTGTAGGTCAGGTAATCGCGCTTGGTCATGCCCACTCCGTGTTCGGCGGAGATCGAACCGTTGTACTTCTCGACGGTTTCGAACACCCACTTGTTAACAGTGGCGCACTTGGCGAAGAACTCATCCTTGCTCAGGTTTTCCGGCTTGAGGATGTTCAGGTGCAGGTTGCCGTCGCCGATGTGGCCGAACCAGACGATTTCGAAGTCCGGGTAGTGTTCGCCGACGATCGCGTCGATTTCCTTCAAGAACGCCGGCACTTTCGACACGGTTACCGAGATGTCGTTCTTGTACGGAGTCCAGTGGGAAATGGTCTCGGAGATGTACTCGCGCAGTTTCCACAGGTTGTGCAGTTGGGTTTCGCTCTGGCTCATCACGCCGTCCAGCACCCAGCCCTGCTCCACGCAGTGTTCGAAGGTTTCCAGCGCGTGGTTGGCAACTTCTTCGGTGGTCGCTTCGAATTCCAGCAGCGCGTAGAACGGGCACTCGGTTTCGAACGGTGCCGGCACGTCGCCACGGCCGAGGACTTTGGCCAGGGCCTTGTCGGAGAAAAACTCAAAGGCTGTCAGGTCAAGCTTGCTTTGGAACGCGTGCAGCACCGGCATGATCGAGTCGAAATCAGTCGTGCCCAACACCATGGCGGTAAGGTTTTTCGGCGCACGGTCCAGGCGCATGGTGGCTTCGACCACAAAACCCAACGTCCCTTCGGCGCCGATGAACAGCTGGCGCATGTCGTAGCCGGTGGCGTTCTTGATCAGATCGCGGTTCAGCTCCAGTACGTCGCCCTTGCCGGTGACGACCTTCATGCCGGCCACCCAGTTGCGGGTCATGCCGTAGCGAATCACCTTGATCCCGCCGGCATTGGTGCCGATATTGCCGCCAATCTGGCTGGAACCGGAGGATGCGAAGTCCACCGGGTAGTACAGGCCGTTTTCTTCGGCAACGTTCTGCAGTTGCTTGGTGACCACGCCCGGCTGGCACACGGCGGTGCGGTCGGTGAGGTTCACGTCGAGGATCTGGTTCATATAGTCGAAGGACACGACCACTTCACCATTCGCCGCCACGGCAGCGGCCGACAGGCCTGTACGACCACCGGATGGCACCAGCGCGACCTTATGGTTATTGGCCCAACGCACGATGGCCTGGACCTGCTCGATGGTCTTGGGGAAGACAATGGCGGTCGGCGCGGGTGCGAAGTGCTTGGTCCAATCCTTGCCGTAAGCCTCCAGGGAGTCTGCATCGGTCAGCACTTTGCCAGGCTCAACCAGGGTCTTTAGCTCATCAATCAGGGCAGGATGGGTCATCGACAGAACTCTCGAACAATTCATGGTCATCCTGAGAACGCTTCACGTCGCAGGAATGAGTGTTTGCGGGGCGCGTATGCTAGCATACCGCCCCCGCAGGACAGAGCCCAAGGGCGTTTCTGCGGTGACGGCTTTCCTGCCGTCCGGGTCAGCTTAAGCGATCCGATTCCCTGCCATTTTTCTCCGGGATACAGGTTTACGCAGATGAGCAAGACTTCTCTCGATAAGAGCAAGATCAAGTTCCTTCTTCTGGAAGGCGTCCACCCATCGGCTGTCGACGTTCTGAAAGCCGCCGGGTACACCAGCATTGAGTACATCACCAGTTCTCTGCCGGAAGCCCAGCTCAAGGAAAAGATCGCCGACGCGCACTTCATCGGCATTCGCTCCCGCACTCAGCTGACCGAAGAAATCTTCGATCACGCCAAGAAACTCGTGGCGGTCGGCTGTTTCTGCATCGGCACCAACCAGGTCGACCTCAACGCAGCGCGCGAGCGCGGCATCGCGGTGTTCAACGCACCGTACTCCAACACCCGTTCCGTGGCGGAGCTGGTGCTGGCCGAGGCGATCCTGCTGTTGCGCGGCATTCCTGAGAAGAACGCTTCCTGCCACCGTGGCGGCTGGATCAAGAGCGCAGCCAACTCCTTCGAAATCCGCGGCAAGAAGCTGGGCATCATCGGTTACGGCTCGATCGGTACTCAACTGTCGGTCCTGGCCGAAGGCCTGGGCATGCAGGTGTTCTTCTACGACACCCTGACCAAGCTGCCATTGGGCAACGCCACCCAAGTGGCCAGCCTGACCGAACTGCTGGGCATGTCCGACATCGTGACCCTGCACGTTCCGGAAACCGCTGAGACCCAGTGGATGATCGGCGAGAAGGAAATCCGCGCCATCAAGAAAGGCGGCATCCTGATCAACGCTGCACGCGGCACCGTGGTCGAGCTGGACGCCTTGGCCGACGCGATCAAGGACAAGCACCTGATCGGCGCCGCCATCGACGTGTTCCCGGTGGAGCCACGCTCCAACGACGACATCTTCGAAAGCCCGCTGCGTGGCCTGGACAACGTGATCCTGACCCCGCACATCGGCGGTTCCACTGCCGAAGCCCAAGCCAACATCGGCCTGGAAGTGTCGGAGAAGCTGGTCAAGTACAGCGACAACGGTACGTCGGTATCCTCGGTGAACTTCCCGGAGGTGGCCCTGCCGGCTCACCCTGGCAAGCACCGTCTGCTGCACATCCACCAGAACATCCCTGGCGTGATGATGGAGATCAACAAGGTCTTCGCGGAAAACGGCATCAACATCTCCGGTCAATTCCTGCAGACCAACGAAAAGGTCGGCTACGTGGTGATCGACGTCGACGCCGAGTACTCGGACCTGGCGCAAGAGAAACTGCAGCACATCAACGGCACTATCCGTAGCCGCGTGTTGTTCTAAGGTTTCAACCGCACCATGAAAAAGGGAGCCCCTCGGGGCTCCCTTTTTTGCATCTGAACAAATCTTACTTGACGTTAACCGTGATCACTTTCGAGGCTACAGTGGGCTCGAACTGGCGGTGTACGTTGTCGCCGGCCACCAGTTGCAGCGTGTGTTTGCCCGGGGTCAGGGTCAGTTCGGTTTCGGTTTGTGCCTTGCCGAAGTGGATCGAGGTGGCATCGGCTGGAATGGCTTCGTCGGCTTTGAGCGACTGCACGTCCCGGTCGACCAACAGGTGATGGTGGCCGGCGCCCTGCACTTGCTTGTCGATCGGCTCCAGGTCCAGGCCCTTGACGCCGAATTTGACGGTGAAGGTTTTGTCGACCGTCGCGCCGTCTTTGGGCGAGACGATAAACACCTCGGCACCCTTCGGTGCAGGGGTACGAGGCACATCGGCGGCATTGGCCAACATCGAGGCACCCAGCAACAGGCTGGCAATCGTTGCACGGGACAAAAGGGCTTTCATTCGCTTCTCCAGTTTTTCCAGGAAATCTGTAGGGTTGTGACAACTTCGCGACAAATTGCTGTCCAAGGCACTCAACACCATAGCAAAGCGATGCTGAACGGCGCCTCGCACATAAAAAATTCTCTAGGAGTGACCATGCGCTTTTCGCCTGGCCTGTTACTGTTGCTGCCCCTCATGAGCCCGTTGGCTCACGCCGAACTGGTCGATGATGTGTTTGACCGTGGCGAACTGCGCATCGCCCTTGAAGCCAACACCCCGCCGTTCAACTTCAAGGAAGGCGACAAACTCACCGGTTTTGAAGTGGAACTCGGCGAGCAACTGGCCAAGGAGATGGACGTGCGCCCTTCGTTTATCACCACCGACGACGCCGATTTACTGCCAGGCGTGGAAACCGGCAAGTACGACGTGGCCATCAACCATATCGCTATGACTGCCGCCTTGCAGGATCGGTTCGATTTCAGTGAGGCGTATCGCGAGAAGCCTGAGCTGGCGATCCCGTTCCAGAAGGGCAACCCGGCGTTCAAGGCAAGTTTGGATAGCGCGCTGCAGCGGGTGAAGGCGGATGGGCGGTTGAAGGCGTTGGCGCAGAAGTGGCTGGAGAACGAGCCGCCGGTAGTCCAGCCACATTGAACTAGACACTTTCTGAGAGATGGGCCAAGGCCGCTGCCGCCTCGGGCAACTCCAGCTCACTGAACACCTGCACCCCGTGCTGTCTGAGCAGCGCTGTCGTCACGCCTTCGCCGCTCACCTTCACACCCGAGAAGGTGCCGTCATATGTCAGCAAGTTTCCACAAGACGGGCTATTGGCCTTGAGCACGGCGATACGAATGCCATGCCGCTGCACCAACGCCAACGCCTGGCGAGCACCGTCGAGGAAGGCTTCGCTGAAATCTTCACCCTCAGCCGTCAACACCTGGGCTCGCCCTTCCCACACATCCACACCTTGCCCGCCGGGAATCTCGGCGGGCGGGCGCGGCGTGGGCAAGCCACCGGAGACTTCCGGGCAGATCGCCACCACCCGCCCTTCGGCCTGCCACGCCGCCAATTGATCGAACGGCCCACTGGCGCCACCGTCGTAGCGCACCTTGTGCCCGAGCAAACAGCGGCTGATCAGAATCTTTTCCATGCTTAAAACGGCTCGTTGCCGCGCCGGCGAAACCAACCGGTCAAGGACAGGCGTTCGCGCGTGGCGGGCAGCACTTCATGGGGCACTTCGCCAGACAGGAACACCACCAGGCTTCCCCCCGCAGGGTCCACGTCGTATTCGACACCGTCCTTGAGGTACATGCGCAACTGGCCGCCCTGCTCGGACAGCCAGGCCTCGTTCAAGTAGATCACCGCCGAGACCGTGCGCCGGTCATCGTCGCGAAAGCGGTCGAGGTGCTTGAGGTAAAACGCCCCCGGCGGGTACATCGCGAAGTGGCTTTCGAAGTCTTCCAGGCCAAGGAACAGGCTGCGGTTCATCGCCAGACGCAGGCTGTCCATCAACGCCATGTAGGTATCGCAGACGGGCGAGTCACCCTCCTCCAGCCACTGGATATGGTCACCACGGATACCCTCACGGACCTCCTGGGTCGGACCACGTCCTACAGCCGCCGGTGCCAATTCACCTTCAGCCGCACGTTTACGGCACTCAGCCGCCAGTTCCAGGGTCAGAGCCTGGGGCACGAAGCCGTCCTGCCGCGACCAGCCCTTTTCAGCCAGGTCGTCGACAATACGTTGCAACAGCGGGTGATCGAGGGGTATTTGCATGGCGCGCATAGTATCCATACGCCTGTGAATCCGACAGAGCCGCCGAGCATCTGAATACACTTTAGTCAGGCGACTGATAGGACTTCTCGACAAATCCTACGCCCGACACGGACAATAGTGGCCGACTGACAGGAGTCCCTAATGCGTCGTTTGTTTTTATCCTTGCTGATGTTCTGCGTAATGCCCGCCTGGGCAGACGGCCATGACCAGTTGTACAAGGTCGCCGGCTGGGCCGAACAACGTGCGCATTTCAATGACGCCCTCAGTGCCGCCCAGCAACGCTACCGCAACAGCCTGCCGCCGGCGGTTTACCAAGCGCTGGTAGACAACAGCAATAAACGCTTCGCCGCCCAGGCCATGGACCAGCGTGCCGAGGCGCAGTTGCGCAAGAATTTGGCCGACCCGGCACCCGCGCTGGCGTTCTTCCAGTCGCCCTTAGGCCGCAAAATTGTGGCCGCCGAGTTGCTGGCCACGCGCCGCGACCAGTTGGCGAAAAACGCCCAGGGCCTGCCGAAAATCGAAGCCGACGCCACTCGCAGCCTGATCATCGGTCACCTGGCGCAAGCACTGCCCGCCCGTGAAGCCGGTGCGGAAGTCAGCCTGGCGATTGCCGGCGTGGCGGCCGACAGCCTGAGCCAGATGATTCCCGGCCTGCTCGGCGGTGGTCAGGCGCAAGGCATGCTGAATGGCCAGCGTGAGCGGTTGATGCAGCAGATTGGCAATGATCTGAACAATACGTTGCTGTACGTCTATCGGGATTTGTCTGACCCGGAGCTGGAAGAATTCGCCACGTTTGCCGAATCACCAGAGGGTAAGGCGTATTACCAGGCGGCGCTGGCGGCGATTCGCGCAGGGCTTGCTGTGGGCCAAAGCACTTCAAGCCTGACGCAGTAATCAGTGTGGAATGGGCTTATGTGGGAGCGGGCTTGCTCGCGAAAGCGGCGGCTCAGTCAAAATATCTGTGACTGACATACCGTATTCGCGAGCAAGCCCGCTCCCACATTTTGAACGGTGTTACTTCAGTTGGTCCGTGAGGAAACTGAAGTACTCCTGGCGAATCTCCGCAATCTCATTCGCCAAGTGATGCCTCCCCCGCGCCAGCATCAACACTTCGGGCTGATCGAACTTACCCCGCAGCACCTGCAAATTGTGCCGCCAGTCCACCGTCATATCTTCCTCGCCCTGCACAATCACCGGCCGTCGTGAGCTACGCGGGGCGGCTTCGATGCGCTTGATCCAGCGGGCCAACGCGCCCACCCACGCTGTCGGCAGTTGCCGTGGTTGCAGCGGGTCGGCTTCGAGGAACGGCTTGAACGCGGGGTCGTTGGTGTTATCGCTGAACCGCCGCGCGATGCCTTTGACGAACGGCCGCAGCAGGTAATAACTGACCTGCGACCAGCCCCACGCACGCGGTCGCACCAATGGCGACAACAGGAACGTCTTACCCTGGGCCGGGCTGTCGGCGCCATGGTTGAGCAAGTGATCCACCACCACCGCACCGCCGGTGCTTTGCCCGAACAGGTGCCACGGCTGCGGCAATTGCAGCGTCAGGGCCTCGGCAAATAGCGCCTGCAGCACCTGCTGGTACACCGCAAAATCATCAATGCTCGCCCGCTCGCCGCTGGACAGGCCGTGGCCCGGCAAATCGCAGGCAATCACCACAAAGCCCTGCTCCAACGCCCACTTCACCACGTGACGATACAGCCCCATGTGGTCGTAGAAGCCGTGATACATGAACATCGTCGCCACAGGCTGGGCCGGCCACCACACTTGCGCAACAACCTCGAACCCGGCCACCTCGAAACGCCCCAGGCGACTGACGGCCTGATCGAGCCCGTAGAAACGCTGGTAGACCCGCGCCTCGGCGCTGAGCGGTTGTGCCTCCACCAGGGGCCGCAAGCTTTCGCGCAGATGATCGGGGTCAAAGGTGACGGGCATAAAGGCTTCCAGACTGGCGGCGCAGATGAATATCGAGCTGCGATATTCATCTGTCAGGACAAGCATGGCAAGCTACGCGACCTTCGAGGATACATCTGAATGCGACCGTCCTACCGTTCCGCCCTGTTCGCCAGCCTGCTCCTGGTCATCTGCGCCGGTGTGCTGTGGGCGGCGTATGACTGGTTCCAGGGCCGCTATCTGCGTGCTTTCAGCGAACACACGGCGGTGTTTTCCGGCGATCCGTTGACACTGCCTGCCGACCTCGCCGGCCCCGGCCCGATCCGCCTGGTGCATTTCTGGGACCCGGCCTGCCCGTGCAACGTCGGCAACCAGCAACACCTGGGCGAGCTGATCGAGCGCTACGCGCCCCAGGGCGTCGAGTTCTACGCCCTGCAAAAACCCGGCAGCCACGGCCAACTGCCGGAAAACCTGCGCCAGATGAAAATCCTCAACGCCCTGCCCGGCGCCGACCAGGTGCCCGCCAGCCCCGCCGTGGGCATCTGGGATCGCAGCGGCAAGCTCGCGTATTTCGGGCCCTACAGCGAAGGGCTGACGTGCAACTCCAGCAACAGTTTTATCGAGCCGATCCTCATGGCACTGGAGAGCGGACGCGAAGTGAATGCCACGCACACCCTGGCGGTGGGCTGCTATTGTCTGTGGCCTAAGGATCAGTAGTCCGTCCCCCATTCTTGCCAAGGAAAGTTCATGAAGCGCGTCTTGCAGGTTCTCGCGGTTCTGCTGGTGTTGGTCGCCCTCGGCGCAGGCCTGTACATCTACAGCAAGCAACCGACCCGCCAGGGCACGGTGATGCTGAGCAACCTGCAAGGCTCGGTCACGGTGCGCTACGACGACCGTGGCGTGCCGCATATCCGCGCCGAAAACGAGACCGATCTGTACCGCGCCCTGGGCTATGTCCATGCCCAGGACCGGCTGTTCCAGATGGAAATCATGCGGCGCCTGGCCCGCGGCGAACTGGCCGAAGTGCTCGGGCCCAAGGTGCTGGAGACCGACAAGCTGTTCCGCAGCCTGCGCATTCGCGAGCGTGCCACCACCTATGTGGCGCAGTTGGACCATGAGTCCGCGCACTGGAAAGCCCTGCAAGCCTATCTGGACGGCATCAATCAGTATCAGGACAGCCACGCCAGCCCGGTAGAGTTCGACGTGCTGGGCATCCCCAAGCGCGCGTTTACCGCCGAGGACACCATCAGCGTCGCCGGGTACATGGCCTACAGCTTTGCCGCCGCGTTTCGTACCGAACCTTTGCTGACTTACGTACGCGACCAGTTGGGCAGCGACTACCTGAAAGTCTTCGACCTCGACTGGCAACCCAAGGGCGCCCTCAACCTCGCCGCCAGCGATTGGCAAACCCTCGGCGCCCTTGCCTCCCTGAGCGAGCAGGCACTGGCCGACAACGGTTTGCCGCAATTCGAAGGCAGCAACGCCTGGGCCATCAGCGGCAACCGTACCAAGAGCGGCAAGCCGTTGCTGGCGGGCGACCCGCATATCCGCTTCTCGGTGCCGTCGGTGTGGTACGAGGCGCAGCTGTCGGCGCCGGGCTTTGAGCTGTATGGCTATCACAACGCGCTGGTGCCGGTGGCGTTCCTGGGGCACAACCTGGACTTCGGCTGGAGCCTGACCATGTTCCAGAACGATGACCTCGACCTGATCGCCGAGAAGGTCAACCCGGACAACCCCAACCAGGTCTGGTACCACGACCAATGGGTGGACATGACCCGCACCGAGCAACAGATCAAGGTCAAGGGCCAGGCGCCGGTCAGCCTCACCCTGCGCCAATCGCCCCACGGGCCGATCATCAATGACGTGCTCGGGGAAAATGCCGGCAAGACGCCGATTGCCATGTGGTGGGCATTCCTCGACACGCAGAACCCGATCCTCGAAGGTTTCTACCAGCTCAACCGTGCCGACACCCTGGCCAAGGCCCGCGCGGCGGCGGCCAAGGTGTCGGCGCCGGGTTTGAACATCGTCTGGGCCAACGCCAAGGGCGATATTGGCTGGTGGGCCTCGGCCCAGCTGCCGATCCGCCCGGCCGGGGTCAACGCCGGGTTTATCCTCGACGGCAGCACAGCCCAGGCTGACAAGCTGGGCTTCTACCCCTTCAGCGCCAACCCCCAGGAAGAAAACCCGGCACGCGGTTACGTGGTGTCGGCCAATGCCCAGCCGGTCTCGCCCACCGGCATGGAGATCCCGGGCTATTACAACCTCGCTGATCGCGGCCAGCAGTTGAATGCGCAATTGAGCGACAAGAGCGTGAAATGGGACGTGAACAACAGCCAGGCCCTGCAACTGGGCACCACCACCGCCTTCGGCCCGCGCCTGCTGGCGCCGCTATTGCCGGTGCTGCGCGAGGTGGTCAAGGACCCGGCGCAGCTGCCACTGCTGGAGCAACTGGCCAGCTGGAAAGGCGACTACCCGCTGGACTCCACCAGCGCCACGCTGTTCAACCAGTTCCTGTTCAACCTCGCCGACGCGGCGTTCCACCCCAAGCTCGGCGACGGCATGTTCAAGACCCTGCTCGGCACCCGTGTGATCGACGCCGCGCTGCCGCGTCTGGCCGCATCGGCGGATTCACCCTGGTGGAATGGCCAGCGTACCGAGACCGTCAAGCGCGCCTGGGACAACAGCCTCGCGCACCTCAAGGCCACCTTGGGCGATGACCCGAGCCAGTGGCAATGGGGCAAGGCCCACACCCTGACCCACGGCCATCCGCTGGGTCTGCAGAAGCCGTTGGACAGCGTGTTCAACGTCGGCCCATTCCCGGCGCCGGGCACCCATGAAGTGCCGAACAACCAGTCCGCCGCTATCGGCCCGGCGCCATGGCCGGTGACCTATGGCCCATCTACCCGACGCCTGATCGACTTTGCCGACGTAGCCCACGCCCTGACCATCAACCCGGTGGGACAAAGCGGGGTGCCTTTTGATCGGCACTATGGGGATCAGGCGGAGACTTATATCGAGGGTGGCTACGAACAGGCGCATTTCACCGATGAAGAAGTCACGGCCAATACCCGTGGCACGTTGAAACTGCTGCCAGCCCGATAACGACTTGGAATCCGGTCAAAATGTGGGAGCGGGCTTGCTCGCGAATGCGGTGGATCAGTAGAAACATCTGTAACTGACACACCGTATTCGCGAGCAAGCCCGCTCCCACAAAAGCCAGCTCCCACAGTGGGTCCGAGTACTGCTTCAGATCGGTGCGGCAAAGTTGAGCCGGAACTGTTGTGGTGTCACGCCCAACCGGCGGTTGAACACACTGCGCATATGCTGGGCATCACGAAAGCCACACCGATAAGCCACGGTCTTGAGCGGCGCGTGGCTGCTTTCAAGCATCACCCGCGCCGCATCCACCCTTGCCCGCTCGACAAACTCCGCCGGGGTGATCCGCGCTTCACGGGCAAACACCCGGGAGAAGTTGCGCGCACTCATATTGGCCGCCTTGGCCAGGTCGGCGATGCCCAGGTCACCAGTCAGGTTGGCCAGCACGTAGAGCTGCACCAACGCCACCGCCGAGGTGGTTTCGGCGTGGGGCGTCAGGAACGGACTGAACTGCGACTGCCCGCCCGCTCGCTGGGTGAACACCACCAATCGCTTGGCCACGCTCAGCGCGACTTCCGGGCCGTGGTCCCGGGCCAGCAAATACAGCGACAAGTCGATGCCCGCCGTAACCCCGGCCGAGGTGTAGAGATTGCCGTCCTGCACGTAGAGACGGTCGGCTTCGACCCTGGCCGACGGGCACAGGCGCGCCAGGTCGGCGGCGTCATTCCAGTGGGTGGTGACGGTTTTGCCCTCCAGCAACCCGGCGCGAGCCAGCATGAACGCGCCGTTGCAGATCGAACCGAAGCGCTGGGCACGGGCGGCGGCGGCGCGCAGCCAGGCGTCGAACCCGGCGCCGAAATCTTCGAAAGGCAACCGTGGGCCGCCGGCAACCAACAAGAGGTCATAGGGCTCAAGGGCTTCGCTGTAATGCCGATGGGCCTGCAATGACAAGCCATTGGAGGCGGTCATGTTGCCGTGGCCGAGGCCGATGACGTCCAACTGGTAGTGGTCCTGGGTTGGCAGGAAGCGGTTGGCCTCGCAGAACACGTCCATCGGACCGCTCACGTCCAGTGACTGGACGCCGGGGAAGATCAGGATGGCGACGGTTTTGCTCATGCGCGCAGGCACCTTTTTCTAACTGAATACATACAAAACCCTGTGGGAGCGGGCTTGCTCGCGAAGGCGGTCGTTCAGTCGGCGCATGCATTAACCGATAGACCGCTTTCGCGAGCAAGCCCGCTCCCACATTTGATCATCTCAGGCCTCAAGAGACTATTCGTCTTGGCATGAAGTGGCGGCACATTGGCCGGGATCGCGCCCTCGCGGCGATGGCTCCGCCAGGGGCGCGCGATCAGACTGGAATTCTTCCCACAGGAGAACCACCATGACCACCATCGCCGGCATCCCGATCCCCGACAGCGCCCTCGCCAAGGCCACCACCGAATACATCCGCGACGTCGAATCCGACCTGCTCTACCACCACTCGCGCCGGGTGTTTTTGTTTGGCGCCTTGAGCGGTGAGCGCAAGAGACTGGCCTACAACCCGGAGTTGTTGTACGTGGGCGCGATGTTCCACGACCTGGGCCTGGTGGCCGGCCATCGCAGTGACAACGAACGTTTTGAAGTGGACGGCGCCAACGCGGCGGCAGCTTTCCTCAAGCCCTATGGCCTGAGCGAGGACGACATCGAACAGGTGTGGCTGTCCATCGCCCTGCACACCACCCCGGGCGTACCGCAACATCTGCGCCCGACCGTCGCGCTGGTGACTGCCGGCGTCGAGATGGACGTGCTGGGCATGGACTACGCCGCCTTCAGCGACACCCAGCGCGAAGCGGTGGTGCATGCGCATCCACGCGGTGAAGGGTTCAAGGAGTGCATCATCTGCGCGTTCGCCGACGGCTTGCGCCATCGTCCGCAGACCACGTTTGGCAACGTGAAGACCGATGTGCTGGTGGATCAGGAGCCGGGGTTCAGGCCGATGAATTTTGTCGAGGTGATTCGCAAATCCCCTTGGGCCGCATAATCGCTGCCTTGAAATGCAATCAAATGTGAGAGCGGGCTTGCTCGCGAAGGCGGAGTGTCAGTCACCAGATTTACCGACTGATCCACCGCATTCGCGAGCAAGCCCGCTCCCACATTTTGACCCCCGTTCCGACCTTTAGACCGGTGCGGGTGCTCTACGCTTGTCCGGCTGCTGCCAGCCATCCGCCGCCGCTTCTTCGATCGCTTGCTGGATGGCCTTCTTGCGCATCTCTTCGGCACGACGGCTGAAGAACCACACCAGGAAGGTCACCAGCGACACCGCCAACAGAATCAGGCTGGCCACGGCGTTGATCTCGGGTTTGACCCCAAGACGCACCGCCGAGAACACTTCCATCGGCAAGGTGGTCGAACCCGGCCCCGACACGAAGCTGGCAAGTACCAGGTCGTCGAGGGACAGCGCGAACGACATCATGCCGCCCGCCGCCAACGATGGCGCGATCATCGGGATGGTGATCAGGAAGAACACCTTCCACGGCCGCGCGCCCAGGTCCATCGCCGCTTCTTCGATCGACAGGTCCAGCTCACGCAAGCGTGCCGACACCACCACCGCCACATACGCCGCACAGAACGTCGTGTGGGCGATCCAGATGGTGACAATGCCGCGCTCCTGGGGCCAGCCGATCATCTGCGCCATTGCCACGAACAGCAGCAACAGCGACAGACCGGTGATCACTTCCGGCATCACCAGCGGCGCGGTCACCAGGCCGCCGAACAGCGTGCGGCCCTTGAAGTGGCTGATACGGGTCAGCACGAATGCCGCCAACGTGCCCAGCGCCACGGCGGCCACCGCCGTGTAGCAGGCGATTTCCAGGGAACGCGCCACCGAGCCCATCAACTGGGTGTTGTCCAAAAGGCCCACGTACCACTTGATCGACCAACCGCCCCACACCGTCACCAGTTTGGATTCGTTGAACGAGTAGATCACCAGGATCAGCATCGGCAGGTAGATGAACAACAACCCCGCCACCAGCATAAAGCTGGAGAAACTGAAGCGCTTCATATCTTGCCCTCCATCTCTTTGGCTTGGCTGCGGTTGAACAGGATGATCGGTACGATCAGGATCGCCAGCATCACCACCGCCAGGGCGGAGGCCACCGGCCAGTCACGGTTGTTGAAGAATTCTTGCCACAGCACTTTACCGATCATCAGGGTTTCCGGGCCACCGAGCAGTTCCGGGATCACGAACTCGCCCACTACCGGGATAAACACCAGCATGCAGCCGGCGATGATGCCGTTCTTGGACAGCGGCACGGTGATCTTCCAGAAACTGTTGAAGGTACTCGAACCCAGGTCGGATGCGGCTTCCAGCAGGCTCTGGTCGTGTTTCACCAGGTTGGCGTACAGCGGCAGGATCATGAACGGCAGGTACGAATAGACCACGCCGATATACACCGCGATGTTGGTGTTGAGGATCTGCAACGGTTCGTTGATCAGCCCGATGGACATCAAAAAACCGTTGAGCAAGCCGTTGTTGCTGAGGATGCCCATCCACGCATACACGCGGATCAGGATCGCGGTCCAGGTCGGCATCATGATCAGCAGCACCAGCACGGTCTGCATCTCTTTGCGCGCACTGGCAATGGCGTAGGCCATCGGGTAGCCGATCAGCAGACACAGCAGCGTGCTGAAGAACGCCATTTTCAGCGAACCCAGGTACGCGGCGATGTACAGCTCGTCGTCGCCGAGCATCGCGTAGTTGGCCAGGTTCAGCACCAACTGCAGTTTCTGCTCAACAAAGGTGTAGATCTCGGTGTAAGGCGGGATCGCCACGTCGGCTTCGGCAAAGCTGATCTTCAGGACGATGAAGAACGGCAGCATGAAGAACAGGAACAGCCACAGGAAGGGAATACCAATGACCGCATGCCGGCCACTGGGGGTTATTCGTTGCAGGCGGCGCTTGAGCTTCTTCATGTTCATGAGCGCAGTACCACGCCGCTGTCGTCTTCCCACCACACGTAGACCTGGTCACCCCAGGTCGGACGCTGCCCACGGCGTTCGGCGTTGGCGACGAACGACTGCACCAGCTTGCCGCTCGGCAGTTCCACGTAGAACACCGAGTGGCCGCCGAGGTAGGCGATGTCGTGCACCTTGCCGCTGGACCAGTTGTGCTCGCAGGTCGGCATTTCGGAGGTGACCAGCAGCTTTTCCGGACGGATGGCGTAGGTCACCGACTTGTCTTCCACCGCCGTGGCGATGCCGTAGCCCACGTAGATGTCGCGGTCCAGGTCCGGGCACTTGAGCACCGCGTGGCCTTCGGCGTCATCGACCACCTGGGTTTCGAAGATGTTGACGTTGCCGATGAACTCGCACACCAGGCGGCTGGTTGGCGTCTCGTAGATGTCGATCGGGCTGCCGATCTGGGCGATCCAGCCCAGGTGCATGATCGCGATGCGCTCGGCCATGGTCATGGCTTCTTCCTGGTCGTGGGTCACCATCACGCAGGTCACGCCAACGCGTTCGATGATTTCAACCAGTTCAAGCTGCATCTGCGAGCGCAGCTTCTTGTCGAGGGCGCCCATGGGCTCGTCGAGTAGCAGCAGTTTCGGGCGCTTGGCCAGGGAACGGGCCAGGGCCACACGCTGGCGCTGGCCACCGGACAGCTGGTGCGGCTTGCGCTTGGCGTACTGGCTCATCTGCACCAGCTTGAGCATCTCGGCCACGCGGGCGTCGATCTCGGCCTTGGGGATCTTGTCCTGTTGCAGGCCGAACGCGATGTTCTGCGCCACGGTCATGTGCGGGAACAAGGCGTAGGACTGGAACATCATGTTGATCGGCCGCTCGTAGGGCGGCATGTCGGTGATGTCCACACCGTCGAGGTAGATGCGACCTTCAGTCGGGCGCTCGAAACCTGCGAGCATGCGCAGCAAGGTGGACTTGCCCGAACCCGAACCGCCGAGCAGGGCGAAGATCTCGCCTTTCTTGATTTCCAGGGACACATCGTCCACGGCAATCGTCTCGTCGAACTTCTTCGTGACCCGGTCGATTTTGACCAGCACCTTCTTCGGTGTCTGGTCCCCTTCGAGGGCTTTCTTATAGGCGCCGGAGGCAACTGCCATTTACGAAACTCCCAAAAAAAAACGGTGCTGTTCGCTCTGTGCAAGCGAACCCTGGATAGTTTGAGCCTTACTTGCCCGTCTTGACCTTGGTCCAGATACGGGTCATTACACGCTGCACTTTCGGGGGTAGCTCGAAGTTGACGAACGTCCTGTCGAGAACCGCCTGCGGTGGGTAAACCGCTTCGTCGGTGCGTATCGATTGCTTCATCAGTTTGTCCGCCCCCTGATTAGGGTTGGCATAACCGACGTAATCACTGACCTGAGCGATCACCTCAGGTTGCAGCAAATAGTTGATGAAGGCGTGGGCCTCTTTGACGTTGGTGGCATCCTTGGGGATCGCCAGCACGTCAAACCACAGGTTGCCGCCTTCTTTCGGAATCGCGTAGGCGATGTTCACGCCTTTGCCCGCCTCGGTCGCGCGGGCCCTGGCCTGGAACACATCACCAGAGAAACCCGCGGCCACACAGATGTTGCCGTTGGCCAGGTCGGAGATGTATTTGGAAGAGTGGAAGTAGGTCACGTAGGGCCGCACTTTAAGCAGCTTTTCCTCGGCCTTCTTGTAGTCGTCCGGGTTGGTGCTGTTCGGGTCCAGGCCCATGTAGTTGAGCACCGCCGGCAGCATTTCATCCGCCGAATCCATGAACGATACGCCGCACGTGGCGAGCTTCTTCATGTTCTGCGGTTCGAACAGCACCGCCCAGGAGTCGATCTTGTCGATGCCCAGCACTTGCTTGACCTTATCGACGTTGTAACCAATGCCGTTGGTGCCCCACAGGTACGGCACCGCGTATTGGTTGCCCGGGTCGTTCTTTTCCAGGCGCTTGAGCAGCATCGGATCGAGGTTGGCGTAGTTGCTCAACTGCGACTTGTCGATCTTCTGGAATGCGCCCGCCTTGATCTGCTTGCCCAGGAAGTGGTTGGACGGCACGACCACGTCGTAGCCGGTACGCCCGGCCAGCAACTTGCCTTCCAGGGTTTCGTTGGAATCAAACACGTCATACACGGGCTTGATGCCGCTGGCTTGTTCGAAGTTGGCCAGGGTGTCGGTGCCGATGTAGTCCGACCAGTTATAAATATGCACCGTCGATGCGGCCTGCACGCTCAACGTCAGCGTGATACCTGCACCCACCAGCATGGCTTTGCGAAATAAAGAAATTGGCAAGTGGAGGTCCTCTTAAATAGTTGGGCCTTGAAGTTGTTGCCCGGCAACAAAACCGGCGCGCAACTTACCCTCGATAAACCGATCCGGCAAAACTTTCTGTCATTTAATTTGTGGGAGGGGGCTCACTGCTTGGCCTCCTCCCACAGGTTTCAAGGCTTACTTGCCGGACTTGATCTTGGTCCAGCTGCGTGTCATTTCACGCTGAGTAGCGGCTGGCAGGTCGGCAATCGCGTAGAGCTTGGCTTGCACGTCCGCCGGCGGGTAGATGCCCGGGTCGCTGGTGATGTCTTTATCCACCAGGGCGGTGGCTTTCTCGTTACCGTTCGGGAAACGCACGCTGTTGGTGATCGCCGCCATGACTTCCGGCTTGAGCAGGTAGTTCATGAACTTGTAGGCGGCGTCGACGTTTTCGGCATCTTTAGGGATGGCGACCATGTCGAAGAAGCTGCCAGCGCCTTCTTTCGGAATGTCGTAGGCCACCTTGACCTTGCCACCGGCTTCAGCCGCGCGGGACTTGGCCTGTTGGATGTCACCCGAGTAGCCCACGGCCACGCAGATGTTGCCGTTGGCCAGGTCGGAAATGTACTTGGACGAGTGGAAGTAGCCGATCGAAGGACGGATCTTGAGGAACAGGTCTTCGGCTTGCTTGAGGTCTGGCTTCTTCTGGCTGTCGGTCGGCAGACCGAGGTAATGCAGGGCGATTGGCAACATTTCGGTTGGCGAATCGAGGAAGCTCACGCCGCAGCTCTTGAGCTTGGCGATGTTTTCAGGCTTGAGCAGCACGTCCCACGAATCGATCTTGTCCACGCCCAGCGCAGCCTTGACCTTCTCCGGGTTGTAGCCGATGCCGATCGAGCCCCACATGTACGGGAAGGCATGCTTGTTGTCCGGGTCGCTGACCGACACGGCTTTAAGCAGGGATTTGTTCAGGTTGTCGTAGTTCACCAGTTTGGACTTGTCCAGTTCCTGGTAGACACCGGCCTTGATCTGCTTGGCGAGGAAGTTGTTCGACGGTACGACGATGTCATAACCGGACTTGCCTGCCAGCAACTTGGCTTCCAGGGTTTCGTTACTGTCGAAAACGTCATACACCACTTTGATGCCCGACTCTTTCTCAAAGTTGGCGATGGTGTCCGGTGCAATGTAGTCGGACCAGTTGTAGACGTGCAGGACTTTATCGTCCGCCTGGGCCGCGCCCGCCATTGCGCCCATCAGGGACAAGGCGAGGAGGGTCTTGCCAGCGTTCTTCAAACCTAATGCCTTCATTTGGTGATGCTCCAATTTTTCTTTTTTGGGCCACGTTCTTACAAGGTTTTGCGACCCTTCCAAAGGGCGACAAAACAGGGCGACAGTCTGGCAAGTTCAGAGGCCGGCTTTCAACCAAAGCCTCATCTATAACTGCTCAGCACGCAGCGCTCGAAAGCCTGCGTGCTGAGCCTAGCACTTAGCCCTGCAATGCCGCCAAAGTCAGGTCCAGGCAATGGCGAGCCTTGGTCACCAGCTCGTCGATCTCTGCCTTGCTGATCACCAGCGGCGGCGAAATGATCATGGTGTCGCCCACGGCGCGCATGATCAGGCCATTCTCGAAGCAGAACGTGCGGCAGATCATGCCCACACCCTTGCCTTCGTAGCGTTTGCGCGTGGCCTTGTCTTGCACCAGCTCAATCGCACCGAGCATGCCCACACCGCGAACTTCACCCACCAACGGGTGATCGGCCAGTTCCCTCAGACGTTTCTGCAAATACGGTGCCGTTTCCTCGTGCACGCGGCTGACGATTTTTTCATCGCGCATGATGCGGATGTTTTCCAGGGCCACCGCCGCTGCCACCGGGTGGCCGGAGTAGGTGAAACCGTGGTTGAAATCGCCGCCTTCGTTGAGCACGTCCACCACTTCATCGCGCACGATCAAGCCGCCCATGGGGATGTAACCCGAGGTCAGGCCCTTGGCGATGGTCATCATGTGTGGTTTCAGGCCGTAGAAATCGCTACCGAACCACTCACCGGTACGGCCGAAACCGCAGATCACTTCGTCGGCCACAAACAGGATGTCGTACTTGGCGAGGATTTCCTTGATGCGCGGCCAGTAGGTCTCAGGCGGCACGATCACGCCGCCGGCGCCCTGGATCGGCTCGGCAATAAAGGCGCCCACGTTGTCCACGCCCAGTTCCAGGATCTTCTCTTCCAACTGGTTGGCGGCCCACACACCGAATTCTTCCGGGCTCATGTCGCCGCCTTCGCCAAACCAGTACGGCTGGGCGATATGGACGATACCCGGGATCGGCAAGTCGCCCTGCTCGTGCATATAGGTCATGCCGCCCAGGCTGGCGCCGGCTACGGTGGAACCGTGGTAGCCATTCTTGCGGCTGATGATGGTTTTTTTGTTCGGCTGGCCCTTGATCGCCCAGTAGTGGCGGACCATGCGCAACATAGTGTCGTTGCCTTCGGAGCCGGAACCCGTGAAGAACACGTGGTTCATGCCGGCGGGCGCGATGTCGGAAATGGCCTTCGCCAGTTCCAGCACCGGCGGGTGAGCGGTCTGGAAGAACAGGTTGTAGTACGGCAGTTCTTTCATCTGCTTGGCGGCGGCGTCAGCCAGTTCATCGCGACCGTATCCGATCGCCACGCACCACAGGCCGGCCATGCCGTCGAGGATCTTGTTGCCTTCGCTGTCCCACAGGTAAACGCCGTGGGCTTTGGTGATGATCCGTGGGCCTTTCTCTTTCAATTGCTTGAAGTCACTGAACGGCGCCAAGTGATGCTCACTGCTCAAGGCTTGCCATTCACGGGTTTGCGGGTTGTTGCTGGACATACCAATCTCCTAGACTTTTCAGTGAAGGGCGCGCGGGTTACCCCGTGCGCCCGGCGCATCAGACGGCGAAGAGCAGGAATTCCCGCTCCCACGAACTGATCACGCGCTTGAAGTTTTCATGCTCGGCCCGCTTGACCGCGACGTAGCCTGTGATGAATTTCTGACCCAGGTATTTCTCGATGGTCTTGCTGTTTTCCATGCGCTCCAGGGCGTCTTCGATGGTCAACGGCAGGCGCAGGTTGCGTCGCTCGTAACCACGGCCGACCACAGGTGCGCTCGGGTTATGGCCTTCGACCATGCCGATGTAGCCGCACAGCAGGCTGGCGGCAATCGCCAGGTACGGGTTGGCGTCGGCGCCCGGCAGGCGGTTTTCCACACGACGGTTCTGCGGGCCGGCATCCGGTACGCGCAGGCCGACGGTGCGGTTTTCTTCACCCCATTCCACGTTGACCGGCGCCGACGTGTCGGGCAGGAAGCGGCGGAACGAGTTCACGTTGGGGGCGAACAGCGGCAGCAATTCGGGGATGAATTTCTGCAGGCCGCCAATGTGGTTGAGGAACAGCTGGCTCATGGTCCCGTCTTCATTGGAGAAGACGTTCTTGCCAGTGGCGATGTCGATGATGCTCTGGTGCAGGTGCATCGCACTGCCGGGCTCGCCGGTCATGGGCTTGGCCATGAAGGTGGCGGCCACGTCGTGCTTGAGTGCGGCTTCACGCATGGTGCGCTTGAACACCAGGATCTGGTCGGCCAGGGACAGCGCGTCGCCGTGACGGAAGTTGATTTCCATCTGCGCGGTGCCGTCTTCGTGGATCAGGGTGTCGAGGTCCAGTTCCTGCAGTTCGCACCAGTCGTAGACGTCTTCGAACAACGGGTCGAATTCGTTGGCCGCTTCTATAGAGAAGGACTGGCGACCGGTCTCCGGGCGACCGGAACGGCCGATCGGCGGTTGCAGCGGGAAGTCGGGGTCTTCGCAGCGCTTGGTCAGGTAGAACTCCATTTCCGGTGCCACGATGGGCTGCCAGCCTTTGTCGGCGTAGAGCTGGAGGACTTTCTTGAGCACGTTGCGCGGCGACAGCTCGATCGGGTTGCCTTGCTTGTCGTAGGTGTCGTGAATCACCTGCGCGGTCGGCTCGATGGCCCAGGGCACCAGGTAGACGGCGTTCTGGTCGGGGCGGCAGATCATGTCGATGTCGGCCGGGTCGAGCAATTCGTAATAGATGTCGTCTTCGACATAGTCGCCGGTCACGGTCTGCAACAAAACACTCTCGGGCAGGCGCATGCCTTTTTCGGCGATGAACTTGTTGGTCGGCGAGATCTTGCCCCGGGTGATGCCGGTCAGGTCGCCAATCATGCATTCGACTTCTGTGATCTTGTGGTCTTTCAACCAATCGGTGAGCTGGTCGAGGTTGTTACTCATAAATGCCTCTGGGCTGGGTTTCCTGGCATCCATTAAAGGCCAGGCGTTGGTTGACGCAGCATCCGCGTCGTCTTTTCGTTCCGGATAGGAGCTTACCTGCCATTTGTGGTGGTGTTGCATTCCTAAAGCAAAAGCCGTGCAGAATCATGAGCGGCACCTTGGCAGGCGCGCTTCTTGAGACAGGCATTGGAGTCGCGAGGCGGTAAAGACGCAGGCGGTTGAACCGTCAAGAATATTGACCGGAACCCCCACACGGGCAAAGGAAGAATGAGCGATGGAACTGGCCTGCCTGAAGCAGGCAGAGACGCCGGTTGGAGACAGGCGACGCATGAAACACCCCGGTATTATTGCTGTTATGGGTTTGAATCGAGCTTAGCCTTGTTCATTTTTTTACACAACTCCCCCGTAAAAAATACAACACGGCCCGCTCAAGCCCGCGAGTCCCACACCATTCAAAGCGGAAAAATCGCCCCAAAAAGCCCCAAAAAAGCCATTGCAGCGCTTTTTTAGGGCAAAAAAGGCCTCGCTTGACTTCGGCATGCCGTTCGGGTTGACTGAAACCAGAAAAGATCAATGATTGATATTTTTAACAACAAAGGTGTTGCATCATGTCGGTACCCCCGCGTGCCGTTCAGCTTAACGAAGCGAACGCGTTCCTTAAGGATCATCCTGAGGTTCTGTACGTAGACCTTCTAATTGCGGATATGAATGGTGTGGTGCGCGGCAAGCGCATCGAACGCACCAGCCTCCACAAGGTTTACGAGAAGGGCATTAACCTGCCTGCCTCTTTATTTGCCCTGGATATCAACGGCTCGACGGTGGAAAGCACCGGCCTGGGCCTGGACATCGGTGATGCTGACCGAATCTGTTATCCGATCCCCGACACCCTGTGCAATGAGCCCTGGCAAAAGCGCCCAACCGCGCAACTGCTGATGACCATGCACGAACTCGAAGGTGAACCTTTCTTCGCCGACCCGCGCGAAGTGCTCCGCCAAGTTGTAAGCAAATTCGACGACCTCGGTCTGACCATCTGCGCCGCCTTCGAGCTTGAGTTCTACCTGATCGACCAGGAGAACGTGAACGGCCGCCCACAACCGCCCCGCTCGCCGATCTCCGGCAAACGCCCGCACTCGACACAGGTCTACCTGATCGACGACCTCGACGAATACGTCGACTGCCTCCAGGACATCCTGGAAGGTGCCAAGGAGCAAGGCATCCCGGCCGACGCCATCGTCAAGGAAAGTGCCCCGGCGCAGTTCGAAGTGAACCTGCACCACGTCGCCGACCCGATCAAGGCATGCGACTACGCGGTACTGCTCAAGCGCCTGATCAAGAACATCGCCTACGACCATGAAATGGACACCACCTTCATGGCCAAGCCTTACCCAGGCCAGGCAGGCAACGGGCTGCACGTGCACATCTCCATTCTGGACAAGGACGGCAAGAACATCTTTGCCAGCGAGGATCCCGAGCAGAACGCCGCATTGCGTCACGCAATCGGCGGTGTGCTGGAGACCCTGCCCGCCCAAATGGCGTTCCTGTGCCCCAACGTCAACTCCTACCGTCGTTTCGGCGCACAGTTCTATGTGCCGAACTCGCCGTGCTGGGGCCTGGACAACCGCACCGTGGCGATTCGCGTACCGACCGGCTCGTCCGACGCCGTACGTATCGAACACCGCGTGGCCGGCGCCGACGCCAACCCGTACCTGCTGATGGCCTCGGTCCTGGCAGGCGTGCACCACGGTCTGACCAACAAGATCGAACCGGGCGCACCAGTGGAAGGCAACAGCTACGAGCAAAACGAGCAGAGCCTGCCGAACAACCTGCGTGATGCCCTGCGCGAGCTGGACGACAGCGAGGTGATGGCCAAGTACATCGATCCTAAATACATCGATATCTTCGTCGCCTGTAAGGAAAGTGAGCTGGAGGAGTTTGAGCACTCCATCTCCGACCTTGAGTACAACTGGTACCTGCATACCGTCTAATCGGCGGCTGCATAAAAAGAACGCCACAGGCTTTTGGTCTGTGGCGTTTTTTTATGGGTTTAATTCGGGAAACCGAGGTGGCCTCATCGCAGGCAAGCCAGCTCCCACAGTTGACTGCATTCCAAAGCTGGAACTCGGGCAACTGTGGGAGCTGGCTTGCCTGCGATGGCGGCCTTGAAGACAACACAGTTTCCTGCTCATACAATGCCCGCTGCCTTGTAGGAGACTTCCATGCCCCCCCGCCCCGCCGCCCCTCGCAAACCCCGCGCCCGTAGCCAGGCCCGGATCGACGCGATCCTCGACGCCGCCCGCACCTTGCTGGCCGCCGAAGGGGTGGCCGGTTTGTCGATCTATAGCGTGGCCGAGCGCGCGCAGATCCCGCCATCGTCGGTGTATCACTTTTTCGCCAGCGTACCGGCACTGCTGGAAGCGTTGACAGCGGATGTGCACGCGGCCTTCCGTGCAGCAATCCAGGCGCCCATCGAGCATGAATCACTCAAGCACTGGCGGGACCTGTCCTACATCGTTGAACAGCGCATGCTGACCATCTATGAGCACGACGCCGCCGCACGCCAGTTGATCCTGGCGCAGCACGGGCTGACCGAAGTGACCCAGGCCGACCGTCAGCATGACTTGGAATTGGGCGACTTGATGCTCGCGGTGTTCAACCGCCACTTCGAAGTGCCGACCTTGCCCAAAGACGTGGATGTGTTTGCGCTGGCACTGGAACTGAGCGACCGCGTGTATGCACGCTCGATGCATCAGCATGGGCTGATCACGCCGCGCATGGCGGAGGAAGGGATGCGGGTGTTTGATGCGTATGTAGGGCTGTATTTGCCGGCCTACCTGCCCAAGCGTTGAGTCTTGTGGTGGTTGGGCGGGCCCCTTCGCAGGCAAGCCAGCTCCCACATTTGACGGTGTTTGCAAATCAAAATGGGGGAGCTGGCTTGCCTGCGATGGCGGCCTCAGGAACGCTGCCAATCACAACTTGGCAATCGACACCTCAGTCGACTTAACAAAGGCAATCACCTCACTGCCAATCACCAGTTCCAGCTCCTTGACCGAGCGGGTGGTGATCACGGAAGTGACGATGCCGGACGCGGTCTGCACGTCGATTTCCGACAGCACGTCGCCTACGACGATTTCCTTGATGGTGCCTTTGAACTGGTTGCGCACGTTGATGGCTTTAATAGTCATGGAGTTCTCTCTTCGTGGGACGCGTGAGTTATTGAGCCCAACGCAATTGCGTAGGCAGCGGTGAAACAGGTTCGGGTTCCGGCGGCGTGCCGGGCAGCGACAGCACACGGTTGAGCACTTCGGCTTCCAGCGCCGCCAGGCGATGGGAACCCCGGGCGCGCGGGCGTGGCAGGTCGACGATCAGGTCCAGGCCAATTTCGCCGTCTTCGATCAAAATCACCCGGTCGGCAATCGCCACGGCTTCGCTCACGTCGTGGGTCACCAACAACACGGTAAAGCCGTGCTTGCGCCAGAGGTTTTCGATCAGTTGCTGCATCTCGATACGGGTCAGTGCATCCAGTGCGCCCAACGGTTCGTCGAGCAGCAACAGGCGCGGCTGGTGGATCAAGGCGCGCGCCAGGGCCACCCGTTGTTTCTGGCCGCCGGACAGGGCCGCCGGCCATTCATTCGCACGCTCGGCCAGGCCGACCGCTTCCAGGGCTTCCAACGCTTTGGGGCGCCAGTTGCCCTTGAGGCCCAGGCCCACGTTGTCGATGATCTTTTTCCACGGCAGCAGGCGTGCTTCCTGGAACATCAGCCGCGTGTCTTCAAACGCCTCGCTCAACGGCGCGGAACCAGCCAACAGCTCACCGCTGCTGGCCTTGTCCAGGCCGGCGAGCAGGCGCAGCAGGGTACTTTTTCCGCAACCGCTGCGACCGACCACCGCTACGAATTGACCGGCCGGAATATGCAGGTCGATGTCCTTGAGCACTTCCCGCGCACCAAAGGCCTTGCGCAGCTTGCGCACAGCCAGCGGGATCCCCTTGAGCAGGCGCGGAGGTTGTTGAGCAGTCATGCCGCACCTCCTTTATTTACTTGATACGCCGGATGCCAGCGCAGCCACACACGCTCCAGGCCGCGCGCCGCGAGGTCGGCGAGCTTGCCGAGGATCGCGTACATCACGATGGCCAGCACCACCACGTCGGTTTGCAGGAACTCCCGGGCGTTCATTGCCAGATAGCCGATGCCCGAGCTGGCGGAGATAGTTTCCGCCACGATCAACGTCAGCCACATAAAGCCCAGGGCAAAGCGCACCCCCACCAGGATCGAAGGCAGCGCACCCGGCAGGATCACCTGACGGAACAGGCTGAACCCGGACAAGCCATAGCTGCGCGACATTTCCACCAGCGCCGGGTCGACGTTGCGGATGCCGTGGTAGGTGTTCAGGTAGATCGGGAACAGCGTGCCGAGGGCGACCAGGAAAATCTTCGCGGTCTCGTCGATGCCGAACCACAGGATCACCAGTGGAATCAGCGCCAGGTGCGGCACGTTGCGGATCATTTGCACCGAGCTGTCCAGCAGGCGCTCGCCCCACTGCGACAGGCCGGTGATAAAGCCCAGGGCCAAACCGATGCCGCCACCGATCACAAACCCCAGGCCCGCACGCCAGCCACTGATGGCCAGGTGCGTCCAGATTTCGCCGCTGGCCACCAAGTGGACACCAGCTGCGATCACTGCGCTCGGCGCCGGCAGAATGCGCGTCGACAACCAACCGGCCGACACCGACAGCTGCCATATCGCCAGCAACAGGATCGGCAGCACCCAGGGCGCCACGCGATGGCTCAATTTTTCATAGTTCATGGGCCGCCTCAGCTCGCCGACGCAGCTTTGGGAAGGATGTCGTTGGCGACCATCTCGCCGAACGGGCTGACGTACCCGGCGCCTTTGGGCAGCTCGGGACGTTCGACATCCAGATGTGGGAACAGCAATTCAGCGACGCGGTACGACTCTTCCAGGTGTGGGTAACCGGAGAAGATAAAGGTGTCGATACCCAGGTCCGCGTATTCCTTGACCCGCGCCGCGACGGTCGGGCCGTCGCCCACCAGCGCCGTGCCCGCACCGCCGCGCACCAGGCCGACGCCGGCCCACAGGTTGGGGCTGACTTCGAGGTTATCGCGGCTACCTCCGTGCAATGCGGCCATGCGTTGCTGGCCCACCGAGTCAAAACGCGACAGCGAGGCCTGGGCGCGGGCGATGGTGTCGTCGTCGACGTGGGAGATCAGCTTGTCGGCGGCTTTCCATGCCTCTTCGTTGGTTTCGCGCACAATCACATGCAAGCGGATGCCGAAGCGCAGGGTGCGCCCAAGGTTCTCGGCCTTGGCCCGTACCTGGGCGATTTTTTCCGCGACGGCGGCAGGCGGCTCACCCCAGGTCAGCACCATGTCCACCTGTTCGGCCGCCAAATCCTGGGCCGCGTCGGAGGAACCACCGAAGTACAGCGGCGGACGCGGCTGCTGGATCGGCGGGTAGAGCAATTTGGCGCCTTTGACGCTGATGTGCTCGCCGTCATAGTCCACGGTTTCGCCTTCCAGCACGCGGCGCCAGATGCGGGTGAACTCCACCGAGGCCTGGTAACGCTCCTCATGGCTCAGGAACAAACCATCACCGGCCAATTCTTCCGGGTCCCCGCCCGTCACCAGGTTGAACAACGCGCGACCGCCGGACAGACGGTCCAGAGTCGCGGCCTGACGCGCCGCCACCGTCGGGGAGATGATCCCGGGGCGCAGGGCGACAAGGAATTTCAAACGCTGGGTCACCGGGATCAGCGACGCGGCCACCAGCCACGAGTCTTCGCACGAACGCCCGGTGGGGATCAGCACCCCGCCGAAGCCCAGGCGATCAGCGGCCTGGGCCACTTGCTGCAAATAACCGTGATCAACGGCGCGAGCGCCTTCGGCGGTGCCAAGGTAATGGCCGTCGCCGTGGGTAGGCAGGAACCAGAAAATATTGAGGCTCATGGAGTTGTCTCCTGAAGTAGTCGGATTACGGCGCTTTGGCAACGGCGGCGGGTGGCGTCCAGATCACGTCCTTGATGCTCAAGGGTTTGGGGATCAATTTGAGTTGGTAGAAGCTGTCGGCGATTTTTTGCTGGGCGGCGACCACTTCCGGCGTCAGGAACAGCGCGCCGTAGCCCTGGCGTTTCACCGAGGTCAGGGTGATGTCGGCCGGCAGGCCGAGCAGCGGTGCGACTTGTTCAGTGACTTCCTGCGGGTTGGCCTTGGACCACTCGCCCACGGCGCGCACTTCTTCGATCAGCGCCTTGACCACTTCCGGGTGTTTTTCGGCGTAAGGCTTGGTGGCCAGGTAGAACTGATGGTTGTCGGCGATGCCGGTGCCGTCACGCAGGGTGCGCGCTTGCAGTTGTTTCTCGGCGGCGGCCTGGTACGGGTCCCAGATCACCCAGGCGTCCACGCTGCCGCGCTCGAACGCGGCGCGGGCATCGGCGGGCGGCAGGAATACGGTCTGCACGTCGGTGTATTTGAGGCCGGCGTCTTCCAGCGCACGTACCAGCAGGTAGTGCACGTTGGAGCCTTTGTTGAGCACGATTTTCTTGCCCTTGAGCTCGGCCACGGATTTGATCGGCGAGTCTTTCGGCACCAGGATCGCTTCGCTGGTCGGCGCTGGCGGCTCGTAGGCGACATAAAGCAGGTCGGCACCGGCGGCCTGGGCGAACACCGGAGGGGTTTCGCCGGTGACGCCAAAGTCGATGGAGCCGACGTTGAGGCCTTCGAGCAATTGCGGGCCGCCTGGGAACTCGGTCCACTGCACGTTGACGCCTTGGGCGGCGAGGCGTTTTTCCAACGTGCCCTTGGCCTTGAGCAGCACCAGCGTGCCGTATTTCTGATAACCGATCCGCAGGGTCTCGGCGGCTTGGGCTTGAACAATGGCGCCGAAGGACACAGCCGCAGCAAACAGTGCGACCAGGCCACGACGCAAGATGGCAGTGCGCATGGCGCTCTCTCCAAATAATGCGTTTAGGGGGTTGGCTGCACCTGCTTGGCCGTTGGCGGCTGAGTAAGGTGAGTAAATCTTTTTAGTGCGGTGAGGCTCAAATGCTCCAGCGAGCACTCAACAAACGTTCATTCAACACATGGGGGTCCAGCGGTTTCGGGCGACGGGCCATGGCGCCGTAGAGCGTTTCCAGCGCTTCGTGCAAACGCTGTTCGAGTACCGGCACCAACTGCGCCTGGGCACTGCCTTCGGCGTATGCAATCTGGCTGTCCTCGGCAAAGATGCCGTGGAGCAATTCCTGGGCCTTGAGCGCCGACAGCACCGGCTTCAAGGCGTAGTCCACCGCCAGCATGTGGGCGATGCTGCCGCCGGTGGCCATTGGCAAGACGATCTTGTGGGCCAGGGCGCGTTCGGGCAGCAGGTCCAGCACGGTTTTCAGCGCCCCGGAGAACGAGGCCTTGTACACCGGCGTGGCGATCACCAGACCGTCTGCGTTGGCGACCTGTTGCAGCAGGTCGATGACCTTGGGGCTATCGAAACGGGCGTGCAACAAGTCTTCAGCCGGGAAGTCCCGAATCTGGTAACTCACCACTTCCACACCTTTGTCTTGCAGCCACTGACGGGTTTTTTCCAGCAACACCCCGGAGCGGGAACGCTGGCTGGGACTGCCTCCAAGTGTTACGACCAACATGCAGTAATTCCTTGAGCAAGTGCCGGCGGTTCGCTGTGTGGCGATGGCGCCAAGATGGAACAGACCTTATCAGCAGATTTATATATCTATAAATCTTATTTTTTCATTTGTTTATTCTTTAAATGCATATATGGACAATGAAACGCCGGGCGAAAAAAAAGGCCGTGAAAACGGCCTGAAAACCCCTGCTTGTGAGCCTTGAAATACGATTTAAATGTGAAGGATGGCTTGTGTGGGAGCGGGCTTGCTCGCGAAAGCGGTGGGTCAGACAACACATCTGTGACTGACAGACCGCATTCGCGAGCAAGCCCGCTCCCACATTGGTTCTGCGTTAGCGGTTGGGCTGAGGGGTCAGGCGCAGGTAAGGCTTCACTGCGCGATAGCCCTTCGGAAAGCGCTTCTTGATCTCTTCTTCATCCTTGAGCGACGGCACGATCACCACTTCATCACCGTCCTGCCAGTTGGCCGGCGTGGCGACTTTGTAGTTGTCGGTCAGCTGCAACGAGTCGATCACCCGCAAGATCTCGTGGAAGTTACGCCCGGTGCTGGCCGGATAGGTGATGGTCAGGCGAACCTTCTTGTTCGGGTCGATCACGAACAGTGAACGCACGGTGAGGGTGTCACTGGCATTCGGGTGGATCAGGTCATACAGGTCCGAGACCTTGCGGTCGGCGTCCGCCAGGATCGGAAAGTTGACGATGGTGTTCTGGGTTTCGTTGATGTCTTCGATCCACTTGTGGTGCGAATCCACCGGGTCGACCGACAGGGCGATGGCCTTGACGCCGCGCTTGGCGAACTCGTCCTTGAGCTTGGCGGTGAAGCCCAACTCGGTGGTGCACACCGGAGTGAAGTCCGCCGGATGGGAAAACAACACCCCCCAGCTATCGCCCAACCATTCGTGGAAACGAATCTTGCCGGCGCTGGAATCCTGTTCGAAGTCGGGGGCGATGTCGCCCAGTCTTAGGCTCATGGTATGGCTCCTGGTGAGTGCTTATGGAGCCTACTGTGCATGGGTTGCAGATTATTTAAAAAGAATAAATATCAATTTATCTAGACGATAAAGGAATATTAAAAATGTGTTCATTGGACGCGGCCATGCGCGAGGCGCACCATCGTTTCCAAGGTTCGAGAAGGCCTTGAGACGCTGTACAAAGAGGGGTTCAGGAAGGGCTTGCGGGGGTTTGGCCCGACTTGAAAGGCAAGACACCTTGCCCGGCGTTGCGCCGGGCAAGGTTTTACAAACAGTCTTACAGGATCGGCAGGGTGTAGCTGACGATCAGACGGTTTTCGTCCTGGTTACGCTGAGTAGTCACTTCGGAACGCAGCGAAGCGTTTTTCCAGGCAACGCCCAGGCCTTTGAAAGTACCTTCAGGTACTACGTAGCCCAGGTTGAAGTCGCGTTCCCACTCGCTTTTCTCGCCAGTGGAAGCAGCGATGTTGTCGCCCTTGAGGTACATGACGGAAGTGGTCAGACCTGGCAGGCCTACAGCAGCGAAGTCATAGGCGTACTGGGCCAACCAGGTGCGCTCGCCGGCGCGTTGGAACTTGCCGATCTGCACGTCGGTGATCAGGTACGAAGAAGCACCGTCACCCTGGTTGAGGAACGGGAAGTCGCTCGTGCCGTTCACGCGCTGGTAGCCGGCGCTGATCGCGTGGCCTTGCAGGGCGTAGGTGAACTTGGCGCTCCAGGTGCGGTTGTCGACTTCACCGTTGTTCTGGTAGCCAGACGCTTTGTAGCCAGCGATGCGGCCTTCTTGGCTAGCGTTCTTGCCGTCAGAGTCACTGTTGAAGTAACGCAGGTCGGTCTTGAACACGCCCACTGGCAATGCCCAGTTGTGGGACAGGCCCAGGAAGTGCTGCTTGTAGAAGTCGGACAGGTTGCCGTAGTAGTACTGGGCAGTCAGGTCCTTGGTGATCTTGTAGTCACCACCGGCGTAGTAGAACTCGTTGCTGCGGGCGTTGGCAGTCGCGGTGCGGGTAGCGCCGTTGGAGCCAGCGATGGTCAGCGAGTCGTTGTTCGACGAGTTACGGCCTTTGGCGTGTTCCAACTTACCGCCAACCAGGGTCAGGTTGTCGATGTCATTGGAGGTGATCTGGCCACCTTCAAAGGTTTGTGGCAGCAGACGACCGTCGTTGGAGGTCACAACCGGCAGTTTTGGCTGCAGGGTACCCAGCTTCAGTTCAGTCTTGGAGATCTTGACCTTGCCGGTCAGACCGATGCTGCCGAAATCGTTCACCGCACGACCGTCGCTGTCGCTTGGGAACACAATGCCGCCCTTGTTGGCGCTATTGTTGTTGTAGGCAGTGCCTTTACCCGAATCCAGGCGCACGCCGTACAGGCCAATTGCGTCAAGACCAAAACCTACGGTGCCTTGGGTGTAGCCGGAAGCAAAGTTGAAGATGAAGCCTTGGCCCCATTCTTCTTGCTTGTTCGGTTTGGCAGTGCCGTCACGGTTGTCTTGGTTGATGTAGAAGTTGCGGGCAGTAACGCTCGCCTTGCTGTCTTCGATGAAACCGGCAGCGCCTGCTTGCTGGGCGATTGCGCCCAAAGCTACAGCCAAAGCCAAGGTGGACTTCTTCATGTACCGCTCCTCTCATTTCTAATTTTTGTATTTCTTTGGTCTCGGGTCTGACGCCCTTGATCCACAGATGCGCGATTAGCACCGGATAGTGACTGGCAAGTCAATCGTAACCTTGTGTGTCTACTACCTTCGTCTAACAGCAGTTGATTTGGTCCCTGCAGGGTAATGAGTTTTTCATACACCCAAAAAGAATTGTTTCATTCTTTTTCATACGATTTGGGAATAAGCATTTGCGCGACATGGACCGGTCAGCGTAGACGACCCGCTCCACAAGCTAATTCCTAAAGGGTATTTTTCGACGCTTTTTTAGACCGATTAGTGTGGCCGTATCGTTTCTTACGTCACCCACGATCAAAAAGGCGACGCCATCATGGCCAAACGCATATCCTCCCGTCAATTTGTTACAGTTTTAGTGTCACTAATAATTTCTTCTGCTGTCTAAGCCAGCCGATTTGCCTATCGGCAACCTCGGTTCAAATCTTCTCGGTCGCCACTTCGCGCAATCTATCCATCGTCGCGCTCATCGTATAGGCGCAAATCAAGCTTTCTGAAGCATGGATAGCCCGCAATGGCAGTCACGTTGTCGCAGGGGGCATGGGCACCCAGCCAGGCAAATGCAAAAGGGGGCTTGCCCCCGATGGCGGAGTATCAATATCAGATGGACTGACTGACATTCCGCTATCGGGGGCAAGCCCCCTCTGCATTGGCTTGAAAGCCGGGTTTACAGCGCCTTTTCGAAGATCTTCGAATTGCGCTGATAGTTGTACAGCGACGCCCGCGCCGATGGCAGGCGATCCACGCTGCTCGGCACGAACCCACGCTCGCGGAACCAGTGGGCGGTGCGGGTCGTCAGCACGAACAAGGTCTTCAAACCCTGCGCCCGCGCACGGGTCTGGATGCGCTCCAGCAATACGTCGCCGCGCGCGCCGTGGCGGTACTCCGGGTTCACCGCCAGGCAGGCCAGCTCGCCCGCGTCCGAATCAGCGATCTGATACAGCGCCGCACACGCGATGATCATGCCTTCGCGCTCGACCACGCTGAACTGCTCGATCTCACGCTCCAGCACCTCCCGCGAGCGGCGTACCAGAATGCCCTGCTCTTCCAGCGGGCTGATCAAATCCAGCAAGCCGCCCACGTCTTCAATCGCCGCTTCACGCACCAGCTCGAATTGCTCCTGGGCCACCAGCGTGCCGCCGCCGTCGCGGGTAAAGAGTTCGGTGAGCAACGCGCCATCTTCGGCGTAGCTGACGATATGGCTGCGCCCTACCCCGCCACGGCAGGCTTCGGCGGCGGCATCGAGCAATTCGGCTTGATAGTTGCTGCTGCCCAGGCGTTGCAGGTGCGCCGGTACTTGCTGCGGACGCAGTTCACGCACCAGGCGACCGTTTTCATCGAGCAGGCCCATGTCGGCGCCAAACAGCAGCAGCTTGTCGGCGCCCAGGTCGATGGCGGCGCGGGTGGCGACGTCTTCGCAGGCCAGGTTGAAGATCTCGCCGGTGGGCGAATAACCCAACGGCGACAGCAACACGATGGAGCGCTCGTCGAGCAGGCGGTTGATGCCCTTGCGGTCGACCCGGCGCACTTCGCCGGTGTGGTGGTAGTCCACGCCTTCGAGCACGCCGATCGGCCGTGCGGTTACCAGGTTGCCGCTGGCCACCCGCAGGCGCGAGCCCTGCATTGGCGAAGAGGCCATGTCCATCGACAGGCGCGCTTCGATGGCGATACGCAGGTGGCCGACCGCGTCGATCACACACTCCAGCGTGGCGGCATCAGTGATGCGCAAGCCTTCGTGGTAAGCCGGAGTGAGGCCGCGGGCTTCAAGGCGGGTTTCAATCTGCGGGCGCGAACCGTGCACCAGCACCAGCCGCACGCCCAGGCTGTGGAGCAGCACCAGGTCGTGGACGATATTGCCGAAGTTGGGGTGTTCCACACCGTCGCCGGGCAGCATGACCACAAAGGTGCAGTCGCGGTGGGCGTTGATGTAAGGGGACGCGTGACGAAGCCAATTAACGTAGTCGGGCATAACACCTGGGCCTGTAATAAAAAGCAGCCGAAAAAGGATCAATCGTGAAAGCGCACAGCAGGCTGATGGTTATCGTCGGAACAGGCTTGGCGACACGCTCGCTCTCCTTCTATGTACGAACAGACAGGGGTTAATTTATGCAGGTTTCAGGCAGTAATGTTCGATCAGTTCCCGCAATAGACGCACTGTAGGCGTCAAGCGTGACATTTCGAGGTACTCGCCCGGCTGATGGGCGCAGGCGATGTCGCCAGGGCCGAGCACCAGGGTTTCACAGCCAAGGCGCTGAAGATAAGGTGCTTCGGTGCCGAACGCTACTGCTTCGGCACGATGACCGGTCAATCGTTCCGCCACGCGCACCAGCTCGGCGTCTTCGGGCTGCTCGAACGGCGGCACTTCGGGGAACAGCGGCGCGTAGTCGATCTTCACCTGATGGCGCTCGGCCAGGGGCTCGAGCTTCTGGCGGATGGCATCGCGCAGCACCTGCGGGTCCATGCCCGGCAGCGGGCGCAGGTCGAACTCCAGGGAACATTGGCCGCAGATGCGGTTGGGGTTGTCGCCACCGTGGATGCAGCCGAAGTTCATCGTCGGCTGCGGCACACTGAATTGCGCGTTGCGGTACTCGCGCTGCCAGGTCTGGCGCAGGCCGCGCAGTTCGCCGATGGCGTCGTGCATGGCTTCAAGGGCGCTGTGGCCCAGGCTCGGGTCCGACGAATGGCCGCTGCGGCCCAGGATGTCGATGCGTTCCATCATCACGCCTTTGTGCAGACGGATCGGCTTGAGGCCCGTCGGCTCGCCTATCACCGCCGCACGGCCCAGCGGGCGTCCGGCTGCGGCCAGCGCACGGGCGCCGGACATGGAGCTTTCTTCATCGCAGGTGGCGAGGATCAGCAGCGGTTGCTTGAATGGTTGCTCCAGCAGTGGCAGCACCGCTTCAATGGCCAGGGCGAAAAAACCCTTCATGTCGCAACTGCCCAATCCTACCCAGCGGCCGTCGACTTCCGTCAGCTTCAGCGGATCGGTCTTCCACAACGCCGCGTCGTACGGCACGGTATCGCTATGCCCCGCCAGCACCAGGCCACCGGGGCCGCTGCCGAAGCTGGCGAGCAGGTTGAACTTGCCGGGGCTGACTTGCTGGATGTCGATGGCAAAACCCAAATCCCCCAGCCAACTGGCGAGCAAATCGATCACCGGGCGGTTGCTCTGGTCCAGAGACGCTTGGGTGCAACTGACCGACGGCGCGGCAATCAGCGCAGCGAACTGTTCTTTCATGGACGGTAACGGCATGCGCGGCCTCTCAACTTCCCGGATGAGTCCCACTATAGAGCCATCTGTACGACACAATAAACCGTTGCGGCGCGTTGCCGGGCTCAGTCCTGTACACTGCACGACCTTGGCAGCCACTCTTTTCCCCGGCTGCGCTCCCGATCCTGGATTTTCCGGCCATGCAGAAAGAAACCGAAATCAAGCTCCGCGTCAGCCGCGAAACACTCGCCGCGCTGCGTGAGCACCCGCTACTGAAAAAACGCAACAAAAGTGGCTGGGAACGCCGTGAGTTGATGAACCAGTATTTCGACACCCCCGAGCGCGACCTGGCCCAGGCCAAAGTCGCCCTGCGCCTGCGCAAGGACGGTGACGAGATCATCCAGACCCTCAAGACCCGCGGTCAGAGCATCGCCGGCTTGTCGGAACGCAACGAGTACAACTGGGACCTGCCCAAAGCCAAGCTCGACGTGAAAAAGCTCGACGGCGAATGCTGGCCCGAGCAACTGGCCGAACTGGACAAAAAGACCCTCAAGCCGATCTTCACCACCGACTTCGTGCGGGAACGCGCCGAAATCGCCTGGGGCCGTGGCAAGGCCAAAGTAGTCATCGAAGCCGCACTCGACCTGGGCCACGTGGTGGTCGGCAAGCAGAAAGAAGAAATCTGCGAGCTGGAACTGGAACTGCGCGAAGGTGAACCGGCCGCCCTGCTGGAACTGGCCGCCGAACTGGCCGCGACCCTGGCGTTGATGCCGTGTGACATCAGCAAGGCCGAACGCGGCTACCGTCTGTATGACGCCAGCAGCTACTCCCTGAGCCTGCCCGCGCCGCAGATCCACGCCGAAATGCCTCTGGACGATGCCTTCGCCGCGATCATGTGGCACCTGCTCGGCAGCAGCCAGCGCCTGGCCGAGCAATACCGTTTCAATGGCCACTGGCGCCTGCTGCAAGACTGGGTCGACAACCTCGGCGAAATGCGCGCCCTGGTCGGCAGCCTCGGCCAGGCCGCACCGCGTCAATCCACCAGCGAACTGCGCAGTGCACTGGACGCCCTGCTGGAAGACTGGCGCCCACTGGTGCAAGCCGGCGATGACGACGAAGACATCCGCAAGGCCGCGCCGGAGCAATTCGCCGAGGAACTGGAGGACGTGCGCTGGGGCCTGTTCTCACTCAACGCCTCCCGCTGGCTGCTGGCCCGCACCTGGACCGCCGACCGCAACGTGCGCGGCAACCGCCAGGGCGCGGCGCAAATCACCAACTGGCTGCCGCGCCTGCTGGCCGACGACGCCGTCGCCCTGCAACTGCCGCGCTACCAGCAACAGCCGGAAGACCTCGCCGAGCAACTGCCGCGCATCGAACGCATCCAGGCCTGGCTGCACCATGCGCGTCAGGTGGTGGACATCCCGGAACTGGACCGCCTGTACGGCGAGCTGAACAAGTTGGCGCAACTGGCCAACCAGCCGATCACCGATGAGTCGCTGGATGCGCGGATGCATCAGGCGATTGCGGTGTATCAGAACCGGGCGTGGAAGACTCTGCTGCGTCTGTAATCCAAATGTGAGAGCGGGCTTGTGTGGGAGCGGGCTTGCTCGCGAAAGCGGTGGGTCAGTTAGCTGATTTCTGACTGGCACACCGCATTCGCGAGCAAGCCCGCTCCCACAGGGTCAGCGCAACACTGGCAGGCTGGTAGTGGATTTGATCTGCGAAAGCGCCACAATCGAATTGACCTCCTGAATCCCCGGCACCATCGACAGCTTCTCAAAGAAAAACCGCTCGTACGCCTCAATATCCGCAGTCACGATGCGCAACAGAAAATCCACCGCCCCCATCAGCACATAACACTCCAGCACTTCCGGAAACCCGCGAATCGCGTCGGTAAATTCGGTGAAGTTGGAGCGACCGTGGGCGTTGAGTTTGACCTCGGCGAAAATCTGCGTGTTGAGGCCGATTTTCTTGCGGTCCAGCAAGGTCACCTGCGCGCGGATCACGCCCTCTTCCTTGAGCCGCTGGATGCGCCGCCAACACGGCGATTGGGACAGGCCGACCTGCTCGGCAATCTGCGCGCTGGAAAGCGAGGCGTCCTCTTGCAGCAGGGCCAGGATGCGGCGGTCGTAGGCGTCCAGCTCGCTGTGCATATAAATACCTTCTATGGTGCTTATCTTGAATTGTATGATTCGATTATTCGCAAATCATGCCCATTTTAGATAAGAAATCTCCGCTGGCGAATGTAAAAATTTCTCCCATCACTTGTGGAGATGTCCCATGCACGCCGTCGAAACCACCCAACCTGTCACCCGCGTCGATGCGTGGGCCGTCAACAGCAGCCATTGCCAGGCGCATTACCAGATCGTCGCCGAAGCGGAGCCGGACGTGCTGTGCCGGGTACTCAACTATTTCGCGCTGCAATTTTTGACGCCGCAACAGGTGACGATGAGCCGCGAGCAGGACCTGCTGACCCTCGACATCGTGATGGATGGCCTGAGCTGGCATCGCGCCCAGGTGATCGGTGAAAAGATTCGAAACCTGATCAGCGTGTGTTCACTGGAACTGTGGCCGGCTGATTCCGCGCGGCCTGCCGCGGCAATGGCGAGTGCTTAGTAAAAACCTGCAATACACCTCGCCACTGAGCGGTTCAGGGGCTGACTAGCCTGGGATGACACCCCAAGTCACCCAGGAACACCTCGATGTCCGTTGATCAGCGATTGGAATTGCAGCACTTATTGCCGGCCTTGATCACCGCTGGGTTGGTGACCGCCGAGGTGGCGAAACGCCTGCTGGCACTGCCGGTCTGCCCTACCCAACACCCCCTCGAATGCATCGCCGCCCAGGGTGTCCCTCTGGAAACCCTCACCCAGTGGCTCGCCGAACAGGCCGGGCAAGCGTATTGGCGCATCGATCCGCTGAGCATCGACGTGGCGAAGGTAGTGCCATTGATGTCCCACGCCTTCGCCCAGCGCCACACCATTCTCGCGGTGGCCGTGGACGCGCAGACCGTCACCATCGCCAGCGCCCAGCCCTACGTGACCCGCTGGGAGGCCGGCCTGGCGCAGGTGCTCAAACGTACGATCAAGCGCGTGGTGGCCAACCCCGAGGACCTCCGCCGCTGTATCGGTGAGTTTTATCGCCTGGCCACGTCCGTCAGCGGCGCCGACCAAAAGCTCGCTGCGCCAGGCAACGCCGATCTGCTCAACCTGGGCGCCAGCGACCAGGAGCCGGACGCCAATGACGCGCATATCGTCAATATCGTCGATTGGCTGTTGCAGTACGCCTTCGGCCAGCGCGCCAGTGACATCCATATCGAACCCTGCCGTGAGCAAGGCCGCGTGCGCTTTCGCATCGACGGCCTGCTGCACGACGTGTATCAGTTTCCACCCCAGGTCACGATGGCGGTGGTCAGCCGCCTCAAAAGCCTGGGGCGAATGAACGTGGCGGAAAAACGCAAACCCCAGGACGGCCGGGTCAAGACCAAAAGCCCGGCGGGGGCCGAGGTCGAGCTGCGCCTCTCGACCTTGCCGACGGCGTTTGGCGAGAAACTGGTACTGCGGATTTTCGACCCGCAGGTGCTGCTCAAGGGCTTTGATCAATTGGGCTTGTCAGGTGACGACCAGCAGCGCTGGCACGCCATGACACGCCAGACCAACGGCATCATCCTCGTCACCGGCCCGACCGGATCAGGCAAGACCAGCACGCTGTACACCACCCTCAGGCAACTGGCGACACGGGAGATCAACCTGTGCACGGTGGAAGACCCCATCGAGATGGTCGAACCGGCCTTCAACCAGATGCAGGTACAGCACAACATCGACCTGAGCTTCGCCAGCGGCATCCGCGCGCTGCTGCGCCAGGACCCGGACATCATCATGATCGGCGAGATCCGCGACCAGGAAACCGCCGAAATGGCGATCCAGGCCGCATTGACCGGGCACCTCGTGCTGTCGACCCTGCATACCAACGACGCGCCCAGCGCGGTCAGTCGTTTGCAGGAGTTGGGCATTGCTCATTATTTGATCAAGGCTACCCTTATAGGAGTGATGGCCCAGCGCTTGGTGCGACTGTTATGCCCGCACTGCAAGCGTGCGATGGGTGATGCCTACGAGGCCATTGGCTGCGCGCAATGCCGAAACAGTGGTTACCGGGGGCGTGCCGGGGTTTACGAAATCATGGTGCTCAATGATGACCTCAGGGCGCTGATCACGCCCGGTGCCGACGTACAGGCCTTGCGTCAACGCGCAATTGCCCAAGGCATGAGTAGCTTGCGCAAGGCCGCCACGGACAAGGTCGCCGCCGGCCTGACGACGATGGCCGAAGCATTGCGGGTGACGCCTGGGGATTCAGAAACAAATCCGTTGATTGTTGCCGTGTGAAACCGTTCTTAACGGTGACAACACCGTTACAATCCGCTCACTGAAAACATCGGATAGGGAATCGCTATGCAGATCGGAACCGTACTGCTTCTTTTCGTGGGATTGGCCATCGCCATCCTGTTCATGGGCTTCAAGGTCGTCCCCCAGGGCTACCAATGGACGGTCGAGCGTTTCGGCCGTTACACCAATACCCTCAAGCCCGGCCTGAACATCATCATCCCGGTCATGGACCGCATCGGTCGCAAGATCAACGTGATGGAAAGCGTGCTGGACATCCCGCCCCAGGAAGTCATCACCGCCGACAACGCCACCGTGCAGATCGACGCCGTGTGCTTCTTCCAGGTGGTCAACACCGCGCAGGCGGCCTATGAGGTGAACAACCTCGAACACGCCATCCGCAACCTGCTGCAGACCAACATCCGTACCGTGCTCGGCTCCATGGAGCTGGATGCCATGCTCAGCCAGCGTGACGGCATCAACGAAAAACTGCTGAAAACCGTGGACGAAGCCACCGCGCCGTGGGGCATCAAGATCACCCGGATCGAGATCAAGGACATCAGCCCGCCCGCCGACCTGATGGCCGCCATGTCGGGCCAGATGAAAGCCGAGCGGATCAAGCGCGCACAAATCCTCGAAGCCGAAGGCCTGCGGGCGTCGGCGATCCTGACCGCCGAAGGCAAGAAGCAGGCGCAGATCCTGGAGGCCGAAGGTAGCCGCCAGGCCGCGTTCCTGGAGTCCGAGGCCCGTGAACGTCAGGCCGAAGCCGAAGCCCGCGCTACCCAGGTGGTGTCGGAAGCGATCGCGTCGGGCAACGTGCAGGCGGTCAACTACTTCGTCGCGCAAAAATACATCGACGCACTGGGCAAGCTGGCCTCCGCCAACAACAGCAAGGTCATCCTGATGCCGCTGGAAGCCAGCCAGGTGATCGGAGCGGTCGGCGGGATCGGCGAGATCGTCAAGGCTACATTCGACAACAAGAAAGGCTGAGGCCAGCGCCATGTGGGATTTCCTGCAGCATCTGTCGTTCTGGGATTGGCTGGCACTGGGTACGGTGCTGCTGATTCTCGAGGTTTTCGGCGCTGGCGGTTACCTGTTGTGGATGGGTATCGCCGCGGCTGCCGTGGGCGTGATCAAGTTCCTGGTGCCGCCCCTGGGGCTGGAGTGGCAGCTCCTGTTGTTTGCGCTGCTGTCCATACTGACAGCGGTGTATTGGTGGAAGCGCCAGCGCAGCAGTGCCAAGGTGAGCGACCAACCCGGGCTCAACGAGCGCGGCTCGGAGCTGATCGGTCACACCTTCATGGTGCACCAGGCGATTGTGGATGGACGAGGCAAGGTAAAAGTCGGCGATGGTGTGTGGATGGTGACCGGCCCGGACAGCCCTGTGGGCGCTCAAGTCCGGGTGGTTGGTCAGGACGGCGTAGTGTTGAGGGTTGAAACTGTTTAGTCAGTGAGGGAACTCGGTTGGACTAACTACAATCATAAAGAACAGATAACCCACCCGGAGTCACCCATCATGCGTCTCAAATATGCTGTCGCAACCCTTGCTGTGCTTTCCCTTCCTGTCGGTTCAGCCATGGCCGACAGTTTCTGGCGCAATGTCATCTCGTCGGGCGCCACTACCGGCTCGACGTACCTGACATTCAAAGACCACAAACTGGTGGTCGCTGCACAAGACGATGCAGGCAGCTTTGTCGCCAGCGACGGTGGCATCCGTGGCCCATACCTGGAAGCTGCGATGCAGAAAGTCCGCGCCGACAACCCTGGCCTACAGGCCACGGACATGGAGTTGGCCAACGCCATCCTTGCGAAAAACGCAGTTACCGAGTGATTCGTGCTCGATAAAAAATGCCGCTGTTAACCAGCGGCATTTTTTTTGTCTTCCATTCCTACAGTCAATCTCACCGGGGCACTACACAAGCACTCCTGCTTTCACAGCCCAATACAGCAAAGTCCTGTCGAGCCTCATCCGGGTGGGTAACAAGCTAAGGATTCTCGACAGTGGCTGGCGTCTAGAAGGGGAATACACGATGCCGAACAACTCGATATTCAAGTCCTACTGGGCACCCTTTAATGCCAACGTCAACAGCCTGCATGTCCAGAGCCAACGCTTGATGCTCAATGGCTACAAAGACATCTCGATCAACCCATGGTTGTCGTTCTACGGGATAGCCGGGGTGGGCGTCGCACGTGTTGAAGCCGAAGGTTATCAAACCAATGTGACCCGTCGTTTCGCCAATAACCGCCAGCATAACTTCGCCTATAGCCTAGGCATGGGGCTGGAAGCCAAGGTCACTGACCAGATCACACTGGGCACTGGTTACCGTTACATCGCAATGGGCGATGTTGAAACCGGCTACAACACCTTTGCGAACCGTGTGAACGCCCGGGATGAACAAATCAAAGGCAAGCTCAAGGAGCAGAATGTGTTTCTGGAAGCCCGCTACTCTTTTTGAAGCCTTCACAGAATGCCACTTTTGAAGCGGCATTTTTAACCCGACGGTGACGATTCATTCACGCAGGACAGGCTATATTCAGTCGGACCGTGCAACTATGCCGGCACTGACCGATTTTTCACTCATTACCCCTTTGAAACGGATGCCTTCGTCGTCATGAGCCAACAGCCCTTTCTGCCGTTCTCCAAACCCATCATCGATGAAGCCACCATCTCGGCGGTTGGCGATGTACTGCGCTCGGGCTGGATCACCAGCGGGCCGAAAGTGCAGGCGTTCGAAGCACAGCTGTCGGAATATTTTGGCGGCCGGCCGGTGCGCACATTCAACTCGGGCACCTGCACCATGGAGATCGCGCTGCGCATCGCCGGGATCGGCGCGGGCGATGAAGTCATCACCACGCCAATCTCTTGGGTCGCCACCGCCAACGTAATTCTGGAAGTGGGCGCCACGCCGGTATTTGCCGACATCGACCCGGTCACCCGCAACCTCGACCTGGCCCAGGTAGAAGCCGCGATCACGCCACGTACCAAGGCAATCATCCCGGTGTACCTGGCCGGCCTGCCCCTGGACATGCCGATGCTTTACGCACTGGCCAACAAGTACAACCTGCGCGTCATCGAAGATGCCGCCCAGGCCCTGGGCTCCAGCTGGGATGGCGAGCGCATCGGCGCCACTGGTGACTTCGTATCGTTCAGCTTCCAGGCGAACAAGAATGTCACCTGTTCCGAGGGTGGCTGCCTGGTATTGAACAATGCCGACGAAGCCCGCCTGGCAGAGAAGTATCGCCTGCAAGGCGTAACACGCACCGGTTTCGACGGCTTGGACGTGGATGTACTCGGCGGCAAGTTCAACATGACCGACATCGCCGCCACCATCGGCCTGGGCCAGTTTGCCCACATCGAAGAGATCACTGCCCACCGCCAGAACCTGGCGCGGCACTACTTCAAATGCTTCGGCAGCGACTTCGAAGAGAAATACGGTGCACAGCTGCCGCCGGCGGATTTTGAGAACAGCAACTGGCACCTGTTCCAACTGGTGCTGCCGGAACGCCAGGACGGCCTGCCCGCTCGCGCCACCTTCATGGAGCAGATGCAGGCCCGCGGCGTCGGCATCGGCTATCACTACCCGCCTATCCACCTGTTGAGCCTTTATCGGGCACAGGGGTTCAAGGAAGGCATGTTCCCGGTCGCGGAAAAGGTGGGACGTTTGATCGTGTCGTTGCCGATGTTCACGGCGATGACGGAAGCGGATGTGGAGCGGTCGGTGGAGGCCGTAAAAGCCGTACTCAAACCCTGAGTAGACGCCAATCTGGGAGGGGCTTGCCCCCTCCCAGATTTTTACCCGTGCTTATTCGCCGATGGCGGCTTTGTAGCCGGCAGCATCCAGCAGTTTTTCCAGGTCAGCCGGGTTGCTTGGCTTGAGCTTGAAAATCCAGGCGCCGTACGGGTCGGAGTTCAACAGCTCAGGGCTCCCGCTCAGTTCCTCGTTGACGGCAATCACTTCGCCAGCAACGGGCGCATAAATATCCGAAGCCGCCTTCACCGACTCAACCACACCCGCCTGGCCTTCAGCCTCGAACTGCGCGCCGACTTCCGCCAGCTCAACAAACACCACATCACCCAACGCTTCCTGGGCATGGTCGGAGATACCGACGGTCACAGTGCCGTCAGCTTCCAGACGGGCCCATTCATGACTCTCGGCAAAACGCAGGTCGGCCGGGATATTGCTCATAGTCTGTGTCCTCAAGAAGTAGTGTCAGCGGCCTTTGGCCTGCCGGAAATAGGTTAGATCAAGGTTTTACCATGGCGCACGAAGGTCGGCTTGACCACTCGAACCGGATACCACTTGCCGCGGATTTCCACTTCGGCACGATCAGCTGTCGCCGTCGGTACACGTGCCAGGGCAATGGATTTGCTCAGCGTAGGAGAGAAACTACCACTGGTGATCTCCCCTTCGCCAACATTGGCGATACGAACTACTTGGTGAGCGCGTAAAACACCTCGTTCTTCCAGCACCAACCCGACCAATTTGAATTGCACACCGGCCGCCAACTCGGCTTCCAGCGCGGTACGGCCGATGAAATTGCGCTCGGCCGGTTCCCAGGCAATGCTCCAGGCCATGTTGGCCGCAAGCGGCGAAACATCCTGGTGAATATCCTGGCCATACAGGTTCATGCCCGCTTCAAGGCGCAAGGTATCGCGGGCGCCAAGGCCAATGGGAGAAATGCCCGCGCCCACCAGGTCGTTGAAAAAGCCCGGGGCCTGTTCGGCGGGCAGCACGATTTCCAAACCGTCCTCGCCGGTATAACCGGTGCGTGCGATAAACCAGTCGCCATCGGCCAGGCCTTCAAACGGCTTGAGCTGATGAATCAGGGCGCCGCGGGACTGGGTGACCAACTCGGCGATCTTCTGCCGGGCATGGGGGCCCTGAATGGCGAGCATGGCCAACTCGGACCGCTCGTGCAGTTGCACCCCATAGCCACCCAGTTGCGCCTGCATCCAGGCGATGTCCTGGTCGCGGGTAGCGGCGTTGACCACCAGCCGGTAGCCGCTCTCGGTGCGGTAGACGATCATGTCGTCCACCACGCCGCCCTTTTCGTTGAGCATGGCGCTGTACAACGCACGGCCGCAGCCATGCAAGCGCTCGACATCATTGGCCAGCAGGTGCTGCAGCCATTCCTTGGCCTGGGGGCCGGTGACATCGATCACGGTCATATGAGATACATCGAACACCCCGCAGTCGCGTCGCACCTGATGGTGTTCTTCGACTTGCGAACCATAGTGCAGAGGCATATCCCAACCGCCAAAATCGACCATTTTCGCGCCGAGGGCGAGATGCAGGTCATACAGAGGCGTACGCTGTCCCATGGGTTTCTCCTTCCGGGCTTGGCGAAGGTGCGCAGCGTTGTCGTACGTGCTGAACGCCTTGATTTACAAGGCCGGCAACCACCTACAGCAACCCGGCCAGAAAGGCGGAGCGCACCGAATGCCGCGCATTGTAGCTGCAAGCCGTAGGACTGGCACCTAGCCGATTTGCCGAGCAGAGCGCCGGATCAGCCCGATCACCGGCAACAGGCCGACCAACACCAACGTCAGGGCCGGCAATGACGCCCGCGCCCACTCGCCTTCGCTGGTCATTTCAAAGATCCGAACGGCCAGAGTGTCCCAGCCGAACGGACGCATCAGCAGGGTCGCGGGCATTTCCTTGAGCACATCGACGAACACCAGCAACGCCGCACTCAACGTCCCCGGTAGCAGCAACGGCAGATACACTTTGCAAAACAGTCGTGGCCCGCTCACGCCAAGACTGCGCGCCGCTTCCGGCAACGAGGGTCGGATTCGCGCCAGGCTGTTTTCCAGCGGCCCGTAGGCGACCGCCAAAAAGCGCACCAGATACGCCAGCACCAGCGCCGACAGGCTGCCCAGCAGCAACGGCTTGCCCGCACCGCCCAGCCAGCCCGACAGCGGCACCACCAGCTCACGGTCCAGGTAGCTGAACGCCAACATGATCGACACCGCCAGCACCGAGCCCGGCAAGGCGTAGCCGACGTTGGCCAGGCTGATGCCGGAGCGAATCGCCCGGGTAGGTGCCAGCCGGTTGGCGAACGCCAGCACCAGCGCCACACTGACGGTTATCAGCGCAGCGATACCGCCCAGGTAGAGCGTATGCACGATCAGGCCCGAATAACGCTCATCCCAGTCGAAGCGACCGCGCTGCCAGAACCAGGCGACCAGTTGCAGCATCGGGATGACAAACGCGCAGGCAAACACCAACCCACACCAACTGCTGGCTGCTGCCGCCTTGAGCCCACGCAGGTGATACAGCGCCTTGCCCCGTGGCCGCTCGTTGCTCGGCCGGCTGGCGCCCCGGGCACGGCGCTCGCCGTACAGCACCAGCATCACCACCAACAGCAACAGGCTGGCCAGTTGCGCCGCACTCGACAGGCTGAAAAAACCGTACCAGGTCTTGTAGATGGCGGTGGTAAAGGTATCGAAGTTGAACACCGAGACCGCGCCGAAATCCGCCAGCGTCTCCATCAGCGCCAACGCCACGCCGGCACCAATCGCCGGCCGCGCCATGGGCAACGCCACGCGCCAGAATGCTTGCCACGGTGACTGCCCCAACACCCGCGCCGCTTCCATCAGGCCCTTGCCCTGGGCGAGGAACGCGGTGCGCGCCAGTAGATAGACATAGGGATAGAACACCAGCACCAACACGGTGATCACGCCGCTGGTGGAACGCACGCGTGGCAGGCGCAGGCCGGTGCCGAACCACTCGCGCAGCAGGGTTTGCACCGGCCCGGAAAAATCCAGCAGGCCGACAAACACAAACGCCAGTACATAGGCCGGAATGGCGAAGGGCAGCATCAGCGCCCAATCCAGCCAGCGCCGCCCGGGGAATTCGCACAGGCTGGTCAGCCAGGCCAGGCTGACCCCAAGCAGGGTCACACCGACGCCGACGCCCAGCACCAGAGTCAGGGTGTTGCCCAGCAGGCGCGGCATCTGGGTTTCCCAGAGGTGGGACCAGATCTGCACATCGATACTCTGCCACGACAGCAACAGCACGCTCAGCGGCAGCAGCACCAGGGCGGCGACGGTGAAAACCGGCAGGTACCAGCGGCGTTGGGCAGGGTGGGCCAAGGAAAAGCTCTCGGAATAATGAAGAATTTGAAGTCGCCGCTAACCAATGTGGGAGCTGGCTTGCCTGCGATAGCATCACCTCGGTATCACTGATACACCGAGGTGATGCTATCGCAGGCAAGCCAGCTCCCACACAAACCAGCTCTCACATTCAGGACTGCGGTGCCTGGCAGATTGTACTTAGTTCCAGCCAGCGCGATCCATCAGGCGGATCGCCTCGGCCTGACGTTTGCCCGCCACTTCCACCGGCAAGGTGTCCGCCACGAACTTGCCCCAGGTCGCCACTTCCGCCGACGGCGGCACTGCCGGGTTGGCCGGGAATTCCTGGTTCACGTCGGCGAAGATCTTCTGCGCCTCAGGCGTGGTCATCCACTCGACCAAGGCCTTGGCGGCTTCCGGGTGCGGCGCGTGCTTGGTCAGGCCGATGCCCGACAGGTTCACATGCACGCCACGGTCGCCCTGGTTCGGCCAGAACAGCTTCACCGCCAGCTTCGGGTTCTGCTTGTGCAGGCGCCCGTAGTAATAGGTGTTGACGATGCCCACGTCGCATTGCCCGGCGTTGATCGCTTCGAGTACGGCGATGTCATCGGAGAACACGTCGGTGGACAGGTTGTTGACCCAACCCTTGACGATTTCTTCGGTCTTGGCCGCGCCATGGGTTTCGATCAGGGTGGCGGTCAGCGACTGGTTGTAGACCTTCTTCGCGGTGCGCAGACACAGGCGGCCTTCCCACTGCTTGTCGGCCAGGGCTTCGTAGGTAGTCAGGTCACCCGGTTTCACCCGGTCAGTGGAATAGGCGATGGTACGGGCACGCAGGCTCAGGCCAGTCCAGGCGTGGTTGGAGGAGCGATACTGCAGGGGGATGTTCTTGTCGATCACCGGCGAGGTGAACGGTTGCAGGATGCCCATTTGCTCGGCCTGCCAGAGGTTGCCGGCATCGACGGTCAGCAGCAGGTCAGCGGTGGCGTTTTCGCCCTCGGCCTTGATGCGTTGCATCAGCGGAGCTTCCTTGTCGGTGATGAACTTCACCTGCACACCGGTCTTCTGGGTGTAGGCGTCGAACACCGGCTTGATCAGTTCGTCGATGCGCGAGGAGTAGACCACCACTTCGTCGGCTGCCTGCACGGTGGTGCTGCCGATCAGGGTGAGTGCCAGGGCAGTCAGGAGGCGCTTGGGTGCCAACATGGGTGCGGTCTCTCATTTGCAAAAAGAGCGCAAATGATAAGGACTCACATTTGCCGGCGCTTGCTGGAGGCGTTACCAGATGTTGCATGACTAGGATTTATAGTGGGGCTGATGGCCTCTTCGCAGGCAAGCCAGCTCCCACAGGGGGCCGGGTTTCAAGCTCAGGGCTTTGCCAAATCAGGCAGATCGCCAGTCAGGCCCAAGGCCTGGCGCACGAACACGGCCTTGGCTTCGGGCATCTGGTCGACCATCTTCAGCCCGGCATTGCGCAACCAGCGCAGCGGCAGTTGGTCGGCCTGGAACAACCGCTCGAAGCCCTCCATCGCGGCCATCAACGCCAGGTTGTGCGGCATGCGTCGGCGCTCGTAGCGGCTCAGCACTTTTACATCCGCCAGGCGTTCGCCGCGCTCGGTGGCGGACAACAGCACTTCGGCCAGCGTCGCCGCATCGAGAAAGCCCAGGTTCACGCCCTGCCCCGCCAACGGGTGAATCACGTGGGCTGCGTCGCCGATCAACGCCAGGCCTTCGGCCACGTAGCGTTTGGCGTGGCGCTGGCGCAGCGGCACGCAGACACGCGGATCGGCGCTGATCACCGTGCCCAGGCGGCCTTCAAAGGCGCGCTCCAATTCACGGCAAAAGCCTTCATCGTCCAGTGCCATCAGGCGCTCGGACTCCGCCGGCGTGGTCGACCAGACGATCGAACACCAGTCCTCTTGCCCATCGCGTACCAGGGGCAAAAACGCCAGCGGCCCGGTGTCGGTGAAACGTTGCCACGCCGTGCGCTGGTGCGGTTGGCTGCTGCGCACGCTGGTGACGATGGCGTTATGCAGGTAATCCCATTCGCGGGTCGCGGTGCCGGTCAGGCGGCGCACGGCGGAGTTGGCGCCGTCGGCCGCCACCACCAGCGGCGCGCGCAACTTGCGACCATCGGCCAGGGTCAGCAGCCAGTCATCGCCGGAGCGGCGCATCTGTTCCAGGCGCGCATTGGCCAGCAAGCCCAGGTCGCAGTCGTGCAGGCGCTCAAGCAAGGCATCCTGGACCACACGGTTTTCGACGATATGGCCAAGCACCTCGGCATGCACGCTGGCCGCCGAGAAGTGGATCTGCCCGGTGCCGCTGCCGTCCCACACCTGCATCTCGCCGTAAGGGCTGGCGCGGCGCTCGACGATGCCGTCCCACACGCCCAGGCGCTCGAGGATGCGCTGGCTGGCGGCCGACAAGGCGCTCACGCGGGGTTCGAACGCCGCGTCGTGAGCGAACGGCTTGACGCTCAGCGGGCTGCCGTCGAGCAGCAACACCTGCAAGCCACTGCCCTGCAACGCCAGCGCCAGGGCGCTTCCGACCATTCCGGCCCCGACAATCAGCACATCTGCGCGCATGTCCATGGTTTAAGCCTGTCTCGCTGGCGGCTTGCGCCGCACGTAAAGGGTTTTGTCGACGCGCGCCACCAGGGTGCCGGCGCCGTCATGAATCTGTACCTTGAGGTGAGGCAAATACTTCTCGCCACCCTCGGTCTGCCGGCGGATTTCATCGAGCAACGTATCGTCGATGGAAAACTCGGCAAACACCGGGCCTTTGCCCGGCGAGATGAAATCGATACTCGCGGCCTTGTCCCAGACGATGTAGTCGCGGCCCAGGTTCTCCATGAGCATCAACATGTAGAAGGGATCGACCATCGAATACAGGCTGCCGCCGAACTGCGTGCCGACGTAGTTGCGGTTGTACCAGCCCAGGCCCATGCGCACTTTGACGTGGCGAAAGTCCGCGCTCATCTGCTGCACGCTGACGCCCGCCCCCAGGTACGGCGGGTACAGGGTCATGATCCAACGCAACAAGCGCGCCTTGCCCAGGCGCTCAATCAACCACTTACGCATCGGGACGCGTGCCCAGGCCCATGGCCTGACGGGCGAACCAGCGTTTGGCCGGCGGTAGCAGGTCGAGACCGAGCAGGCCCATGTTGCGGCCCAGGGCGACCAGCGGCTGGGCGCTGCCAAACAGGCGCGTGACCTGGTCGGAGAAGCCCACAGTAAGTTTCTGGTCCAGGCGCTGGCGCTCGCGGTAGCCTTGCAACGTCGCCAGGTCGCCCGGCACCTCAGGCCCGGCCAGCAAGGCTTCGGCCAAGGCGTGGGCATCCCGCAGGGACAGGTTGAAGCCCTGCCCGGCAATCGGGTGCAGGCTGTGGGCGGCGTTGCCGAGGATCGCCAGGTGGGAGCGCACTTGTTCTTCGGCTTCCACCAGGGTCAACGGATACAGGTGACGTGCGCCAACTTGCTTGAGGGTGCCCAGGCGGTAGCCGAACACGCCCTGCAATTCACTGAGGAAGCTGCGCTCATCGAGGTTCGCCAGGCGCTGGGCGTCCATGCCGATGCGCGTCCACACCAGTGCGCAACGGTTGTCCGGCAGCGGCAGCAAGGCCATCGGGCCTTCATCGGTGAAACGCTCGAAGGCTTCGCCGTTGTGGGCTTCGCTCGGGGTGATGTTGGCGATCAGCGCGCTCTGGTTGTACGGCCGGGTTTTCACGCCGATGCCCAGTTGCTCGCGCAGGCCGGAACGGCCGCCGTCGGCCAGCACGGCGAGGTCGCATTCCAGCACGGTTTCATCGTTGAGGGTCAGGCGATAGCCGTCGGGCAGTGGTTCCATGCGCGTGACTTCAGCCGGGCAGCGCCAGCTGACCACGTCTTTATCCAAACCTTGCCACAGGCATTGGCCGAGCCAGGCGTTTTCGACGACATAACCCAGGGCTGGCACGCCCTCTTCCATGGCAGACAGGCGCGCCGTGGAAAAACGCCCCCGGTCCGACACGTGAATCTGCTTGATCGGCTCGGCGCGACGGGAAATGTCCTGCCACAGGCCCAGGCGCTGATAAATCTGCCGGGCGCCGTAGGACAACGCCGACGAGCGCGCATCGTAGCTCGGCTGGTAGCTGTCGCCCGGTGCGAACGGCTCGATCATCACGATCTTCCAGCCACGCGCCTTGGCCCCGGCCTGCAACGCCAGGGCCAGACTGGCGCCCACCAGGCCACCGCCGATGATCGCGAGGTTGACCCGGTTCATCGGGCAGCCGCCATCAACGCTTCGATCTCGGCGACGGTCTTGGGCACGCCGCCGGTCAGGATTTCACAGCCTTGCTTGGTCACTACCACGTCGTCCTCAATGCGCACGCCAATGCCACGCCATTTCTTTGCCACATTCTGGTTGTCCGGCGAGATGTAGATCCCCGGCTCCACGGTCAATGCCATGCCCACCTCCAGCACGCGCCATTCACCGCCCACCTTGTACTCGCCCACGTCATGCACATCCATGCCCAGCCAGTGGCCGGCGCGGTGCATGTAGAAGGCTTTGTAGGCTTCGCTGGCGATCAACTCGTCGACGTCGCCCTGCAACAAGCCCAGCTTGACCAGCCCGGCGGTGATGACTTGCACCGTCGCCTCGTGGGCCTGGTTCCAATGTTTGTTGGGGGCGATCTGGGCAAAGGCGGCTTCCTGGGAGGCCAGCACAATCTCGTAGACCGCCTTTTGCTCGGGCGAAAACCTGCCGTTGACCGGCCAGGTGCGGGTGATGTCGCTGGCGTAGCAGTCGATCTCGCAACCGGCGTCGATCAGCACCAGATCGCCGTCCTTGAGCACGGCGTCATTCTGCTGGTAATGCAGGATGCAGCTGTTGCGCCCGGCGGCGACGATGGAGCCATAGGCCGGCATCTTTGCGCCGCCCTTGCGGAATTCGTAGTCCAGTTCGGCTTCCAGGCTGAATTCGTGCAAACCGGCGCGGCTGGCCTGCATCGCCCGTACGTGGGCCGCGCAGGAAATCCGTGCCGCCTCGCGCATCACCTTCACTTCCGCCGCCGATTTATACAGGCGCATGTCGTGGAGCAGATGATCCAGCGCAACAAATTCGTTCGGCGGCTGGGCGCCGAGGTGCGCTTTAGAGCGGATCACGTTGATCCACTCCATCAGGTGGCGGTCGAATTCGGCATTGCTGCCCATGGCCGAATACACCCGGTCGCGGCCTTCGATCAGGCCGGGCAGGATGTCGTCGATGTCGGTGATGGGGAACGCGTCGTCGGCGCCAAAGTCGCGGATCGCGCCTTCGGTGCCGGCGCGCAGGCCGTCCCACAATTCGCGTTCAGCGTTGCGTTCGCGGCAGAACAGCACGTACTCGCCATGCAGGCGACCGGGCATCAGCACGATCACCGCCTGGGGTTCGGGGAAACCGCTCAGGTACTGGAAGTCGCTGTCCTGGCGGTAGACATGCTCGACATCACGGTTGCGGATCGCCACGGCGGCGGCCGGCAGGATCGCGATGCTGTTGGGTTCCATCTGCGCCATGAGCGCCTTGCGACGCCGGGTGTATTCCGCTCTGGGGATATGAATCATGGGCAGATGGGCTTCCTTGCTTAGTGCAGCGACGGCTTGGGTGCGGCAGGTTCTGCGGACTTCTTGGTCTCGGTGAACAGCAGCAGCGGCGCGACGCGCAGGTACTCCATGACTTCCATGTAGTCGCCTTCGCCGTCTTCGGACTCTTCCAGGGCGTCTTGTACCTGGGAGATGGCCGCAAGGTCCTGCAACACTTCCTTGGCGTCGGTGCTCAGTTCCAGGCCGCCGGCGTTCACGCCGAAACCGTGGAGGAAGCCCTGGCACCATTGGCCCAGTGCGGCGGCGCGTTCGGTGAGCGGTGCGTCGTCGGTCGGCAGCAGCAGGACCACGGTGACGTCGTCACCGGTCAGCTCGCCCTTGACCATTTCCTGCAGGCCGATCAGCGCGTTGCGCACGTTGTCGGTCGGCTCGGTCTCCAGCAGCTCGGCCACATCGGCCAGCCAGTTGTCGGCATCAAAGCCTACGCCGGTGCAGCTGCGGCCCAGCAACACGCCGTGCAATTCGGCAGGCGAGCATGGGTGACCGCTGGCGCTCAGCAGTTTGGAAAAAGCATCGTACGGGGAGTTCTGAATGGGCATGGTGAGCTAGGCGCCAGACGGCGCAATGTCTAGAATGAAGCGCTGTATCCTAGCACCGGCAGACGTACCAAGACTATCAAGGGCGTCAGATCGTTTATCCTGCAGTTGCCATTCATCAGACAAATCCAGTGGAACCCAATGGAAGACACCGACCTGCAAGCGCTGATGGCCAGACTCGAGTTGCTAATTGATCGGGTCGAGCAACTTAAGAGTCAAAACGGACTCCTACTAGCTCAGGAAAAAACCTGGCGCGAGGAACGCGCTCACCTCATTGAAAAAAACGAAATCGCCCGGCGTAAGGTCGAATCGATGATTTCGCGCCTGAAGGCCCTGGAGCAAGACTCATGAGTTCAAGCAATAGCGTCACCGTGCAGATCCTGGATAAAGAATATTCGATCATCTGTCCCCAGGAAGAGCGCAACAACCTGGTGAGCGCCGCCCGCTACCTGGATGGCAAGATGCGTGAAATCCGCAGCAGCGGCAAAGTCATCGGCGCCGACCGTATCGCCGTGATGGCCGCGCTGAACATCACTCACGATCTGCTGCACAAGCAGGAACGCCCTGACGTGCAGGCCAGCGGCTCGACGCGCGAGCAGGTGCGCGACCTGCTGGAACGTGTGGATCTGGTGCTGTCCAGCGATTCAGACACACCCAAGGGCTGATTGCCGCGACTGTTTAAGGTATACTCGCCCCACTCCCTGGCGTGTTTGCCAGTCGGCGATGTCCCTGAGCCGATTCGCACTACCCTGGAAGTTGCACGTTGGGCTGGTGTGCATGTCCGCTAGACGGAAAGCCTTAAAGCCTACTGCTTCTTCCACCTTGAACTTTCGGGTTCAAGGGCTAAGTCGACAGCGGCTCTGTCGGGGAGCCTGAATTCCCAAACTCAATGCCAGTCTTCGGACTGGCATTGTTTTATGAGCCGAAAACCATGACCGAACCTGCGCCGCTTTCCCGTCCGCAACTTCGACGCATGTTGCGCAAGGCCCGCCGCGAGCTCAGCCCGAGCCAGCAGCGCAAGGCCGCCCACGGCCTCTATCGGCAACTGGCACAGCAGCCGCTGTTTCGCCGGGCCAAACACATTTCCCTGTATCTACCGACGGACGGCGAAATCGACCCGCGCCTGTTGCTGCGTGCCGCCCAGCGCCGGGGCAAGGCCACTTACCTGCCGGTGCTCAGCGCATGGCCACGCACCAAGATGGTGTTCCAGCGCGTGCGGCCTGGGGAAAAGCTAAGGCCCAATCGCTTCCGCATCCTCGAGCCACGGGTCAACATCGGCCAACAGCGCAAGGTCTGGGCGCTGGACCTGGTGTTGTTGCCGTTGGTCGGTTTCGATGATGCGGGGGGCCGCCTGGGCATGGGCGGCGGCTTCTACGACCGCAGCCTCGCTTACCTCGCGCGCCGCCAGAGCTGGCGCAAGCCGACGTTGCTGGGCCTGGCCCATGAATGCCAGAAGGTCGAGAAGTTGACGCAGGCGAGCTGGGATGTGCCATTGGCCGGCACCGTCACGGATAAGCAGTGGTATATCGCGCAGACGCCGCAGTAAAAAAAGCGGCGTCTGGAAGAAGGGTCAACGCTTGAACGGTTGCGGCTGTTGCTGAGTCAATTCAACGGGAGCATCGGTCTTGTTCGACCACAAGCTTTGGGCATACCCGGTGGTCACGACGCCCAGACCAAACAAAATAACCAAAATCCATAGTAAATCCGGCTTACGTTGCATCGATTGCCCCCCTTCAGGCACTTCGTACACGATGACAACAACGTTCCTCAGGAGTCCGTTGCGGCGCTGTCAAGCTTAAAAGCGCGCATTCTGCGGTAACGTGAACCAACACGCAAACCTTGACGCCAACCGACTGTCGGTTTGTCATGCAATTGCCCGACAACTTGCCCAATCCCATTTTGAGGAGCGCAAAAATGGCCTACTGGCTGATGAAATCCGAGCCCGATGAACTCTCCATCAAGGGCCTGGAAAAGCTCGGCGAAGCTCGCTGGGATGGGGTCCGCAACTACCAGGCGCGCAATTTCCTGCGCGCCATGGCCGAGGGCGACGAGTTTTTCTTCTACCATTCCAGCTGCCCGGAGCCAGGGATTGCCGGCATCGGAAAAATCATCAAGGCAGCCTACCCGGACCCCACAGCCCTGGAGCCGCAAAGCCACTACTACGACGCCAAGGCCACCCCGGACAAAAATCCGTGGAGCGCGATCGACGTCGCCCACGTCAAGACATTCCCCAAGGTGCTGGGCCTGGGCTACCTGAAGCAGCAAACCGCCCTCGCCGAGTTGCCGCTGGTGCAAAAAGGCAGCCGACTGTCGGTGATGCCGGTGACCGCCGAACAATGGGCGGCGGTGCTCGCCCTGGGTTAAACACCCAGAACCCGGCAGTCACGCGCCAGACGCATGCATCTGCACGCCGGGCGGGTTAGGCTGGTGCTTCATTTGACCGGAATCAACCGCCCCTGGGCGCCATCCGGTCAAACTAGGATGCTAATGCCGCAGGAAGCCGCCATGTCGACGAATCACCACACCTCCCGTCTTTTCGCCATCGCACTCATCGCCCTGTTGCTGGGTGCCGGCGGCTTCGGCTATTGGCGCTCCCTCCAGGACCGCCTCCCCGAAGGCCTGAGCATGGGCAACGGGCGCCTGGAATCCACCGAAGTGCAGATCGCCGCCAAGATCCCCGGGCGCCTGGCCGAGGTGCGCGTGGACGAAGGCGACAAGGTGCTCAAAGGCCAACTGCTCGCACGCATGGACACCCGCACCCTCGAGGCCCAACGCGCCCAGGCCGAGGCCGAAGTGCTGCGCGCCAAGGAAAACTTCGCCGCCGCCGAGGCCAATGTGCAACTGCGCCAAAGCGAGCAGTTGCTGGCCAACCAGGAACTCAAGCGTACCCAGGAGCTGTACAAGCGCGGCTTCGCCAGCAGCCAACTGATCGACCAGCAGCAAGCCCGGCAGAACACCGGCAACGCCGCGGTGATCGCCGCGCAAGCCCAGGTCAACTCGGTGAAGGCCGCCATCGGTGCGGCCCAGGCCCAAGTCGCCCAGCTCAACAGCGAGATCGACGACAGCAGCCTGCGCGCGCCCATCGACGGGATCATCCAACTGCGCCTGGCCGAGCCCGGCGAAGTGCTTGGCGCGGGCGGACGTGTGCTGCTGTTGATCGATCCGAATGACCAGTACATGAACCTCTACCTGCCCGCCTCCGTCACCGGTCGCCTGACCGTCGGCAGCGACGCGCGCATCCTGCTTGATGCCCTGCCCCAGCAACCGCTGCCGGCCAAGATCAGCTTTGTCGCCGCCAAATCCCAGTTCACGCCCAAGGAAGTGGAAACCCGCGACGAGCGCCAGAAACTGGTGTTCCGCGTCAAACTGCGCCTGACCCAACCCGACGCCGTGCCCCAAGCCAAACCGGGCATGCCCGGCGCCGGTTACGTGCGCACGGCAGACATCGCCTGGCCGGCCAACCTGCAATGACCGGCCTGGCGCTGCACGCCAGCGGGATCAGCCATCGCTACGGCAAACAACAGGCTTTGCTCGACATCGCCTTCAGCCTGCCCGCCGGAACGCGCTGCGGCTTGATCGGCCCGGACGGCGCAGGCAAGTCGAGCCTGCTGGGGTTGATCGCCGGGGTCAAAAAGCTCCAGGCAGGCCAGCTAGAGGTGCTTGGCGGCTCGATCCAGGACCGGCGCCACCGCAACAGCCTCTACCCGCGCATCGCCTTCATGCCCCAAGGGCTGGGCGGCAACCTGTACCCCGAGCTGTCGATCAGCGAAAACATCCGTTTCTTCGCCACGCTGTTCGGCCTGTCCAGAGCCGACTGCGACCAGCGCATGCACAACCTGCTGCTGGCCACCGACCTCGCACGCTTCGCCGAACGCCCGGCGGGCAAGCTGTCCGGCGGGATGAAGCAGAAGCTCGGCCTGTGCTGCGCGCTGATCCACGACCCGGACCTGCTGATCCTCGACGAACCCACCACCGGCGTCGATCCGCTGTCGCGCCGACGCTTCTGGGAGCTGGTAGAAACCGTACGCAGCGAGCGCCCGCAGCTGACGTTGCTGGTGGCGACGGCCTACATGGAAGAAGCCGAACAATTCGAACATTGCCTGATGCTCGATCGCGGCAAACTGATCGCCGACGGCCTGAGCAGCGAACTGGCCGCCGCCACACCCAGTGGCAAACTGGATGAGGCCTTCACCCACTTCCAGGGCGACAGCGCCCACGACAACCAACCGCTGCTGATCCCACCCCGGGAAAGTGCCAACACCGACATCGCCATCGAAGCCCACGACTTGACCCTGCGTTTCGGTGATTTCACCGCGGTGAACAAGGTCAGTTTCGCCATCGGCCGTGGCGAGATTTTCGGTTTCCTCGGTTCCAACGGTTGCGGCAAGACCACCACCATGAAGGTGCTGACCGGGCTGATGCCGGCCACCGAAGGCAGCGCGAAGTTGCTGGGCAACCCGGTGAATGCCAAGGACCTGGCCACCCGCAAGCGCGTGGGGTTCATGTCGCAGAGTTTCTCGCTGTATGGCGAACTCAGCGTGCGCCAGAACCTGGTACTGCACGCGCAGTTGTTCGACCTGAACCCGGCCGAGAGCGGGCCGCGGATCGACGAGTTGATCCAGCGTTTCGACCTCGGTGATGTCGCCGAGCAACCCTCCGGCGAACTGCCCCTGGGCCTGCGCCAGCGCCTGTCATTGGCGGTGGCGGTGCTGCATCGCCCGGAAGTGCTGATCCTCGACGAGCCGACCTCGGGCGTCGATCCGGCGGCGCGGGATGACTTCTGGCGGCTGCTGATCGAGTTGTCCCGCGAACAGGGCGTGACCATCTTTCTGTCCACACACTTTATGAACGAAGCCCAGCGCTGCGACCGCATTTCCTTGATGCACGCGGGCAAGGTGCTGGCCTGCGACACGCCGCACGCGCTGCAACAGCAGTTCCACGGCGACACCCTCGAAGCCGCCTTCGTCACCTGCCTGGAACAGGCCCAGGGCGAACCCGAGCCGACTGCGCCCACCGCCACGGTCAGCGAAACCGCGGCGCCGCCGGTGAGCAAGCGCGGTTTCAGCCTGGCGCGCCTGTTGGCCGTGGCCAGCCGCGAAGGCAAGGAACTGCTGCGCGACAAGGTGCGCATGGCCTTCGCCCTGCTCGGCGCGATGTTCATGATGGTGATCTTCGGCTACGGCATTTCCCTGGATGTGGAAAACCTCGCCTTCGCCGTCTATGACCAAGACCAGACCCCGCAGAGTCGCGCCTACCTGGAGGCGTTCCGCAGCTCGCGGTACTTCGAGGAGCAACCGGCGATTCAGGATTCGAGCGAACTGCACCGGCGCCTGCAACGCTCGGAAATCAAACTGGCCCTGGAGATCCCCCCCGGTTTTGGCCGCGACCTCTACGCCGGTCGCCAACCCACCGTGGCCGCCTGGCTCGACGGCGGCATGCCGTTTCGTGCGGAAACCAGCCGCAACTATGTAGAAGCCGTGCACCAAGCCAACCTCCAGCAACTGGGCGAACTGAGCAGCCGGCCACAAAACACCCCGGCAGCGGCCAAACTGGAAACGCGCTTTCGCTATAACCAGGACGTGGTCAGCGTAAACGCCATCGGCCCCGGCGTAATGGCGCTGATCCTGGCGTTTATTCCGGCGATGCTCACCGCCCTCGGCATCGTGCGTGAAAAGGAGCTGGGCTCGATCACCAACTTCTACGCCACGCCGCTTACACGCCTGGAGTTCCTGCTGGGCAAACAGGCGCCGTACCTGGCCGTCAGCCTGATCAACCTGGCACTGCTGGTGGCGATGAACCGCTGGCTGTTCGGCGTGCCATTCAAGGGCAGCGGCCTGACGTTGGCGTTCGGCGGCCTGCTGTATGTGCTGGCCACCACCGGCATGGGCCTGCTGATTTCCGCGTTCACCCGCACCCAGATCGCCGCGATCCTCGGCACCATGATCATCACCAGCCTGCCGACTATCCAGTTTTCCGGGCTGATCGTGCCGCGTTCGTCCCTGGAAGGCGCCGCCGCGCTGATGGGCATGCTGTTTCCGGCGGGGCATTTCCTCGACATTGCGGTAGGCACCTTTACCAAGGCCCTGGACCTGCGCCAGCTGTGGCCGCAGTGCCTGGCGCTGTTCGGGTTTTTCGTCGGGTTCACCGGGTTGAGCCTGATCATGCTCAAGAAGCAGGAGGCCTGATGCACAAGTTCGCGCACATCCTGCGCCTGGGTCTGAAGGAACTCACCAGCCTGCGCCACGACAGCGTCTTGCTGCTGTTCCTGTTCTACGCCTTCACCGTAGCCATCTATATGCCCGCCGCCGGTTCGGTGATTGGCGTACACAACGCCAGTGTGGCGTTTATCGACGAAGACCACAGCACGCTCTCGCGGCAGATGGCCGAAGCGCTGCAGCCACCCGAGTTTCAAGCGCCTGTGCCATTAGCCTATGACCAGTTGGACAAGGTCATGGACAGCGGCGCGTATACCTTCGTCATCAATGTGCCGGCGAACTTCCAGGCCGACCTGCTGGCCGGTCGCCAACCCGGCGTGCAGGTGAATGTGGACGCCACGGCGATGAGCCAGGCGTTTATGGGCGCGGGCTACATCGGGCGGATTTTCCAGCGTGAGCTGCTGGCCTATAGCGGGCAGACCGCTGCCGCGAGCAACACGCCGGCCCTGCTGACCACCCGCGCGCTGTTCAACACCAACCTGGAAGGCGGCTGGTTTCTGGCGGTGATCCAGATCGTCAACAACATCACCATCCTCGCCGTCGTGCTCACCGGCACTGCGCTGCTGCGGGAACGCGAGCACGGCACCCTCGACCATTTGCTGGTGCTGCCGCTGACCGCGCTGGAGATCATGCTGGCAAAAATCTGGAGCAACATGCTGGTGGTGGTGTTGTGCACCTGGGTGTCGCTGGAGGTGGTGGTCAAGGGTTTGCTCGGCGTACCGCTGGCGGGGTCGCTGGGGTTGTTCCTGTTTGTCACGGCGCTGTATCTGTTTGCCAGCACCGCACTGGGGATCTTTCTCGCCACACTGGCCCGTTCGACGCCGCAATTTGGCTTGCTGGCGATTCCGGTGATTATCCCGATGCTGTTGTTGTCCGGCGGCAGTACGCCGTTGGACAGCATGCCCGAGTGGTTGCAGTGGGTGATGCAGGCATCGCCCTCGACGCATTTTGTAAGCCTGAGCGCGGCGATTCTGTTTCGGGATGCGGGGGTGGGTGTGGTGTGGCCGGACTTGCTGGCGCTGGCGGGGATCGGGTTGGTGTTTTTTGCGGTGGCGCTGGGACGGTTCAGGAAGAGTTTGGCGTCCTGAGGTGACTGTCAGGGCCTCTTCGCGAGCAAGCCCGCTCCCACAGTTGACCGCGTTTCAACATGAGAATGCGGTCAACTGTGGGAGCGGGCTTGCGCGCGAATGGCGCGAAGCGCCCGGGTTACTGAATGATCAGGTTGTTGAACAACAGATCTTCCACCACTGGCTTGCCCGTCTCATCGTTCATCACTTGCTGAGTCTGCTTCAACGCTTCCTGGCGCAGTTTCTCTTTGCCTTCGACGGTGCTCATGGTCTCGTTGGTCTGCTGGGTGAACAGCGCCACCAGTTGATTACGGATCAACGCATCGTTGGCTTTGACCGCCGCGGCCGCCTCGGTGCCGGTCACGCGCAGGGCGATGTCGGCCTTGTACACCTTCAGCTTGGCGGTGCCGTCCAGGCCATAGTTGCCGACGAACGGTGGCGTCAGGCTGATATAGCTGACTTTCGGCGCCTCGCCTTCTTTCGCTTCCTGGGCCTGGGCTGCCATCGGCAAGATCAGGGCCAGCATCAACAGGATCCACGCTTTCACAGTTCATTCCTCACATTCGGTTGCGCGCTAGCATAACGCTAGCAACGCTCAGCACAAGCTTATGGCGACGTATCAGGCACGAGCATGCTCGTTGACCCCCAGACGCACCCTTCTACACTTATCGGCCACGACGCCCAAAGGAATAGTCCGATGAAAGCTGTGCTGTGCAAAGCCTTCGGCCCTGCCGAAACCCTGGTGCTGGAAGATGTCGCAAGCCCAGCGATCAAGAAAAACGAGATCCTGCTGGACGTGCATGCTGCCGGGGTCAACTTCCCGGACACCTTGATCATCGAGGGCAAGTACCAGTTCAAGCCGCCCTTTCCGTTCTCGCCGGGTGGCGAAGCGGCGGGTGTGGTCAGTGAAGTCGGCGAGAAGGTCAGCCACCTGAAGGTCGGCGACCGGGTCATGGCCCTGACCGGCTGGGGCAGCTTTGCCGAGCAGGTCGCGGTGCCGGGCTACAACGTGCTGCCGATCCCGCCGAGCATGGACTTCAACACCGCCGCCGCCTTCAGCATGACCTACGGCACCTCGATGCACGCGCTCAAACAGCGCGGCCACCTGCAACCCGGGGAAACCCTGCTGGTACTCGGCGCCTCCGGTGGCGTGGGCCTGGCGGCGGTGGAAATCGGCAAGGCCATGGGCGCCCGTGTGATCGCGGCGGCCAGCAGCGCCGACAAACTCGCGGTGGCAAAAGCCGCCGGTGCCGATGAGTTGATCAACTACAGCGAAACCAGCCTGAAGGATGAGATCAAGCGCCTCACCGACGGCAACGGCGCGGATGTGATCTACGACCCGGTGGGTGGCGACCTGTTTGACCAGGCCATCCGCAGCATCGCCTGGAACGGCCGCTTGCTGGTGGTGGGGTTTGCCAGCGGGCGCATCCCGGAGCTGCCGGTGAACCTGGCGCTGCTCAAGGGCGCGGCGGTGGTCGGGGTGTTCTGGGGCTCGTTCGCCCAGCGCCAGCCGCAAGACAATGCCGCGAATTTCCAGCAGCTGTTCACTTGGTATGGCGAGGGCAAGTTGAAGCCGTTGGTGTCGCAGGTGTATCCGCTGGAACAGGCGGCGCAGGCGATCAATGACCTGGGGCAGCGCCGGGCTGTCGGGAAAGTCGTCGTCCAAACCCGCTAACCCACTTGAAATACAGTTAAATGTGGGAGCGGGCTTGCTCGCGAAAGCGGTGTGCCAGTCAATATATTCGGTGACTGATCCACCGCATTCGCGAGCAAGCCCGCTCCCACACAAGCTTGCTCCCACATTTGGATCTCCAGTGTCCTGCGAGACCCCATCACGACCCACACTTATCCATTCGCGACATGTTCGTAAGAGAACATCCACTGACGCTCATTTCCTGTGTTTGCAGATAAGAGGCGATGCTATTTTCGGTAACGAAACTGTAACATTCGCATCCGCAGTCAAAACAAGAAATTTGGAGCTCTTGAATGTTTGCTTTCTTTCGTCCTGCCGCACACCAGGCGCCCCTGCCTGAAGAAAAAATAGACAGCACCTACCGACGCCTGCGCTGGCAGATCTTCGCCGGTATTTTCTTTGGTTACGCCGGCTACTACCTGCTGCGTAAAAACTTCTCCCTGGCCATGCCGTACTTGATCGACGAGGGTTACACCCGCGGCGAACTGGGCCTGGCGATGTCCGCCATCGCGATTGCCTACGGCCTGTCCAAGTTCCTCATGGGCCTGGTGTCCGACCGCTCCAACCCGCGTTACTTCCTGCCCTTCGGCCTGCTGGTTTCAGCGGGTGTGATGTTCATTTTCGGTTTCGCACCTTGGGCGACGTCCAGCGTGACCATGATGTTCATTTTGCTGTTCATCAACGGCTGGGCCCAAGGCATGGGCTGGCCGCCAAGTGGCCGGACCATGGTGCACTGGTGGTCGCAGAAGGAGCGCGGCGGCGTGGTTTCCGTGTGGAACGTGGCGCATAACGTCGGCGGCGGCCTGATCGGCCCGCTGTTCCTGCTTGGCATGGCCTGGTTCAACGACTGGCACGCGGCGTTCTACGTACCGGCCACCGTGGCCCTGCTGGTGGCAGCGTTTGCCTTCATCACCATGCGCGATACCCCGCAATCGGTCGGCCTGCCGCCCATCGAGAAGTACAAGAACGACTATCCGGAAGGCTACGACGCCAGCCACGAAGACGAATTCAGCGCCAAGGAAATCTTCGTCAAGTACGTGCTGCGCAACAAAATGCTCTGGTACATCGCCTTCGCCAACGTGTTCGTCTACCTGCTGCGCTACGGCGTGCTGGACTGGGCACCGACGTACCTCAAGGAAGCCAAGCACTTCACCGTCGACAAGTCGTCGTGGGCGTACTTCTTCTACGAGTGGGCCGGTATTCCGGGCACGCTGCTGTGCGGCTGGATGTCGGACAAGATCTTCCGTGGCAACCGTGGCCTGACCGGCATCGTGTTCATGGCGCTGGTGACGGTGGCGACCCTGGTTTACTGGCTCAACCCGCCGGGCAACCCGATGATCGACATGATCGCGCTGTTCTCCATCGGTTTCCTGATCTACGGCCCGGTGATGTTGATCGGCCTGCAGGCGCTGGAACTCGCACCGAAGAAAGCTGCCGGTACGGCGGCGGGTTTCACCGGCCTGTTCGGTTACCTGGGCGGTTCGGTGGCGGCGAGTGCGGCCATGGGCTACACCGTGGACCACTTCGGCTGGGACGGTGGTTTCGTGCTGCTGATCGGCGCGTGCGTGTTGGCGATTGCGTTCCTGATCCCCACGCTGTGGCACACCAACAGCGTCAGTTCGGCGCGTTAACCGCCTGAACACCCCTTCGCACAACGCTTGAGCCGCGCCTCCAGGTTTTTATCTGGCATGGCGTGGCTACGCAGGGCGTGGACGGTCTGCTCGACATAATCGCGCGTAGTGCCGTAACGCCCGCAAGCGCTTTCCAACACGTGGTTCAAGATGGCGTCGGGAAGATTGCCCGCGTAGCTGGGCAAGTGCCGCTCCAACACAAACCCCAAGGCCTGCACCTGACTGCCATCTTCAAGACGGCAACTGAGCCAGTGTGGCCGATACGAGGGGTACGGCATTTCGCGGCACCACAGTGCGTAGAGCGAGGCTTCCAGCTGGTCTTCCGGCAAACGGTAGGCAAACCCGCTGCATGAGCCGCCGCGATCCAGGCCAAAGACCAACCCCGGCAATTCCGGCGTCCCCCGGTGCTCGTGGGACCACAGGTACAGGCCACGGTGATAACCGTGGACCCGCGCCCGCACGCGTTGGGTGGATGAACATTCAGGACGCCAGATCAACGAGCCGTAAGCGAACAGCCAGACCGGCCCACCCTTGTGCCGGCCCATGGTCGCCTGCATCGAACTCATCAACTGCTCGTGAGTGAGTTGCGGCCCCAGATCGAGCCGCGGAGGGTAAGCCAATTGCATAAGATCGGATTCAATAACGGTCATGGCAGATCGCTTAGGTCTCCTGTGTGTTACCAGTTGTAAGCAACTTTACCGTAATAAAACGCGCCGCTGTAACCGTACGGCGAAAATGTGCTGTAGGCCAGGTTGCCGCCGCTGCTGGCGAACGCATTGACCTTTTCCGGGTATTTATCGGTGACGTTGTCGCCGCCCAGGGTGAAGGTCCAGTTCTGCAACTTGTAGTCCGCCGACAGGTCCAGCACCCACGCTGCCTTGAAGGTCTGGTCGTTGACCTTGTCCGCCTGATAGCTGGTGAACTCACCATAGCGCACCAGGTTGCTGTGCAACGCCCAATTGCCGAAGGTGAAGTCGTTGCCCAGGCTCAGCTTGTGCTCTGGCGTGGTATCGCCGAGCAGGCCGCTTTTCTCGCGGCGGTCGACCCGCACCAGGTTGGCCCCCAGGCTGTCGAGGATCGCCGGGTTGGCCTTCACGTCCGTGACCTTGGTGTGGTTGTAGTTGTAGCCGACGGTGCTGTTCCAGCGGATGCCGTTGTCGAACTGGTAGCGATAGTTGGCCACCAGGTCGACGCCGTCGGTGCTGGTGTCGGTGGCATTGGTGAAGTAGCGCGCCGTGGTGTAGTTGATGTTGCCGACGCCGTTGGCTTGCAGGTAGGCCTGGGTCGCGGGGCTCAGGTTGAGGTTGGACGATAGGCTGATGCGGTCGCGAATATCGATGCGGTACACATCCAGCGTCACGGTCAGGTCATCGGCGGGCTCCAGTACCAGGCCGAGGCTGTAGTTGCGCGATTTCTCGGCCTTCAGGTCCTCTGCGCCAAGCAGGCGGGCAACCTGGCTGGAGGCCGGGAACGTGCCGGCCTCGCGGATTTCACTGCCGATCAGTTGGGACGAGGTAAACGCAAAGTTCTGCTGGGCCAGGGACGGTGCGCGGAAACCGTTGGAAATACTGCCGCGCAAGGCCACCTGCGGGGTGAAATCGTAGCGCGCCGACAGCGAGCCGCTGACATTGGAGCCGAAGTCACTGTAATCCTCATGCCGCACGGCGGCCGAGGCGCTGAGTTTTTCGGTGAAGTTGGTTTCCAGGTCCAGGTACTGGGCCCAGTTGTGGCGCGAGCTGCTGCCGGCGTCAGCCTCACGGAAGCCGCCGAGGCCCGAACTGCCGCTCTGGTAGTAGGATGCAGGCTCGCCCGCTTCGATTTCATAGCCCTGGCGCAGGTATTCACCGCCAAACGCGACGGACACCGGATACGGCAGCAAGCCCACGTCGAACTCACGGGACAGGTCCAGGCTGACTTGCTTCTGGTCGTTGCTCAGGGTGCCGTTGTCGAACTTGCGCGGCGTGGCCAGGCCCAGGGAGGTGTTGATGGTTTCGGTGCTCAGCTCGTATGTGTTCTTGCCGTAGTTGGCCGACAGGTCGTAATGCCAGTCATAGGCCAGCAAGCCGCGCAGGCCCACCACCAGCGAGGTGTCTTCCAGGCTGCCCTTGATCAGCGGCAGGTAGCCATTGGGGTTGAGCGCCGCGATGTTGTTGGACGCATTGCTTGCACGGTAGAACGCCGCCGTCTCGCCACGCCGCTTGCTGTAACCGCCAAAGCTGTAGAACTCGGCCGCATCGTTGAAGGAATATTCGGAGTTGAACGCCAGCTTGCCTTCATTGGTCGCCGGTTCGCCCTGGCGGAACACGCGCTGGCCGTAGGTGGTGGAGCCAATGCTGGCAGTGCGGTAATCCTTGCCGGCACGGTTGGTGTAATCGTTGTCGGCGCCTTCGCCGGAGAGGCTGATAAAGCCGTTGTCGCCCAAGGCCAGGCCGGTGTTGCCGCTGATATTGCGCTGGATGCCGTCGCCCTTCTTGTACTGGCCGAACTTGCTGGAGATCGAGCCGCCATGGTCGGCATGCTTGAGGATTACGTTGATCACCCCGGCAATCGCGTCCGAACCGTAGCGCGCGGACGCGCCGTCGCGCAGCACTTCGATATGGTCCACCGCCGACAGCGGGATCGCGTTCAGGTCCGCTGGGGCCGAGCCACGCCCCACCGCCCCGCCGAGGTTGACGAAGGCACTAGTGTGGCGGCGCTTGCCGTTGACCAGCACCAACACTTGGTCCGGCGACAACCCGCGCAGCTGCGCAGGGCGTACCAGTTCGGCGCCATCCACCAGGCTTGGACGTGGAAAGTTGATCGACGGAATCAGCCGCGCCAACACTGCGCCCAGCTCATCGGAACCGGTGCTGCGCAGGGTGTCGCCGGAAATCACATCCACCGGCGACAGCGAGGCACTGGCAGTCCGCTCCTGGGCGCGGGTGCCGGTGACGATCACGGTGTCGAGCTTAGGCGCATCGGTGGCGGACGTTTCGGCCGCAAAGACAGGATTGAAGCCTGCGGCGGTCAGCAAATTGGCTGACAAAATCGCCGAGTACAGCGCGTGTTTCTTGTAGCTCCCCATACCGCTCCCCTTGGAATCATCTATCAGAACGTCATGCTCTGAATGCGTACGATCGATCCGGCTGGCGGGCGGTGGCGGTCAGTTGTTGGTGTTTGGCAGAACGTCGGTAGTCCGTTGCCTTATATCTTAATAAGACTTTTCCTACATTTAAAAGACCTTAAATGCATAAGCATAGGCGGTCATACTTTCAGCCCACGTTCAGGCCAGGTCGGGCGCTAGCCGTCAAACTACAGGGATTAAGCGACCCCACTAGCCGCCCATCCAAACGACTACCGAGGTCGGATCATGAAACAGCTTTTCCTCGGCTTGCTGCTTCTGGCACAAGCCACCGCTGCCCTGGCCAACGAAACCGCTGCGCCAGACGACAAGGGCTTCTGGTACGCGCAGACCAGCGTCTACACCCGGCACTTCTCACCGGACCCCAAGCACAACAACAACCAGGACCTGATCGGCCTGGAGCGCAATGACGCATCTGGTTGGGTATATGGCGGGGCGACATTTCGCAACTCGTTCAGCCAGCGCTCGTACTACGCCTATGCGGGCAAGCGCTATGACATGAGCGACTATCCGGTGTACCTCAAGCTGACCGGCGGGGTGATCCAGGGCTATCGCGGCGAATACCGCGACAAGATTCCGTTGAACCGTTTCGGCGTGGCGCCGGTGATCATTCCGTCAGTGGGCACCCATTACGGGCCGGTGGCGGCGGAACTGGTGTTGCTGGGGTTCAATGCGGCGATGGTGACAACCGGCGTACGCTTCTGACCCTGACACGACACAATCCAATGTGGGAGCGGGCTTGTATGGGAGCGGGCTTGCTCGCGAAAGCGGTGGATCAGTCAAAACATCTTTGGCTGACACACCGCTTTCGCGAGCAAGCCCGCTCCCACATTTTGATCGGTGTAGGCCAGTAATTTATGGACGGGGAGCGTAGGCAAATACGTCGGCGCGCATCTGGTGCGCGTCCATCCCGGCTTCGACCAGGGCATCCAATGTGCCGTATATCATCGCCGGCGAACCACTGGCATAGACGTGCACGGCCTTGAGGTCGGCGATGTCCTCACACACTGCTTCATGCAACAACCCGCAACGCCCGTCCCAGCCGCACAGGTCGCTGACAACTTTGTGCAGGAACAGGTTGGGCAGTTGCAGCCACTGGTCCCAGTGCTCGATGGTGTAGAAATCTTCCGGGCGACGTACGCCCCAATACAGATGCACCGGGTGCTTGAAGCCCGAGGCGCGGCAGTGTTCGATCAAGCTGTGCATCTGTGCCATGCCGGTGCCGGCGGCGATCAGCACCAGCGGCCCGTCCGGCAGTTCGGCCAGGTGGGTGTCGCCAAATGGCAGCTCGACGCGCGCCATCTGGTTGCGCTGCAACTGCGCCAACAAGCTGCGGGCGCTGTCTTCACGGGCCAGCACGTGCAGCTCCAAGTCACGCCCGGCGTGGGGCGCCGAGGCCAGGGAGAACGCCGACTTGTCGCCATTGTCCCGCTCGATCATCAGGTATTGACCGGCGTGGTAACGCACCGCCTTGCCGGCCGGTGCACGCAGGCGCACGCGCCACACGTCGCCGCCGACGTCCACGCACTCACTCAACTGGCACGACAACTTGCGCAACGGCAACTCTCCCGGCGCCAGCACGCCATCCCACAACACAATGCAATCTTCCAGCGGCTCGGCGATACAAGTGTAGAACTCACCGTGGTCGCGCACCTCACCGGCTTGCTGCACCCGGCCTTCCACCAGCAACGCCGCGCATATGTGACACACGCCGTTGCGACAGGCCTGGGGGCACTCGTAGCCCAGGCGACGGGCGCCTTCAAGAATTCGCTCGCCAGGGACCAACTCCAGCACGGCGCCGGACGGTTGCAGGGTTACACGCATCAATCTATTCCCAATTCTTTCCACATTGCATCGACACGGGCTGTGACAGCTTCGTCCTTGACGATCACCCGGCCCCACTCGCGCGTGGTTTCACCCGGCCATTTGTGGGTGGCATCCAGGCCCATCTTCGAGCCCAGGCCCGACACCGGCGAGGCGAAGTCGAGGTAGTCGATCGGCGTGTTGTCGATCATCACCGTGTCGCGCTTGGGGTCCATGCGCGTGGTGATGGCCCAGATCACGTCGTTCCAGTCGCGGGCGTTGATGTCGTCGTCGGTGACAATAACGAACTTGGTGTACATGAACTGTCGCAAAAACGACCACACACCGAGCATTACCCGCTTGGCGTGGCCTGGGTACGACTTCTTCATGGTCACGATGGCCATGCGGTACGAGCAGCCTTCCGGCGGCAGGTAGAAGTCGGTGATTTCCGGGAATTGCTTTTGCAGGATCGGCACGAACACTTCGTTGAGCGCCACGCCCAGAATGGCCGGCTCATCCGGCGGCCGGCCAGTGTAGGTGCTGTGGTAGATCGGCTTGATCCGGTGGGTGATGCGCTCGACGGTGAACACCGGGAAGCTGTCGACTTCGTTGTAGTAGCCGGTGTGATCGCCGTACGGGCCTTCGTCGGCCATTTCCCCCGGGTGGATCACGCCTTCGAGGATGATTTCGGCGGTGGCCGGCACTTGCAGGTCGTTGCCACGGCACTTCACCAGCTCGGTGCGGTTACCGCGCAGCAGGCCGGCGAAGGCGTATTCGGACAGGCTGTCAGGCACCGGCGTCACGGCGCCAAGGATGGTGGCCGGGTCGGCGCCCAGGGCCACGGAGACTGGGAATGGCTGGCCTGGGTGTTTTTCGCACCATTCACGGTAATCCAGCGCGCCGCCACGGTGGCTCAGCCAACGCATGATCACCTTGTTGCGGCCGATTACTTGCTGGCGGTAGATGCCGAGGTTCTGGCGGTCCTTGTTCGGGCCTTTGGTGACGGTCAGGCCCCAGGTGATCAGCGGGCCGACGTCGCCGGGCCAGCAGGTCTGCACCGGCAGCATGGCGAGGTCGACGTCATCACCTTCGATGACCACTTCCTGGCACACCGCGTCCTTGACCACCTTGGGGGCCATGGCAATGATCTTGCGGAAGATCGGCAGCTTCGACCAGGCGTCCTTCAACCCCTTGGGCGGCTCGGGCTCCTTGAGGAAAGCCAGCAGCTTGCCAATTTCGCGCAGCTCGCTGACCGACTCGGCGCCCATGCCAAACGCCACCCGCTCGGGGGTGCCAAACAGGTTGCCGAGCACCGGAATGTCAAAGCCGGTCGGGTTTTCGAAGAGCAGCGCCGGGCCCTTGTTGCGCAGGGTACGGTCGCAAATCTCAGTCATTTCCAGCACCGGGGAAACCGGCATCTGGATACGTTTCAACTCTCCGCGCTGCTCAAGCTGCTGCACGAAATCCCGAAGATCCTTGAATTTCATTAACCATGCCACCCGTAAAATAGGCGTACATCCTACCTGCTCCGAGGGGCATTTGGCTGCCGGAGCACTTAAAAAGCGGGCGCAAAAAAAATGGCGCCCCTGGGGGCGCCATTCTTTCGGACCGCAAGCGTCGTATTACTTACGCTTCATCGACAAGAAGAACTCGTCGTTGGTCTTGGTGGTCTTCAGCTTGTCGACCAGGAACTCGATGGCAGCAACTTCATCCATCGGATGCAGCAGCTTGCGCAGGATCCACATGCGCTGCAGTTCGTCGTCGGCAGTCAGCAACTCTTCACGGCGGGTGCCGGAACGGTTGATGTTGATGGCCGGGAATACGCGTTTTTCCGCGATGCGACGGTCCAGGGGCAGTTCCATGTTGCCGGTACCCTTGAACTCTTCGTAGATCACTTCGTCCATCTTCGAACCGGTTTCAACCAGTGCGGTGGCGATAATGGTCAGCGAGCCGCCTTCTTCGATGTTGCGCGCGGCGCCGAAGAAACGCTTCGGTTTCTCCAGGGCGTGGGCGTCGACACCACCGGTCAATACCTTGCCGGAGCTCGGGATCACGGTGTTGTAGGCACGGGCCAGACGGGTGATGGAGTCAAGCAGGATCACCACGTCCTTCTTGTGTTCGACCAGGCGCTTGGCCTTCTCGATCACCATTTCGGCAACCTGCACATGGCGGGTTGGCGGCTCATCGAACGTCGAGGCAACCACTTCGCCGCGCACGGTGCGCTGCATTTCGGTCACTTCTTCCGGACGCTCATCGATCAGCAGCACGATCAGGTGAACTTCAGGGTTGTTACGCGCGATGTTCGCTGCAATGTTCTGCAGCATGATGGTCTTACCGGCTTTCGGCGGTGCGACGATCAGACCACGCTGGCCTTTGCCGATCGGGGCGCACAGGTCGATCACACGACCGGTCAAGTCTTCGGTGGAACCGTTGCCGGCTTCCATCTTCATGCGCACAGTCGGGAACAGCGGGGTCAGGTTCTCGAAGAGAATCTTGTTTTTCGCGTTCTCAGGACGATCGAAGTTGATCGTGTCGACCTTGAGCAGGGCGAAATAACGCTCGCCTTCCTTTGGAGGGCGGATCTTGCCAACGATGGTGTCACCGGTGCGCAAGTTGAAGCGACGGATCTGGCTCGGCGAGACGTAAATGTCGTCTGGGCCGGCAAGATAGGAGGCGTCTGCAGAGCGGAGGAAGCCGAAGCCGTCCTGGAGAATCTCCAGCACGCCATCACCGGAGATTTCCTCGCCGCTTTTCGCGTGCTTTTTCAGCAGGGAGAAAATCACGTCCTGCTTGCGCGAACGGGCCATATTTTCTATGCCCATTTCTTCGGCCAGCTGGAGCAGGTCGGTAATCGGCTTTTGCTTGAGTTCAGTCAGATTCATATAGGAATGACGTAATCATTTATGGAGGGGGGAAATTAAGCTTTTGGCTTAATGAGGCCGCGCCGCAGAGAAGGCGACAGGATCGCGTACTAATCGAAAAGGAGTGCGTCGGCGACGGCATGCAGGGGGCAGTGGAGAAACCAGTGCGGGGCCGAATGTACCACCTGAGTTTCGGAGCGTCTAGCCCTGTTTCACGAAAAAGCCCCGCAATTTGCGGGGCCTTTCTGACGACGTTTAGATGTTCGCGTCGAGGAAAGCTTGCAACTGGGACTTCGACAGCGCGCCCACTTTAGTGGCTTCGACGTTACCGTTCTTGAACAGCATCAGCGTCGGGATACCACGCACGCCGTGCTTGGCCGGGGTTTCCTGGTTGTCGTCGATGTTCAGCTTGGCAATGGTCAATTTGCCTTCGTAGGTGGTTGCAATGTCGTCCAGAACAGGAGCGATCATTTTGCAAGGGCCGCACCATTCAGCCCAGTAGTCAACCAGCACCGGGCCTTGAGCCTTGAGTACTTCGGCCTCAAAGGTCGCGTCGGTGACGTGCTTGATAAGATCGTTGCTCATGGATGTCTCCGGATTGTAAGCAAAAAAAACGTGGCCCATCATAGCTGCCCTTCCCCCGTTCAGGAAGCCGCCTCTGATTGAGTCTTGCTATGGTGGTGCATGAGTTTGGGTATAGCCCAACTCAAGGCGCTACGGGAGTCACAAAGGCAATGCCGGTGCGCAGCGCCGCATTGCGCACGTGTTCCTGCATGGTTTTCTGCGCCGCCGCACTGGCGCGCCGGGCCAGGGCGCGCAGGATCTTGCGGTGTTCCTGCCAGGTTTCCATGGCCCGCTCCGGCCGGATGAACGGTAGTTTCTGACTTTCCAGGAACACCTCGGCGCTGGCGCTCAGGATGCTCACCATCGCCTGATTGCCACTGGCCAGCAGGATGCGCTGGTGGAATTCGAAGTCCAGCCGCGCCGCCGCTTCAAAGTCACCGGCCTTGAGCACCTTGCGCATCGCCTCGACGTTATCGTCCAGGCTGTCCAGCTCGTCGATGGTCAACGTCACCGCCGCCAGACCCGCCGCAAAGCCTTCAAGGGCATAGCGCAACTGGAAAATATCCAACGGCGTGGCCTGTGCCGCAAACGGCCAGGCAAATCCCGGCGCCTCGTCGACTGCTTGCACAAACACACCTTTGCCCGGCTGCACGCTGACCACGCCCAAGGCGCTCAAAGACGACAGCGCCTCGCGCAAAGACGCCCGGCTCACCCCCAACTGCAGCGCCAGATCGCGCTGGGACGGCAATGCATCGCCCGGCCCGAAGCCTTGCTCCTTGATCAGTTTGCGGATGGCCTGCAGGGCCGCTTCCGGTACGGCTTGGGCGATGGAATTCATAAAAAACTCAAGGTTCCAGTCAACTGAGCGGCTAGTTGTAAAGCTATTCGCGGCCGGCGGCAAGCCACGCCCCAAAGGGGCTCGCGCGGTTTTAACGGCGCTCGAAAAGGGTGCGAAAAGCCCCACCACTGTTCAGACCAGTAAGACCAGCGCAGCGCAGCAAAACCCTGCCTTGCAGACGATCCTGCGCAGGCTGGCATGGGCTGTGCAATTACCCCATCAGCCCAATCCAGAAAACCCCTTCGCCCTTCTCGGAGAGTTGCCATGACCAAGCGCTACAGCGCCCTGCTCACTGCCCTGTTTGCCAGCCTGATGCTGAGCCAGGCACCCGCCCAGGCCAACGGTCTGGACGACATCGTCGCCCGTGGCACCCTCAAGGTCGCCGTGCCCCAGGACTTCCCGCCCTTCGGCTCGGTCGGCCCGGACATGAAACCGCGCGGCCTGGACATCGACACCGCCAAGCTGCTGGCAGACCAGCTCAAGGTCAAGCTGGAGCTGACCCCGGTCAACAGCACCAACCGCATTCCGTTCCTGACCACCGGCAAGGTCGACCTGGTGATCTCCAGCCTGGGCAAGAACCCCGAGCGGGAAAAGGTCATCGACTTCTCCAAGGCCTACGCGCCGTTCTACCTGGCCGTATTCGGCCCGCCTGACGCGGCGATCACTGGCCTCGACGACCTCAAGGGCAAGACCATCAGCGTGACCCGTGGCGCCATCGAAGACATCGAGCTGACCGCCGTTGCGCCCAAGGAAGCCACGATCAAGCGCTTCGAAGACAACAATTCGACCATCGCCGCCTACCTGGCCGGCCAGGTCGACCTGATCGCCAGCGGCAACGTGGTGATGGTCGCGATCAGCGAGCGCAGCCCCAAACGCGTGCCTGCGCTGAAGGTGAAGCTCAAGGATTCGCCGGTGTACGTGGGCGTGAACAAGAACGAGCCGGCGCTGCTGGAAAAGGTCAACCAGATCCTGGTGTCCGCCAAGGCCGATGGCAGCCTGGAAAAGAACGCCCTGCAATGGCTGAAAGAGCCTTTGCCGGCTGATCTTTGAAGGCGGAGCTGACCCATGGCCTATCAGTTCGACTTTGTGCCCGTGCTGGCCAACACCGACCTGCTGCTGCGTGGCGCGCTGTTCACCTTGGAGCTGACCGCCATTGGCGCGATTCTCGGGGTGGCCCTGGGCACTGCCGGCGCCGTGGTGCGGGCGTGGAAGATCCAGCCGTTCGCCTGGTTCTTCGGCGTGTACGTCGAGTTGATCCGCAACACGCCGTTCCTGGTGCAGCTGTTCTTCATCTTCTTCGGCCTGCCGTCCCTGGGGCTGAAGATCACCGAATGGCAAGCCGCCGTGCTGGCGATGGTGATCAACCTGGGCGCCTACTCCACCGAAATCATCCGCGCCGGCATCCAGGCCGTCCCCCGTGGGCAACTGGAAGCCGCAGCGGCGCTGGCGATGACGCGTTTCGAAGCGTTTCGCCACGTGGTGCTGCTACCGGCACTGGGCAAGGTGTGGCCGGCCTTGAGCAGCCAGATCATCATCGTGATGCTCGGTTCGGCAGTGTGCTCGCAGATCGCCACCGAAGAGTTGAGCTTTGCCGCCAACTTTATCCAGTCGCGCAATTTCCGCGCCTTTGAAACCTATGCCCTGACCACCCTGGTGTACCTGTGCATGGCCTTGATGATTCGCCAGTTGCTCAACTGGATCGGCCGCCGGTTTGTGATGAGGAATAGCCGATGAGTGATTTTTCGTTCTGGGACATCGTGCGCAACCTGCTCACCGGCCTGCAATGGACCCTATTGCTGTCGCTGGTGGCGTTCATCGGCGGCGGCCTGATCGGCTTGCTGGTGATGACCCTGCGCATCAGCAGCACGGCGTTCCCGCGTAACGTGGCGCGCACCTATATCGAACTGTTCCAGGGCACACCGTTGCTGATGCAACTGTTCCTGGTGTTTTTCGGCATCGCCCTGCTCGGTGTGGATATTTCGCCCTGGCTTGCCGCCGCGATTGCCCTGACCTTGTTCACCAGTGCCTACCTCGCCGAAATCTGGCGCGGCTGCGTCGACTCCATCGCCCACGGGCAATGGGAAGCCTCGGCCAGCCTGGCGCTCAACCCACTGGAGCAACTGCGCTACGTGATCCTGCCCCAGGCCCTGCGAATTGCCGTGGCGCCCACCGTGGGCTTCTCGGTGCAGGTGGTCAAAGGCACCGCCGTGACCTCGATCATCGGCTTCACCGAACTGACCAAGACCGGCGGCATGCTCGCCAACGCCACCTTCGAGCCCTTCATGGTCTACGGCCTGGTGGCCCTTGGTTATTTTTTGCTCTGCTACCCCCTGTCCCTCAGCGCGCGCTACCTGGAAAGGAGACTGCATGCCTCTGCTTAGAATTTCCGCCCTGCATAAGTACTACGGCGATCACCACGTCCTCAAGGGCATCGACCTGACCGTTGAAGAAGGCCAGGTGGTGGCGATCATCGGCCGCAGCGGCTCGGGCAAGTCCACCTTGCTGCGCACCCTCAACGGCCTGGAATCGATCAACGACGGCGTGATCGAAGTCGACGGCGAGTACCTCGACGCCGCTCGCGCCGACCTGCGCAGCCTGCGACAGAAAGTCGGCATGGTGTTCCAGCAATTCAACCTGTTCCCACACCTGACGGTGGGCGAAAACGTGATGCTCGCACCACAGGTGGTGCAGAAAGTGCCCAAGGCCAAGGCCGCGCAACTGGCCAGGCAGATGCTGGAACGCGTCGGGCTCGGCGAAAAATTCGATGCCTTCCCTGATCGCTTGTCCGGCGGCCAGCAACAACGCGTGGCGATTGCCCGTGCGCTGGCCATGTCGCCGAAAGTCTTGCTGTGCGACGAAATCACCTCGGCCCTGGACCCGGAGTTGGTCAACGAAGTGCTCAGCGTGGTGCGCCAGTTGGCCAAGGACGGCATGACCCTGATCATGGTGACCCACGAAATGCGCTTCGCCCGCGAAGTCGGCGACAAGCTGGTGTTCATGCACCAGGGCAAGGTGCATGAAGTGGGCGACCCCAAGGTGCTGTTCGCCAACCCGCAGACCACTGAGTTCGCCAACTTCATTGGCTCGGTGGAGCAGGCAGGCTGATCAGCTCAAGGCTGCCGCGTCCTTCCAGGCGCGCCTCGTTGCGCACCTCCAGGGCATCGGCTGGCAGGTCGGTGTCGATGTCGACTTGAGCGGTCAGCCTTCGCCCTGCCACCCGCATCCCCGCCACTCGCACCTCCAGGGTCTGGCCAGGCAGCAATTGCCCATCCGCCGACTCGTCGGGCCGTTGCATCGCCGCCCACTCGACCGCGCGGCCGTCCACCCGCGCGTGCTTGAGGCTCAGGCGAAAGCGCCCTGGGCGACCAAACTGAAACCCCTGGCCATCGGCAGCCGCGCCGGTAAAGCGCAACGCCATTGCCGAGGGCTCGGCACACAGCACAGTCAGGTGCAGCGAGCGAGTCGGCAGTGCCATGGAGGCGCCTGTCACCGGCCCGGCCCGGCGAATGGCACCGTAGTCGATATGAGCCTGGCTCAACGACAAGCGGCAGTTTTCGGCCCACGCTCCCGGAGCGATCAGTACCGCGCAAAGCAGCATTGCCCACTTAAAGAGCATGGCACACCGCCGATGCAGTCTCGTAGAACTTGTCATTATCCGGCTTGGCCTCGGCGTCGACACGCAGTGAGCAGGTGGAGGAGTCCGGCAGTGATACCCGCAGGTCTTGCGACTCATTGACATCATTCAGAAAAACCATGCCCTCACCCGCCACGCTGGTAAGGAAGCGGTTGCCCTTGCCGAGTACCGCAGCCCCCTGGGGCAGTGGTCGGCCTTGCGCATCACTGGCGTTGAGCAACACGCGACGGACTTTCACCACATCGAAATCCACGGTATTGACGGAACCACGGCCAGCAGCAAGCACCTGGGTGCCGTTCTTCAAGTCGACGCGCTTGGGCAGCGAGCGGGTCTGCACTTCGACGCGGCTGTTGGTATACGCCGGCAAGCCGGCGATCACCGCGTGCCCACGGTAGTCGGTCCACACCGGGCCTTGCGGGGTTTCGATCCGGGCCGAGCCGATGTCGCCCACGGAAACGATGCCAAACGTGTCCTGTACGGCGTAGGGCGAAAAGGTCACGCCGCGCTCGTGTGCCACGATCCCGCCCTGCAACTGTCCCGAGTAGCTGGTGCCCAGCGGGTCGCGACTGACCCCCAGGCCGACCCGCGTATAGCGCGGCAGCAGGTCGACATGAGCGCGAGTCGATTGCTCCCCAGCCTTGAGGTCTCGCTCGACGCCCACCTCGTAGTTCACGTACTCGTTGACCCGCTCGTTCAGCGCAGTGCCGGCGCCGAACTGATCCCCACGGCGGCTGGCATAGCTGTTCAGGCGACGATCAGCGCCCAGGGGCACGCTGACTTGCAGGCGTACCGCCAGGTCATTGTCCTGGGGCGCGTTGCGGCGGTTGCCGTCGGGCGTGGAATCACGCGTGCCGCCTACCTGCGAATCGGCAATCAACGCGACATCCACGCGATTGAACGACTTGTTCCACGAAGCGAACACCTGCTCGGTGGCTCGCCCGTCGAATTGCGCACTGCGGGTATATCCCAGGGAGAACACGCCCAGCGAGGGATCAACCCAGCTCATGCCCGCCGTATATTGGTTCTTGAACCGCGTACCCAGCTCATCGGCCGTCCATGACCGGCCCGCTTCGAGCACCTCCCGATAACCACGGGTCTGGCGGGTGGCGCTGAGGTTGGCTTGCACATTGGCGGAAACGGGGCTGCTCACCGACACGGTACTGCGCGAACCGGACACTGCGTTGCGGCTGTCCCGGGAAAGGTTGTGGCGCGCGCCCACTGCAACCCGCTGGAAAAACACGTTGCTCAAACTGCCTCCCGCCGACCAGTAGTCTTCGGCGCCCAACACGCCAAGCCCCATGGACGAATCGCGCCCAAGCCCCCAGGTGCCGCTGCCCATGGCAACCATCGGTGACGCCGCCCCTTCGCCAGTGCTTTCACGCGCCTTCCCCACCGAGAAGTAGTAGCCGGGGGCAGCCGCAGCGCCGCCGAACGACGCGGCCGGCACAACAAAGCTGCGCTTGGCGCCCCGCACATCGATCACGCTGACTTCAAGGTCACTGGTGCCATTGAGCAGGGGCAACCCCGTCAGACGAAACGGCCCCTCGGGCACCAGCGTGCTGTGGATCAGCACACCGGATTGACGCACCTCGATCCGCGACTGGCTATGGGCAAGCCCCTCGACCACCGCGTTATGACTGCCTGCCGGCACTCGCGACTGGCCATCGGGGGAAAACTGCAAACCCGACAACTGCACACCGCCAAACAGCGGGTTGTTGCTGGAAATCTGGCCCAGTTGAAAGGTCGACTGCAACGCAGCGATGTCCCGCTGGGCATAGGCGTACAGGTGCTCGGTGCGGACCTTGCCGTTATCCGACACATAAAACTGGCGGCTGCGAACGATCCAGTCCTCCCAGTTGAAGCCCGCCTCCGTATAGGCCGACACGAACCGGCTGGGCCCACTGCGCGAGCGGCTGTCAAAACCCAGCAGGTCATAGTTGAACAATGCCGCCCCTCCGCCTTGGGAAAACTGTCCGGCTTCCCATTGGGGCTCACGCAATGACTGGGTGGGCACCACCAACGCGACTTCGTCGATGCCGGGGCGCAGTCTCACCATGGTCGTCGGGAACTCACCGAGGAAGTCATGACAGGCCTCGCCCGGTGCCGCGCCCTCGCCAATGACCGTATCGGGTTTGACCAACCCGGCCTTTTCCAGCAAACCAGGGGTAAAACACAATCGGCCTTGTGCATCGAAACGGGCATCCACCAGCCCGAGCGGGTTTCCATTGACCCGCAAACCGACCACATGGACGCCCTCGCGAAAACGCGCGGCGCTGCGAAAATAATCGGAGACCTTCGGGTCAATGCCAAGGGTGGTAAGCGCCGCCAGGTCGAAACCCTCGCCCAACTCGAGGGCCGATACCAGGGCCGGCAAGCTCCAGAGCGTGGCAACCCCCACGAACAGTGACGGCCGGCGCGACCTGGAAGAGGCCGTAATGGGGACAGTCGACAGGTTTGTCATGGGCTGATCAACCCTCGCCCTGGGTGATCGGCGCCTGGTAACTGTCTACCGAGAAACCGTAGACCGTGGCCGGCTGGATCTCGACCGTGACTGAGCCCGCCATGGGCCCGTCGGCCTTCGCGGTCAGCGTTTCACCCGGCAAGAGGTAGGCACGCGGCAATGTGGCCGGGACGCCCTGCGGCAACAAACGCACGTCTGGCGCCAGGCGTACGACATACGCGCTGTCGTTATGCACCGTGAGCTGCTCACCGGCCCGCCGCCACACCAGCAGTTCCCAGGGCGTGTGATGCCAAGGCAGGCCCCGCGGGTGAAGGATCAGCGGCAAATTCTGGCGCAGGGTGATACCGATGGTCGCAGCGCCGGCGGCACGTGCCTGGGGAATCCCCTCGAAGGACACACGCTTGAGCCGCTGGGTCTTCAGCGGTTCCGTCGATGTGCCGATAAAACGCACCAGCTGCGTATCGCCCGCCTCCACCCGTGTGATCGGCGGCGTGACAATCAGTAGCGGGGCCTGGTCCTCGGGCACATTTTCTACGACGGAATGCAGCAGCGCCGGGCCCGCGTCCGTGTTCTTGACATTGAGTGTGGCTTCACCCGCTTCTTCATACAGCACGACCACAGTACTTTCCGGCTGCATGCCGTCCGCTGCCGCAACATTGGTTAAAAGAATAAATAAACTTGCCACCTGTAACAGCACACTGTTTATTACTGAAGAACCACGCACGCAGTATTCCCCGCAATCCATGAAGTTAACGGTTGATAGCCAAGCGCCCACGTAAAACAGCCGACAAGAAGTAGTTACACTTCTTGAACGGCTGTATTGTCGTCGTTTAGATGTAACTCAATACCAGCGTGGCTCGCCCATCAATGGAGACGTCGCGGCTCAGGTCCAAGTCCTGGGCTTTATTGATGACGGCCTTCACTGCAATGGTCCCTGTCAGTTGGGTGATGGAGGCAGGTGTAATCGTCGCACCGTTGCGCCAGGAGTACTGGCTGGGTGACTGCGCAACCTTGCCATCACTGCTCTGCCAAGCTCCGCCACCGGAGCGCATGATCGGATACAGCGTTACGCCGGAAGACCGCAGATCCTTGAGCGTGATCGAGTAGCCGCCGGTTCTGCGGTTTCCTGCCATGCCCAAGCCATAGTTCTGCGCCTCGGTAAAGCCGGCACCCAGGATACCCGTCACCTTGCTACCCGCTTGCAGGTCGGTGAAGGTGAGGCCGAACTTCGCTGGCGTCGTACCGCAGTTGACGACCAGGGAAGTGGTCCTCTCCTCGCGCGGGTTGAATGCTGTCTGGGAGAGCTCACCAGAACGGATCACGCCGTAATCGACAATGCCACTGCCCGCCAGGCTGAGGTTGCAGGCGGCAGGTGTAATTGAGCCCCTGACCACCAACTGAGCGCTGGTGGTTGCCTGGGCGCTAAGCGTTGCTGCCAGGCAAGCGATACCAAGCGTCAATCCAATAATTTTCTTCATAGTCGACCCGTCACTTAAAGTTATCAGGCGTATTTATTTTTATCCTGGAAACATAAATCCATAAATAAATAACACCACGGCGAAATTGCCGGGTGACAGTCTGTCGCTTTGGTACTCCATTAAAGAATAAGACAACACATCAGTTAGCGTAGGACCAGTAAAAGACAAGTTGCGCAAAGAGCCCGCCTCAGTGGTAGGCGCAGAACAATAAAACAAAAAGAACATTGACCAACTACTGTAGGAGAAGTCATAAGAAGTTCTACAACAGTCCCCAGTTAACAACTCCTACATATCCGTCATCCACCTCGACATAAGCCCGTAAAGACAACCTATATTTTCTGCAAAAAAGCTTCACAAGCGGCCTCAGCGAAATTCCCGAAGCACTACGCGTTGGCTCCAGCGGTCGATCGTGGCACGATGGCTAGGTTATCGACCGAGACCCCCAAACCATGCCGCAATCCCAAGCCAAGAATCTGTCCCTGATCGCCGCCATCGACCTGGGCTCCAACAGCTTTCACATGGTCGTGGCCAAGGCCCAGAACGGTGAGATCCGCATCCTTGAGCGGCTCGGCGAGAAAGTACAACTGGCAGCCGGGATCGATGATGAGCGTCAGCTCAACGAAGAATCCATGCAACGCGGCCTCGATTGCCTCAAGCGTTTTGCCCAGTTGATCAACGGTATGCCATTGGGCGCCGTGCGTATCGTCGGCACCAATGCTCTGCGTGAAGCGCGCAACCGTGGCGAATTCATCCGCCGCGCCGAAGAGATCCTCGGGCACCCGGTGGAAGTCATCTCCGGCCGTGAGGAAGCACGCCTGATCTACCTCGGTGTATCCCACACCCTGGCCGACACCCCCGGCAAACGCCTGGTCGCCGACATCGGCGGGGGCAGTACCGAATTCATCATCGGCCAACGATTCGAGCCATTGTTGCGCGAAAGCCTGCAGATGGGCTGCGTCAGCTACACCCAGCGCTATTTCAAGGACGGCAAGATCACCCCGGCACGCTACGCCCAGGCCTACACGGCGGCGCGGCTGGAGATCATGAGCATCGAGCACGCCCTGCACCGCCTGACCTGGGACGAAGCCATCGGCTCCTCCGGCACCATCCGCGCCATCGGCCTGGCCCTGAAAGCCGGCGGCCATGGCACCGGCGAGGTGAATGCCGAAGGCCTGGCGTGGCTCAAGCGCAAGCTGTTCAAGCTGGGTGACGCGGAAAAAATCGACTTTGACGGCATCAAGCCCGACCGTCGCACCATCTTTCCGGCGGGCCTGGCGATTCTCGAGGCGATCTTCGACGCCCTCGAACTACAACGCATGGACCACTGCGACGGAGCCCTGCGTGAAGGCGTGCTCTACGACCTGCTGGGCCGCCATCACCACGAAGACGTGCGTGAGCGCACCCTCGGCTCGCTGATGGAGCGCTATCACGTCGACATGGAACAAGCGGTGCGCGTGGAGCGCAAAGCCCTGCACGCCTTCGACCAGGTCGCGGCCGACTGGGACCTGGAAGACGGTGTCTGGCGTGAGCTGCTGGGTTGGGCGGCCAAGGTGCATGAAGTGGGCCTGGACATCGCCCACTACCATTACCACAAGCACGGCGCCTACCTGATCGAGCACTCCGACCTCGCCGGGTTCTCCCGCGAAGACCAACAGATGCTCGCCCTGCTGGTGCGCGGCCACCGCCGCAACATCCCCAAGGACAAGTTTGCCGAGTTCGGCGACGACGGCATCAAGCTGATCCGCCTGTGCGTGCTGCTGCGTTTTGCGATCCTGTTCCATCACATCCGTGGTACCCAGGAAATGCCCCAGGTGACCTTGCGCGCCGACGCCGAGAGCCTGGACGTGGTGTTCCCGAAAGGCTGGCTGGATGAAAACCAGCTGACCCAGGCGGATTTTGCGCAAGAAGCGGAATGGTTGACGCGGGTGGGGTTCACGCTGAACGTGCGCTGAGGCGCTCTAAAGAACGCTGCAAAAACAAATGTGGGAGCGGGCTTGCCCGCGATGACGGAGTGTCAGTCAATGCATCTTTGACTGACCTACCGCTATCGCGGGCAAGCCCGCTCCCACATTTGGTTTGTCGCAGGTTTCAGCTCACCGTCAGGATCGGGCTACCCAACCGCTCCAACAACGTCGCCTGCGCACTGCGCGGGTTCTGGTTGCCGGTTGGCGTGTTGCGCACGTAGCGCCCGTCCGATTGCAGGCTCCAGCTGTGGGTGTTGTCGGTCAGGTAGCTTTCCAGCTCCTTCTTGACGCGCATGATCAGCTTCTTGCCTTCTACCGGGAAGCAAGTCTCCACACGCTTGTCGAGGTTGCGCTCCATCCAGTCGGCGCTGGAGAGGAACATCTGCTCTTCGCCGCCATTGAGGAAATAGAACACCCGCGTGTGCTCCAGGAAGCGGCCGATGATCGAGCGCACGTGGATATTGTGCGATACGCCGACAATCCCCGGACGCAGGCAGCACATGCCGCGCACCACCAGGTCGATGCGTACGCCGGACTGGCTGGCCTTGTACAGCGCGCGGATGATCTTCGGATCGGTCAGCGAGTTGAACTTGGCAATGATGTGCGCCGGCTTGCCGTCGAGGGCGAACTGGGTTTCGCGGGCAATCATGTCGAGCATGCCCTTCTTGAGGGTGAACGGCGCGTGCAGCAGCTTTTTCATGCGCAGCGTCTTGCCCATACCGATCAACTGGCTGAACAACTTGCCGACGTCTTCGCACAGGGCGTCGTCGGAAGTCAGCAGGCTGTAGTCGGTGTAGAGCTTGGCGTTGCCGGCGTGGTAGTTGCCGGTGCCCAAGTGGGCGTAGCGCACAATCTCACCCGCTTCGCGGCGCAGGATCAGCATCATCTTGGCGTGGGTCTTGAAGCCGACCACGCCGTAGATCACCACCGCACCGGCCGCTTGCAGGCGGCTGGCCAGTTGCAGGTTGGACTCTTCGTCGAAGCGCGCCCGCAACTCGATCACCGCGGTGACTTCCTTGCCGTTGCGCGCAGCGTCGACCAGGGCGTCAACGATTTCCGAGTTGGCGCCGGAGCGGTACAGGGTCTGGCGTACGGCCAGAACGTGCGGGTCCTTGGCGGCCTGGCGCAGCAGGTCGACCACTGGGGTGAACGACTCGAACGGGTGCAGCAGCAGGATGTCCTGCTTGCTCACCACGCTGAAAATGTTCTCGCTGTTTTGCAGCAGTTTCGGGATCTGCGGGGTGAACGGCGTGTATTGCAGCTCCGGGTGGCTGTCCAGGCCGGTGATACTGAACAGGCGCGTCAGGTTCACCGGGCCGTTGACCTGATACAGCTCGGTCTCGCCCAGGTTGAACTGCTTGAGCAGGTAGTCCGACAGATGTTTCGGGCAGGTGTCGGCCACCTCCAGGCGCACCGCATCGCCGTAGCGCCGCGAGAACAGCTCGCCGCGCAGGGCACGGGCCAAGTCTTCGACGTCTTCGGAGTCCAGCGCCAGGTCGGCGTTGCGGGTCAGGCGGAACTGGTAGCAGCCTTTGACCTTCATGCCCTGGAACAGGTCATCGGCATGGGCATGGATCATCGACGACAGGAATACATAGTTATCGCCAGCGCCCCCCACCTCTTCCGGTACTTTGATGATCCGTGGCAGCAAGCGCGGCGCCGGGATGATCGCCAGGCCGGAATCGCGACCGAAGGCGTCGATACCTTCCAGCTCGACGATGAAGTTGAGGCTCTTGTTCACCAGCAACGGGAACGGGTGCGTAGGGTCGAGACCGATCGGGGTGATGATCGGCGCGATTTCGTCACGGAAGTAACGGCGCACCCAGGTCTTGATCTTGGTGGTCCAGTGGCGGCGACGGATGAAGCGGACCTGATGTTTCTCCAGTTCCGGCAGCAGGATGTCGTTGAGGATCGCGTACTGGCGGTCCACGTGGCCATGCACCAGCTCGCTGATGCGCGCCAGCGCTTGATGAGGTTGCAGGCCGTCGGCGCCGGCTTGTTCACGGGCGAAGGTGATCTGCTTCTTGAGGCCGGCGACGCGGATTTCGAAGAACTCGTCCAGGTTGCTGGAGAAGATCAGCAGGAACTTCAGGCGTTCCAGCAACGGGTAGGACTCATCCAGCGCCTGTTCCAGCACGCGGATGTTGAATTGCAGTTGTGACAGCTCGCGATGGATGTACAGGCTGCTGTCATCCAGGTTGGTCACCACCGCCACAGGCGCCGGGGCCGGTGTTTCGACCACCACGACAGGTGGGGCCGGCTCCAGCTCCGGCGGGGTCTCGGTGACAGGTTCAACCACCGGGTGAGCGTCTTTTACGGCAACTTCTGTGAGTCCTTCGGTATTCATCAAGTGTTCCTGTGAGGGCTATTGTTGCTCTCTAAGCAATTGGGCAGCGCGGGCGGCGAAGTAAGTCAGGATGCCATCAGCGCCGGCACGTTTAAAGGCAGTCAGGGATTCAAGGATCACCCCTTCACTCAACCAACCATTCTGGATCGCGGCCATGTGCATGGCGTATTCACCGCTGACCTGATAGACAAAGGTCGGCACTTTGAATTCCTCTTTGACCCGGTAAAGGATGTCCAGGTACGGCATGCCGGGCTTGACCATCACCATGTCGGCGCCTTCGGCCAGGTCGGCCGCCACTTCGTGCAGGGCTTCGTGGCTGTTGGCCGGGTCCATCTGGTACGAGGCCTTATTGGCCTTGCCCAGGTTCAGTGCCGAACCCACCGCATCGCGGAACGGGCCGTAATAGGCGCTGGCATACTTGGCCGAGTAGGCCATGATCCGCACATTGACGTGACCGGCCAGCTCCAGGGCTTCGCGGATCGCCTGGATGCGGCCGTCCATCATGTCCGACGGTGCAACCACCTGGGCACCGGCTGCGGCATGGGACAAGGCTTGCTTGACCAGCGCATCGACGGTGATGTCGTTCTGAACATAGCCGTCTTCGTCCAGAATGCCATCTTGGCCGTGGGTGGTGAACGGGTCCAGGGCAACGTCGGTGATCACGCCCAGCTCCGGGAAACGCTCGCGCAGGGCGCGGGTGGCGCGCTGGGCGATGCCCTGCGGGTTCCAGGCTTCGGCCGCGTCGAGAGATTTGAGCCCCGCCGGTGTGACCGGGAACAACGCCACCGCCGGAATCCCCAGCTCGACCCAACCCGCCGCCTCGATCAACAACTGATCGATGGTCAAGCGCTCCACGCCCGGCATCGACGCCACTGCTTCGCGCCGATTCTCGCCGTCGAGCACAAACACCGGCAGGATCAGATCATTCGTCGTCAGCACGTTTTCACGGACCAGACGGCGAGAAAAATCATCACGACGATTGCGACGCAGGCGGGTGGCGGGGAACAGGCGATTGGCAGGGGTAAAGCTCACGACAGACTCCTGAGCCCGCGTTTACGGGCGAGCGTTGCAGTTATAAGCGGGCATTATGACGAATGAATGACAGTTGTGCTTAACGGTGCGACCTGTAGCCGCATTCGTCATTTATGTAGGAATTGTTCACTTCAAGACACATCTCGATACTTTCATGAATGTTCACGAAGGCGTAGGCTGCGCGTTCATTTCGCCAGCACCCCAGACCATGCTTCAACAATTCCTGCATGACTTCGGCTACTTTGCGCTCTTCCTGGGCACCTTCTTTGAAGGTGAGACCATCCTTGTGCTCGCAGGCTTCCTGGCGTTCCGTGGGTACATGGACATCAATCTGGTGGTGGTCGTTGCCTTCTTCGGCAGCTATGCCGGCGACCAGTTGTGGTACTTCCTGGGGCGCAAGCACGGCCGCAAGCTGTTGGCGCGCAAGCCGCGCTGGCAATTGATGGGCGACAAAGCCCTGGAGCATATCCGCAAGCACCCGGACATCTGGGTACTGAGCTTCCGCTTCGTCTACGGCTTGCGCACGGTGATGCCCGTGGCGATCGGCCTTTCCGGTTATCCGCCGGTGCGTTACCTGATCCTCAACGGCATTGGCGCGGCGATCTGGGCGGCAGCGCTGGGCGCAGCGGCGTACCACTTCGGCGCGGTGCTCGAAGGCATGCTCGGCAGCGTCAAGAAGTACGAGCTGTGGGTGCTGGGCGCGCTGCTGGTGCTGGGCTTTGGCCTGTGGCTGCGCCGCCGGATCAAGAACGCGCGCATCGCCCGTCAAGCCTGCGCCGACGCCAAGGCCCGGCTCGCGGCCGAGCCGGCGGCGGTCGAGGCGTCTAAGACACCAGTCGAGTAAGCCGGCTTCTGCAACAGTAGAGGCCGATCACGCTGAGCAGGCTGTAACTCGCCAGGCCCAGCCAGCCCAGGTTGCTGGCCGGCCACAGCCCGACCTGCGGCGCCAGCCACACCAGCGGCACATTCAGCGCCAGCCGCGTCAGCTCAGCCTTCAGCGCCCACGGCCGGTCCTCCAGGGCCACGCCCAGGGTAAACAATCCCAGTGCCATGGCACTCCAGCCCAGAATCAACGCCGCGGTCGGCAGGCCTTCACCGAAATTCATCAGATAGCTGCCAAACCCCACATACGCGGCAAATTGCAGGGCGATGTACACCTGTTGGCGCACATCCAGCGGCACCTCGAATTTGCGGAACTGACTCAAGTCGTGCTTGGCCAACGGGTACCTGGCTTTCACGTCCGCCGGGCGCCAGCCGGTGCGCATGAACCAGATGCGCAATTTGTCCCACCACTTCTCGGTGCGCCGCGCATCACTCCACAGCTGGGCATAAAACTGCAGGTTGGCCCACAGTGGGTTCCAACTGGCCAGGGGCGTGGTCACGCCGAAAATCACCGGTTCGTTGTCGTCTTCTTCCTGGAAGGTGCCGAACAGCCGGTCCCAAATAATGAACACACCGCCGTAGTTGCGATCCATGTAGAGAGCGTTTTGTGCATGGTGCGCCCGATGATTGGACGGTGTGACGAAGAACCATTCGAACCAGCCAAGCTTGGGCACGTGGCGGGTATGCACCCAGAATTGGTACAGCAGGTTGAGCGACGCCACGCTGATAAACACCACCAGCGGCACGCCGACCACCGCCAGCGGCAGGTAGAAGATCCAGCTCAGCAGGAAACCGGTGCTGGTCTGGCGCAGGGCGGTGCTGAGGTTGTAGTCCTCACTCTGATGGTGCACCGAATGCGCGGCCCACAAAATATTGCGCTCGTGGCCCATGCGGTGCAGCCAGTAGTAGCAGAAGTCGTAGAACACGAAAGCGAATACCCAGGTCCAGGGGTTCTGGGCAGGCAATTCAAGCAGCGCCAAGTGTTTGAGGGCAAACGCGTAGGTGAGCAGCCCCACGCCTTTGGTCAGCAAGCCTGTGGTGGTGGACAGCACGCCGGTGCTGAGGCTGTTGATGGCGTCTGCCACCCGGTAATTGCGCGCGCCGCGCCAGCGGTCGGCAAGCAGCTCTACCACGATCAAGGCGATGAAAAACGGTACCGCGTAAGGCACGAAGTCCATGGGCTAGTCCGGTCTATTTTTGTTACATCTAGAGTAGGTGTAGCGCCGCGAGAGCCCATTGGCAACAGGTGACAAATTAGTAGACATTTAACGCCAAGACCCTAGGAGAAATGCCCATGAGCAAAAAAATTGCAGTGATCCTTTCCGGCTGCGGCGTGTACGACGGCGCCGAAATCCACGAAAGCGTGATCACCCTGCTGCGTCTGGACCAGCGCGGCGCTCAGGTCCAATGCTTTGCCCCGGACATTGCGCAACTGCACGTGATCAACCACCTCACCGGCGAAGAAATGCCCGAGTCGCGCAATGTACTGGTGGAGTCGGCACGTATCGCTCGCGGTGACGTGAAGGACATTGGCGAGGCCAACGCCGCCGACTTCGACGCGCTGATCGTGCCCGGAGGGTTTGGGGCGGCGAAAAACCTGTCGAACTTTGCCGTGGAAGGCGCCGGTTGCAGCGTCAACCCGCAGGTACTGGCGTTGGCCGAAGCCTTTGCCGAAGCGGGCAAGCCGGTAGGACTGATCTGCATCTCCCCGGCCCTGGCCGCGAAGATCTACGGCCCCGGCGTGACCTGCACCATCGGCAATTGCGCTGACACGGCAGCGGCCCTGGACAAGATGGGCGCCACCCACCAGGAATGCGCGGTGGACGACATCGTCGAGGACACGGCGCGCAGGCTGGTGAGCACACCGGCCTATATGGTGGGCAAAAGCATCAGCGAGGTGGCGTCGGGCATCAACAAGCTGGTAGACCGGGTGCTCGAGCTGACCCACGAAAACGACTGACCCTGTAGTGAGCGGGCTTGCCCCGGTACAAACCGGGGACATCGTTTACATATCTAACCGGGGACATGGTTTACAGGTT
>NZ_JAPFHC010000024.1:0-97379 GCF_059803535.1 Pseudomonas sp. RP-B7
CGAATGCGGTGTGTCAGTTGAAATATCTGTGACTGACACACCGCATTCGCGAGCAAGCCCGCTCCCACATTTTGATCTGTGCCAGCCTGTCAGATCGCGGCAAACCGCTTGTCCAGGTAATCAATGATCACCTTGGAGTCATACATCCACGTGACCTGGCCATGTTCTTCAATGCGCAGGCACGGCACCTTGATCTTGCCGCCTTGCTCCAGCAGGGTCTGGCGGTCCTGTTCGTTGTTTTTCGCGTCCTTCAACGCCACCGGCACATTCAGGCGGTGCAGGGTGCGGCGGGTCTTCACGCAGAACGGGCAGGCGTGGAACTGATACAGCGTCAACTCCTTGGCCGCTGCGTTGACCTGAGCCTGTTGCTCGGCCGAACGCTGCTTTTTGCTTGGGCGCGTTAGAAAGTCGCCCGCGATGATGATGTGGCCGAGGCCCACACGAAGTGCTTTGACGAACATGGCTGAAACCTCTTGCCCATGAAGAAGGGGCCGCAGCTTACCTGATTTCTGCAGGCGAAAAAAAACCGACGATGAACGCCGGTTTTTTCCTACCCAGCCGCTTACTTGATCAGGCTGAGGAATTCGCTGCGGGTCGCCGCGTTTTCGCGGAACTCACCCAGCATCACCGAAGTGATCATCGACGAATTCTGTTTCTCCACACCACGCATCATCATGCACATGTGCTTGGCCTCGATCACCACGGCCACGCCCAGGGCGCCGGTGACTTGCATCACGGCATCGGCGATCTGGCGGCTGAGGTTCTCCTGGATCTGCAGGCGGCGCGCGTACATGTCGACAATCCGCGCGACCTTCGACAGGCCCAGCACTTTGCCGCTCGGGATATACGCGACGTGGGCCTTGCCGATGAACGGCAGCAGGTGGTGTTCGCACAACGAGTACAACTCGATGTCCTTGACCAGCACCATTTCGCTGTTGTCAGAGCTGAACAAGGCACCGTTGGTGACTTCTTCCAGGGTCTGCTCATAACCGCGGCAGAGGTACTGCATCGCCTTGGCGGCACGCTTTGGCGTGTCGAGCAGGCCCTCGCGGGAAACGTCCTCGCCGAGTTGGCCGAGGATCGCGGTGTAATTCTGTTCCAGGGACATGAAACTACCTGTGGGATTTTTGCAAAGCGCAAGGTTACGGTGGCGGACACAACGCTGCAAGCCTGACGATGGCACCGGTTACTCGTCACGCCCTTCCATCATGGTGCGCTTGAGCATCACATACACCGCACCGGCCCCACCATGGCGGGCCTGGCATGAGGTGAAGCCGAGCACTTGGGCATGCTGGCGCAGCCAGGTGTTGACGTGGCTTTTGATCATCGGGCGCTTGCCATCGAGCCGCACGGCCTTGCCGTGGGTGACGCGCACGCAGCGGATCTCGAATTTGGTCGCTTCGGCGAGGAAGGCCCAGAGGGTTTCGCGGGCTTTCTCCACGGTCATGCCGTGCAGGTCGAGGCTGCCTTCGAAGGGGATCTGCCCGACCTTGAGCTTGCGCATCTGGCTTTCCTGCACGCCGTCGCGGGCCCACATCAGTTCGTCTTCGGGGCCGACATCGATCACGAACTGGTCCGACAGGCCATCCACGGTGGTGGCATCGGTGCGCACGGTCGCGGCCTGGCGCAGCTTGGCGATCTGCGCGCGGTCGGCCTTGGGTTTGCCGGTGTCGGCACGGTCGTGCTTGATCGGCTTGACGCCGCGCAGCTCGTTTTTGAACAGGGAAAAATCGTCGTCTTGCATGTCAGCCTCCGCGAAGGGCGGGCAGTTTACCTAAATCGCGGCGGCCAGGGCGCAGGAAACGCTATCCAAGCGCCATCAGTCGTGCTTTTTCATCAGGTGTGCGGAGATGTTCAGCGACAACGGTTGGCGCATTTTCCGACGGCTGCGTCGCCACAACCACACTCCCAACCACAGTACCAGCAGCCCGGTCCCCAGCAGAATCGCCGAGCCGCCGGGGCTGGCATTCAGTTCGCCAAGGGCCGGTGAGTGGCCAAATAAACCGGCGCCACCAGCACCGGCCAACAACAGACCTACGATCGCCAGCAGCGCAGCAAAGCCCGCCACCAGGCGCAGACGCCAGTTGCTCGGGCCCTTGGGGCGCAAGCGACGAGCATCAAAACCATCGGATATCTTCATTCCGACCTTTCCTCCAGGGTATCGGCCCTTCGACCGGACAATACACAGGTTGTTCCGGGGGGAGGGCTAAATGCGCCAAATGAGAAGGCTTTGCGGATGAGCGGGGCCATAAACACGCCGCTCACCGGCAGGACGATCAGATCAGATCTTTGGTCAACGCGAGGGTGGCGAAGTTGTCGGCCATGATGGCCATTTCGGTTTGCTGCACGTGTTCGGCGCTCAGGATGCCACCTTTGTAGGGCAGGTCGCGGGTGGCGCAGGCGTCTTCCACCAGGGTGCAGCGAAAGCCCAGGTTCTTGGCGGCGCGCACGGTGGTGCTGACGCTGGAGTGGCTCATGAAACCGGCCACGATCAAGTCCAGGGACCCCAGGTCTTGCAGGTGTTTTTCCAGGCCGGTGCCGTGGAAGGCGCTGGGTAGCAGCTTGCCGATGATGGTTTCGTCGCCCACTGGCTCAAGGCCAGGAATGAACTCGCCGCGCTCGCCCTGAGGGTCGAACAGGCCGCCGACGGTGCCCAGGTGACGCACATGCACAATCGGGCGCCCGGCGTGGCGCGCCGCTGCAACCAGTTGCTTGATGTTGTCGACCGCGGCGTCCATGCCCGAGAGGGCGAGTGGGCCGCTGAGGTATTCCTTCTGGGCGTCGATGATCACGAGGGTCGCATGGTTGAGATTGGCTGCTGCGTAACCGCGACCGCTGAGTTGAAACATCGTCTTTGGAACGGACATTCTGGGGCTCCTGTGAGGGGGGCTTTTGCGACATTGTCCACTGGCTGAGCGGTTCTGTGAATCGCTACCATCGTAAGGTACGCCGTTGTTGACGTGCAGCGATGTCAAGAGGTGGGCTTGTTTAACGCAATGATGGCAATTTGGATGAAATCCGACGGATGGCGGCGGCGTTTCGTACATCGTCGGTACAGGCGAAGGCTGCTAGAATCGCCAGTCGTTTTTTCCAGGAGTCTGCCCCCGTGATCACTTCCCGCCTGCGCACCTTGCGCGACCACATCCGTTGGGCTGTCAGCCGTTTCCATGGGGAAGACCTGTTTTTTGGCCATGGCACCGACAATGCCTGGGACGAAGCCCGCCAATTGGTGCTTGGTGCCTTGAATTTGCCGTGGGAAATTGCCGACAGCTACCTGGACTGCAATCTCGAAGAAGAGGAAGTCTCCCATGTGCAGCGCTTGCTGCATCGCCGTATCCACGAGCGTGTTCCTACCGCCTACCTGTTGAAGGAGGCGTGGTTCTGCGGCATGTCGTTTATCGTCGATGAGCGCGTGCTGATCCCGCGCTCACCCATTGGCGAGCTGATCGAAAACCGCTTCGAACCCTGGCTGGCCCAGGCGCCGGCACGCATTCTCGACCTGTGCACGGGGTCCGGTTGCATCGGTATCGCCTGTGCTTACGAGTTCCAGGACGCCGAAGTGGTACTGGCTGACCTGTCCTTCGAAGCGCTGGAAGTGGCCAACCAGAATATCGAGCGCCATGGCGTCGATGAGCGCGTCTACACCGTGCAGGGTGACGGTTTCGATGGCCTGCCGGGCCAGCGCTTTGATCTGATCGTGTCGAACCCGCCGTATGTGGACGCTGAAGACTTCGCCGACATGCCCGACGAATACCAGCACGAGCCTGAGTTGGGCCTGGCCTGCGGTGACGATGGTTTGAACCTGGTGCGGCGCATGCTGGCCGAAGCGGCGGATCATCTGAACGAGAAGGGCCTGTTGATCGTTGAAGTGGGCAATAGCCAGGTGCATGTCGAGGCGTTGTACCCGGAAGTCGACTTTGCCTGGCTGGACTTCCAGCGCGGTGGGCACGGGGTGTTCATGCTGACGGCGGAGCAGTGCCGCCAGCATCAGGCGGTGTTTGCCGCCAGGGTCTGACCCGTCTATCCCTGTAGGAACAGGGGCAGTGTGGGAGCGGGCTTGCTCGCGAATGCGGTGGACCAGTCATCGGATGTATTGGCTGATCTACGGCTTTCGCGAGCAAGCCCGCTCCCACACAAGCCCGTTTCCACAGGTTGATTGCATTTCACCCCGCTGTCAGCGGTGCGTGGCAATCCAGATCAGCAGCCCCGCCTGGAACACGGTAAACGCCACCAGGCAGGTAATGGTAAAGCGCAGCCCGCTGTCTTCGCGCTTGAACTTGGTGACCTTTTCCTCTTCCTTGCGCAGCTTGATTTCCTGCTCCGCCAGGTTCTGCTCAGCCTGTTGCAGCATCTGCGCCGCTTCAAGGATCTCGACGAACTGCACCTTCTCGGTGTTCCAGCTCTCTAGCACATCGCCGACCTTGCCCGGCTGCACGTTGCCCTTGAGGTGCTGCACATCGGCGTAGGCCACATCAAAACCGTGGACCCGCAGGAAGTGGTCGCGACGCAGGCGCGTTGCTTCGTTCAGCGCGTCCTTGTTGGACAGGTCTACGCCGTCGATGCGGTAGCTGGCCCATCGTTTCTTCGCCCACGCCGCGCCTTGGGCCACCAGGAAGCGCCCCAGGCCGCGGTTGGGCGGTTCGATTTCGAGGCTGTTGCCCGGGCCGAAGTGCACGCGGTGTTTATCGTGATCAACCCACACATCCAGGTGATTCTGCTCGCGGCGCACCCGTTGCCCCGGCAACTGGATGACCATGCGCAACAGGCTGTGATGCGCGTCATTGCGCTCGGCATAGCCAAATTGCACGAAACGCAGCGGCCGCACGCCGGTCGCACGGTCGGTGGCCAGGGGCGCGAGGCGCAGCATCTTGAAATGCTCGGCCTGAACATCCGCCCACGGCAGGGGCGCCGCGTCGACGGCCTCGGTGTTTTCAGCCTTGGTGTCGGCGGTGGGTTCCGGTGTTGCTTCTGTGGTTGTCATGCGGCGCGATCCTGTCCAAGCCCTGCAAGTCGACAGTCTTTTTGCGGTCGACACCCGCTTATCGGCCGCTTTCTGCAGGACTGGAGGCAAATTGTCGCTTAACGGGGCTGAAGTCCGGCGATAAAGCGCACCACGCGGTTGCCCAGCTCGGCGGCGAGGGGTAATTGCGGGTTGTTGTAGGAGGCCAATTGCTGCTTCACGTCGTTGGGCACGATGCGCATCACGTGGTTCATGCCCTCAATCAGCACGAGCTGCGCGTCGGGCTTGGCCTGCTTCAGTTGCCGGGCATCCGCCACGCCTACCTGGATGTCGTTGGTGCCCTGGATGATCAGCGCCGGCATATCCAGTCTGGCAAAGGCGGCCGATGGGTCGGCGCGGAACAGGCTGATCAGATACGGTTGCACACTCGGTCGGAAAATACCTTGCAACGGGTCCGGTACGTCCGCATCCACCTGGCCGGCCTTGAGGTGGTCGAGGATTTGATTGCTGCGCAGCAGCAGGGCAGGGGGCAGGTGATCGGCCAACTGTTGGCGGATCACCTGATCGACTGGCCTTGCACTGCCGGACAACGAAATCACTCCCGCCGGTTCCAGCTGCGGCGCGGCGAGGGCCGCGACCAATGCACCTTCGCTATGTCCCAGCACGACCAGCGGGCCCATGCGCGGGTCGGCCTTGAGCAGCTTGCCCCAGGCCACGGCGTCGGCCACGTAGGCGTCGAGGGTCAGGTTGCGTTCGTCGGGGGTGGCGGCCAGGCTGGCGGCGACGCCGCGCTTGTCGTAGCGCACGCTGGCGATGTTGTGCCGCGCCAGTACCCAGGCCAGGCGCTTGAGGCTGTCGTTGCGGGCGCCGTCGGCGCTGTTGCCATTGCGGTCGGTGGGGCCGGAACCGGCGATGATCAGCACCACTGGCACCGGTTTGTCGGATTGGGGCAGCAGCAATGAACCAAACAGCTCGCCGCTGCCGGTGTCCAGGCTGATCGGCCGTTGCAGCACCACGGGGGAGGCGGCATGGGCCACGGCGGTAAACAGGGTGAGGGTCAGCAGTAAAACTCGAAGCATCATCGCGCCATCATCGTAGGAGGTGCCGGTTCGACCAATGTCTACCCGGAAGGTTTCGAGGATGAACTAGTCGGTTGGCCCGCGTATACTGGCGCGCTTGGTTATCACCCCTGAGTGATTACAACTGATTTCACGGAGCGCCCTGCATGTCCGGCAATACCTTCGGCAAGCTGTTCACTGTCACCACCGCGGGCGAAAGCCATGGCCCGGCGTTGGTCGCCATTGTCGACGGCTGCCCGCCCGGCCTCGAGCTGTCCCTGGAAGACCTGCAGCGTGACCTCGACCGCCGCAAGCCCGGCACCAGCCGCCACACCACCCAGCGCCAGGAGCCGGACGAAGTCGAGATCCTCTCCGGCGTGTTCGAAGGCCGCACCACCGGGTGCGCCATCGGCCTGTTGATCCGCAACACCGACCAGAAGTCCAAGGACTACTCGGCGATCAAGGACCTGTTCCGCCCGGCCCACGCCGACTACACCTACCACCACAAATACGGCGAGCGCGACTACCGTGGCGGTGGCCGCAGCTCGGCGCGCGAAACCGCGATGCGCGTGGCCGCGGGTGCCATTGCCAAGAAATACCTGGCCACCCAGGGCATCGTGATCCGTGGCTACATGAGCCAGCTGGGCCCGATCGAGATCCCGTTCAAGACCTGGGACAGCGTCGAAGACAACGCCTTCTTCAGCCCCGACCCGGACAAGGTGCCGGAACTGGAAGCCTACATGGACCAGTTGCGCCGCGACCAGGATTCGGTCGGCGCCAAGATCACCGTGGTTGCCGAGGGCGTGAAACCGGGCCTGGGCGAGCCGATCTTCGACCGCCTCGACGCCGAACTGGCCCATGCGCTGATGAGCATCAACGCCGTGAAAGGAGTGGAAATCGGCGCCGGCTTTGCCTGCGTGTCCCAGCGCGGCACCGAGCACCGTGACGAGCTGACCCCGCAAGGTTTCCTCAGCAACAATGCCGGCGGCATCCTCGGTGGCATTTCGTCCGGCCAGCCGATCGTGGCGCACCTGGCGCTGAAGGCCACGTCGAGCATCACCACGCCGGGCCGTTCCATTGACGTACACGGCAACCCGGTGGACGTGATCACCAAGGGGCGTCATGACCCGTGCGTCGGCATCCGTGCCACGCCGATTGCCGAAGCCATGATGGCCATCGTGCTGATGGACCACCTGCTGCGCAATCGTGGGCAAAACGCCGACGTCCGCGTCGACACCCCGGTGCTGGGCCAACTGTGACAGCCTGTTGTGGCGAGGGAGCTTGCTCTCTGTGGGCTGCGAAGCAGCCCCAACCCCAACAGACATGACGCTCCCCTACTGGCGCCTCTCCAGCTTCTACCTGTTCTATTTCGCCTTGCTGGGGGCGACCGCGCCATTCCTGGCCCTGTACTTCGACCACCTGGGATTCACCAGCGCGCGCATCGGCGAGCTGGTGGCCATCCCCATGTTGATGCGCTGCGTGGCGCCCAACCTGTGGGGCTGGCTCGGCGACTACACCGGGCGGCGCCTGGCCATCGTGCGGTTCGGCGCGGTGTGCACCCTTATCAGTTTTTCCCTGATCTTCGTCAGCAAGACCTACGCCTGGCTGGCCCTGGTTATGGCTCTGCACGCCTTCTTCTGGCATGCGGTGCTGCCGCAGTTTGAAGTGATCACCCTGGCCCACCTGCAACAACAGACCGCGCGCTACAGCCAGATCCGCCTGTGGGGTTCCATCGGCTTTATCCTCACCGTGGTCATCATGGGGCGCCTGTTCGACTGGCTGAGCCTGGATATTTACCCGGTGGTGGTCGTGGTGATCATGGCCGGCATCATCGGCGCCAGCCTGTGGGTGCCGAACGCGCAACCCGCCAGCCACGGCAACCGCTTGGCCGGCGATGGTTTCCTCAAGCAATTGCGCAGCCCTGGCGTGCTGGCGTTTTATGCCTGCGTGGCGCTGATGCAAATGAGCCATGGCCCGTACTACACCTTTCTTACGCTGCACCTTGAACATTTGGGCTACGCCCGTGGGGTGATCGGCCTGCTCTGGGCGTTGGGCGTAGTGGCTGAGGTGCTGATGTTCCTGGGCATGAGCCGCATCCTCACGCGCTTTTCCATCCGTCGGGTGCTGCTGGCGAGCTTTTTGTTGGCGGCGCTGCGCTGGTTGCTCCTGGGCACGTTTGCCGAATTTTTCTGGGTGCTGTTGCTGGCGCAGGTGATGCATGCCGCCACCTTCGGCAGCTTTCATGCGGCGGCGATTGCCTTTGTGCAACGCAGCTTCGGCGCCAAACAACAAGGCCAGGGCCAGGCGCTGTACGCCGCACTGGCTGGCACCGGCGGCGCGCTGGGCGCGTTGTACTCCGGCTACAGCTGGAACCTGTTGGGGCCGACCCTGACCTTTAGTATTGCCAGCATCGCGGCGCTGGCCGCCGCCATTATCATTGGCCTTCGATTGCAAGAGCCCAACAAAGGAACCGTGCAATGAGTTATGTCGCCGTCTACCACGTTGCTTCGCCGGATACCCCGAACAAAGTCCTGACCCACCTCGATGACATCGCGGTGACGTTGGCCGAGCATGGCGTGCGTTTCGAGCGTTGGCAGCCGAGCCCTATCGAAAAGGGCGCCAGCGACGCGCAAATGATCGCGGCGTACCAGGCGCAGATCGACGCTTCGGGTTATGCAGGCGTACAAGTGTTCAGTGTCAGCGGCGATCATCCGCAAAAGGCGCAGCTGCGTGCGCAGTTCCTCGATGAGCATCGTTACAGTGAAGACGCCGCGTGTTTTTTCCTCGCCGGCCAAGGCTTGTTTAGCCTGCACATTGGCGACTACGTGTACGCCGTGCGTTGTGAGAAAAACGACCTGCTGGTCGTCCCGGCCGGATTGCCACATTGGTTTGACATGGGGGAGAACCCGCACGTAGTGGCACTGCGTTTGTTCAATGCAACGACTGTCCGGGTCCCCGAGTTCAGCGGCGATGACATTGCCCGACGGTTTCCCGGTTTGGATGACTAAGCACTAATCCTTGAATGTTCAACCCTGGCAAGGTGGAAGTTTCTGTGGGAAGTGCCTTATTTAGTTGTAGGGTTCGGATGTTTATTGTTGACCCTACGCACTAATACTATTCGTTATGTAACGCTCTCCGGCCTCAGTGTTTATATCGCCTGTCAATAGGAGCAATCCGAAGGGTGATGGAGCATCAGCTAATAAAAAGGAGAGCACCTCATGAGCGTCCCCGAGGAATCGTTGCCGTATTCCGTGCCCACCGCTGTGAGAAGACGTCTGAACTTGTCCGGCAAGCCCTTGACGCCCACGGAGCGGGTCATCCTGCGATGGGCTTCGGAGGGCAAGACCGTCTGGGAGATCAGCCAGATTCGCAGCACCTCTCAAGCCACGGTCAAGTTCCACCTGCGCAATATCTACGGCAAGCTGGACGTCAACAACCGCGTACAGGCGCTGAATGCAGCGGCACGCCAAGGGCTGTGCTGAACCGAAAAAAAAGGCCGCGACACCTGGGGGCGTCGCGGCCTTTTTGTACCTGTCACTCAGGCTGAGTGATAAGTCGGCAAGGCAAAGCGGTTCTGGCTTTGCAGCATGGAAATCTGCGGCAGATCGCTGGCTTGTTCGGCCAGGTCGCGGCGAATCGCGCTGATCACCCACGTCAGTTGGTCGGCGGTGTGCAATTGCTGGTAAGAGATCGAGCGCTTGACCTGCTTGCCTTCGCTGTTGCGCAGGGTCAACAGGATGCCGCCGTCGGGACGTGGCTGAGTGGTGACGTCGTAGTTGGAGAATACTGAAGCGAATTTATCTTGGATCAGGCTCATGTCTATCAGCTCCGTTGGCTCAAGTTGGCAAGCATGGAGTGATAGGTGCAGTGATTGTGCCATCTAGTGATATTGAAAAATATCGTTATAAATCAATAAGATATAAAAAATGGAAATTTTCGTTTTCGTGCAATTTGCATGAATGGCCATCATGCATCCTGCATTTTGCGCTGCTCAGGGCGGTGCTTTGGCGTGCCGATATGTTTAAAGACTGCCTGCGCGTCGCTAAATTCCTTTTTTTCATGGCCTGCCCGATGGGATACAAAACTTTTCAAATCCCGCGTGTACAGCGCCAGAACGGCTGACGTATTTTCCTGCAACGCATACGAACAATAAGAAAAAGGACGTTCCTCCATGAGCCACCCGCAAAACGACATGATCAGTTGGGGCATGCTGCTGCGTAAGGTGCCCGCCATTGTTCGCGCCTTGCCGCGGGTCCTGCGTGGCATGCGTGCCGCCAACGTCACCGACCCGGCGCAGCCCTGCGGCCTGGGCTGGCACTTCGAGCAGGCCACCTTGCGCAATCCGGACGGCATCGCGTTGTTGTACGGCGATCAGGTGCTCAGCTACCGCGAAACCAACCGCCGCGCCAACCGTATCGCTCATCACCTGCAGGCCCAAGGCATCCGCAAGGGTGACGTGGTGGCGCTGTTTATCGAAAACCGTCCCGAATTGCTGCTGAACGTGCTGGCCGTGGCCAAGATCGGCGGCGTCTGCGCGATGCTGAATACCGCGCAGACCCAGGCCGCGCTGGTGCACAGCCTGAACCTGGTGAGGCCGGTGGCGATTGTGGTGGGGGCGGAATTGGTTGGGCCCTATGACGCGGTACGTGAACACGTGGCGATCCCGGCCGAGCGCACCTGGTTTGTCGCCGATCAGGCCTCGAGTGCGCTGCCTGCGGGTTATGTCGACCTGCTGGCCGCCAGCGCCGAGAGCCCGGAGGGCAACCCGGCCAGCACCGCGCAGATCTTTTTCAATGACCCCTGCTTCTATATCTACACCTCCGGCACCACGGGCCTGCCCAAGGCCGGCATCATGAAGCACGGGCGCTGGACCAAGACCGCCGTCAGTTTCGGCAGCATTGCCCTGGACATGGGCCCGGACGACGTCCTCTATTGCACCTTGCCGCTGTATCACGCCACCGGCCTGTGTGTGTGCTGGGGCTCGGCGATTGTCGGCGCGTCGGGTTTCGCCATCCGGCGCAAATTCAGCGCCAGCCAGTTCTGGGACGATGTGCGCAAGTTCAACGCAACCACCTTGGGGTATGTCGGCGAGTTGTGCCGCTACCTGCTCGACCAGCCTGCCAGCGCAAACGACCGTGACAACCGCGTGACCAAGATGGTCGGCAACGGCCTGCGTCCCGGCGTGTGGGCGCAGTTCAAGCAGCGCTATGGCGTCGAGCATATCTGCGAGTTGTATGCCGCCAGCGACGGTAACATCGGCTTCACCAACGTACTGAATTTCGACAACACCATCGGCTTTTGCCTGCAACACTGGGCGCTGGTGGACTACGCCCACGACAGCGGTGAGCCGTTGCGTGGCAGCGATGGCTTTATGCGCAAGGTGCAGACGGGCGGGCAGGGCCTATTGCTGGCGCGCATCGATGAAAAATCCCCGTTCGATGGCTACACCGATCCGGAAAAGAACCGCAAGGTAATCCTCACCGACGTGTTCGAGAAGGGTGACCGTTACTTCAACACCGGCGATTTGCTGCGCAGCATCGGCTTTGGCCATGCGCAGTTTGTCGATCGCCTGGGGGACACCTATCGCTGGAAGGGCGAGAACGTCTCCACCACCGAGGTCGAGAACATCCTGCTGCAACACCCGCAGATCGCCGAGGTGGTGGCCTACGGGGTGGAGATCGAAAACACCAACGGCCGCGCAGGCATGGTTGCGATTACCCCAAGCGAGTCGCTGGCTTCGCTGGACATGCGCGAGTTGCTGCAATTTGCCCACGGCCAGTTGCCGCACTATGCGGTGCCGCTGTTCCTGCGGATCAAGGTGAAGATGGAGACCACCGGGACCTTCAAGTACCAGAAGGTCAAGCTCAAGGAGGAGGCGTTCGACCCGGACAAAGCCGGAAACGACCCGGTCTACGCCTGGTTGCCGGGCTCCGACTGCTATGTGCCGGTGACCGGGCAGTTGTTGGCGCAGATCCAGGGCGGCCACTTCCGTTATTAAAAGCCGCGTTATTGATTCTGCCTATGGCGGCTTTTGGCAAAAAAACCATGACAGTGAGGAACTCCGTAGCGACACTGGCGCCCTATACAGCATCAGACAAGGAGCCCCTCACATGTCCAAACAAATGACCGAAACCGAAGCCGCCGAATTTGCCGAACAGGTCTTTGATGTCGCGCGCCGGGGCGACGCCGCGATGCTCGCCGCGCTGCTGGCCAAGGGCTTGCCGGCCAACCTGCGCAACCACAATGGTGACACCTTGTTGATGCTCGCGGCGTACCACGGCCATGCCGAAGCGGTAAAAGTGCTGCTGGAATTCAAGGCCGACCCGCAGATCCCCAACGACAAGAACCAGCTGCCGATTGCCGGCGCCGCGTTCAAGGGCAACCTGGACGTGGTCAAGGCGCTGATCGAAGGCGGCGCGCCGGTGGATGCGGCGTCTTCCGATGGGCGTACCGCGTTGATGCTGGCGGCGATGTTCAACCGCGTCGAAATGCTCGACTACCTGCTCGGCCAGGGCGCCAACCCCCAGGCCGCTGACGCCCAGGGCGCCACCGCACTGGCGGCGGCACACACCATGGGCGCGGTGGATACGGCGGCGCGCTTGCAGAAACTGGTGTAGGCTACGCGCCCTCGAAAACCCGCCCGCCACAGGACCATCGCCATGAAAACCGCCCTCGTCGAACTCATCAGCAAAATCAGCGCCGGCGTCATGGGTGAGGACGAGGTGGCGCGCATCGCCGACGAAGCGGCCCAGGCCTACGCGGACCCGGCGGCGTTTCTGGCGGCCAACCCGGACATCAACTACGACGACAGCTTCCCGATCCCACTGGGTGAATGGGTTGTGGTCGGCAGCCTGCCGGACACCGTGCTGTTCCAGGCCGACACCTATGGCGACCTGTTCGCGCAGATCGTCGCCTCCTTCGGCCCGGGCGTGGCGTTCAACCTCAAGCCCAAGCAACTGGCCAAGACTGAAGCCCTGACCGCACTGAACCGCATCCAGATCCAGATGAGCGCCCTGAGCCCACAAGACGGTGGCTACGTGCTGCTCAACTTCAGCGAATTGCTGGATGACGAGATCCAGGCGGTGCTGGTGTACGGCAACGACCTGCCGCGCGTGCTGGAACTGTGTGCCGAAGTCGGCATCAAGGCCGAGCCTTCGCTGGAAGCTCTACGAATCGCCCTACACGTCTGAAATAAAACGGAACCCCCGTCAGGGCTGACTATCCTACAAGTGCATGCCCTCACTTTAGGAGCGACACCATGGGTTCCACTTTTAATGGCTTGATCGGGCTGATCATCCTTGCGCTGGACATCTGGGCGATCATCAACGTGTTCAAAAGCGGCGCGAGCACCGGTGCCAAAGTGCTGTGGATTCTGTTGATCCTGTTGTTGCCGGTACTGGGCTTGATCATCTGGGCCATCGCCGGGCCACGGGGCAACGTGCGCATCTGATCACTCAAAGGATCTAGAGCAAGCGCCGTCGATGTGGGGGCGGGCTTGCTCGCGAATGGGGTGTGCCAGTCAAAGCATCTGTGACTGACACGCCGTATCCGCGAGCAAGCCCGTTCCCACAATGGTTTCAGTACAGTCATGAGATTTGTGTATCGAAATATTCGCTACACACAATTTTCACATTCCATCCAAGACAATTCGCCAGATTTCCTTCCCGCCGGGGCTCTATCTCAAGTGCCGTCACGGTGGGGCAGGTGTGCGCGCTCAGTAATTAATAGCCTTGCTGCTGTTGATCGGGCACCATTCGCGCCACTGCATTATCCAGCCACTTAAACTTCCAATGGGTCCTAAAACGACATGGCAAACCCGGACGCCCTGAATCAGCAGCGAGCTTCAACTCGCCTGCTGCAACCGACCGTCAAATCCCATCTGGCGTACACGCTGCTCTGCGCACTGGTCATGATGGTGATGTTCTCGCTGCTGCGCCTGGCGCTGCTGGTGTACAACCGCGAGATGATCCTCGACACACCGGCCTCGACCTTCCTCGAAGCGTTCGGCAATGGCCTGCGCCTGGACATCCGCCTGGTGGTCTACCTGATCATCCCGCTGCTGCTGGCATTGTTCAGCGTACGGGCCATGGCCGCGCGCGGGTTCTTCCGGTTCTGGCTGACGGTGGCGTCGAGCATCGCGCTGTTCCTCGGCCTGATGGAAATGGACTTCTACCGCGAGTTCCACCAGCGCCTCAACGGCCTGGTCTTCCAGTACGTGAAGGAAGACCCGAAAACCGTGATGAGCATGCTCTGGTACGGTTTCCCGGTGGTGCGCTACCTGTTGGCCTGGGCCGTGGGCACGCTGATCCTGAGCATCGCCTTCAAAGGCGCCGACCGTGCGACACGCCCACGCGGCCCATTCAGCGGCGGCAGCATCGGCACCCGCCAGGTGGCGCCGTGGTACAGCCGCATCGCGGTGTTCGTGGTCTGCCTGTTGATCGCCGTTGTCGCCGCCCGCGGCACCCTGCGCCAGGGCCCGCCGCTGCGTTGGGGTGACGTGTACACCACCGACTCCAACTTCGCCAACCAACTGGGCCTCAACGGCACGTTGTCGCTGATCGCGGCGGCCAAGTCGCGCTTCTCCGAAGATCGTTCGAACATCTGGAAGGCCACCCTGGACCAGCCGCTGGCGACCCAGACCGTGCGCGACATGCTGGTACTGCCACAGGAAAAACTGGTGGATACCGACACCGCTGCCGTGCGCCGCGACTACACGCCACCGGCCGAGAAGACACTGCCGATCAAGAACGTGGTCGTGATCCTGATGGAAAGCTTCGCCGGTCACTCGGTGGGCGCCCTGGGCCGTCCGGGCAACATCACGCCGTACTTCGACAAACTGTCCAAGGAAGGCCTGCTGTTCGACCGTTTCTTCTCCAACGGCACCCACACCCACCAGGGTATGTTTGCCACCATGGCCTGCTTCCCGAACCTGCCGGGCTTCGAATACCTGATGCAGACCCCGGAAGGCAGCCACAAGCTGTCGGGCCTGCCGCAGCTGCTCAGCGCGCGCAAGTTTGACGACGTGTATGTCTACAACGGCGATTTCGCCTGGGACAACCAGTCGGGTTTCTTCAGCAACCAGGGCATGACCAACTTCATCGGCCGTAACGACTTCGTCGACCCGGTGTTCTCCGACCCGACGTGGGGTGTGTCCGACCAGGACATGTTCAACCGTGGCCTGGAAGAGTTGAAAGCCCGTGAAGGCGGCAAGCCGTTCTATGCCCTGCTGCAAACCCTGTCCAACCACACGCCGTACGCATTGCCGACCCCATTGCCGGTCGAGAAGGTCACCGACCGTGGCAGCCTCAACGAGCATTTGACGGCCATGCGCTACTCCGACTGGGCCCTGGGCCAGTTCTTCGAGAAGGCCCGCAAAGAGCCGTACTTCAAGGAAACCCTGTTCGTCATCGTGGGCGACCACGGCTTCGGCAACGAACAGCAGATCACCGAGATGGACCTGGGCCGCTTCAACGTGCCGATGCTGATGATCGCACCGGGCGTGCAGGAAAAGTTCGGCGAGCGTGACCACACCGTGGGCACCCAGATCGACATCGTGCCGACCATCATGGGCCGCCTGGGTGGCGACACCCTGCACCAGTGCTGGGGCCGTGACCTGCTGAACCTGCCGGAAGGCGACAAGGGCTTCGGCGTGATCAAGCCTTCGGGCAGCGATCAGACCGTGGCCCTGGTCACCGCAGACCGCATCCTGGTACTGCCCAAGGAAATGCCACCGAAGCTGTGGGAATACGAACTGGGCGCCGAGCCGACTGGTAAAGTGATTCCCGATTCGCCGGACGAGGCCGCACTCAAGCAGAAACTTGAGTCGTTCCTGCAGACCGCCACCAAGAGCCTGTTGGATAACACCGCTGGCGTCGTGGATGGCAAACCGGACTAACTAACCGGCAATAAAAAAGAGGCCCTCTAGAGGGCCTCTTTTTTTGCCTGGTGTTTATATCCGGCCGAGTAACAACAGCACCAGCAACACTACCAGGACGACGCCGAGGATACCCGACGGGCCATAACCCCAATTGCGGGAGTGCGGGAATACCGGCAGGCCGCCGACCAGCAGGAGGATCAGGATGATGATCAGAATAAGGCTCATGGGTTACTTCCTTCTGGTTATTGAGCGATAGGCTTGCACGTTTAATTGCAGGCGCCTTAACAACTCCGACTGTGTTGTTGTGCGGAAAATTCCAAGTTTTTTTAAAGCTTTTTGCAAACTTGCTTATTTCTTTTAAAGCATCGACTTAGTTGAAAAAGATTGAACTTACCCCTGCGTCAATGCTCCGACCCGGCCGTGGGTTTGCCTGGGGCATTCATCAATCTGATGGTGCGTGGGTGCAGGAATAACCTTCGCTACACTGCCGATCACTTCTTCCGTGAACCACAAGGCTACTTCCTATGCAAAATCGCATGATGATCACTGGCGCCGGGTCCGGCTTGGGTCGTGAAATCGCTCTGCGCTGGGCTCGCGAGGGCTGGCAGCTGGCCTTGTCGGATGTCAGCGAACCGGGCTTGCAGGAAACCCTCAAGCTGGTGCGCGAGGCGGGTGGCGACGGCTTCGTGCAACGCTGCGACGTGCGCGACTACAGCCAGCTCACCGCGTTTGCCCAGGCTTGCGAAGTCAAGCTCGGCGGCATCGATGTGATCGTCAACAATGCCGGTGTGGCCTCGGGCGGGTTCTTCGCCGAACTGTCCCTGGAGGACTGGGACTGGCAGATCGCAATCAACCTGATGGGCGTGGTCAAGGGCTGCAAGGCGTTCCTGCCGCTGCTGGAAAAGAGCCAGGGCCGCATCATCAATATCGCTTCGATGGCCGCGCTGATGCAGGGCCCGGCCATGAGCAACTACAACGTGGCCAAGGCCGGTGTGGTGGCGTTGTCGGAAAGCCTGCTGGTGGAGCTCAAGCAACAGAACGTCGGGGTGCATGTGGTGTGCCCGTCGTTCTTCCAGACCAACCTGTTGGACTCGTTCCGTGGCCCGACCCCGGCGATGAAGGCCCAGGTAGGCAAACTGCTCGAAAGCTCGCCGATTTCGGCGGCGGATATTGCCGATTACATCTACCAGCGTGTGGCTGAAGGCGAATTCATGATCTTGCCCCACGAACAGGGGCGGATGGCCTGGGCGTTGAAGCAGAAGAACCCGCAGTTGCTGTATGACGAAATGACCACCATGGCCGACAAGATGCGCGCCAAGGCGCAAGCCACCAAAGCTTGAGCGCAGCCCTGGTGTAAATGTGGAGCGGGCTTGTGTGGGAGCGGGCTTGCTCGCGAAAGTGGAGTGTCAGTCACTGAATGTGTAGCCGATATACCGCATTCGTGAGCAAGCCCGTTCCCACATTTTTAGCCGTAGTCTGTCAGGTAAATTACCTGTTGATGTAGGCCTCGCCTGATTTTGCCGCAAGCCATTGCTGCACTCCCTTGCAAGCGCGCATGGTCAAGGTCCTGTCACTCTCAAAGGGCAACCGCCATGCTGGTACTAAGCCGCGCTGTAGGCGAAATCATCTCCATCGGCGATGACATCGCCTTGCACATCGTCGAGTTGAATGGCTCACAGGTGAAATTCGGCGTCCAGGCGCCGGTGGGGGTCAATGTGCATCGTGCCGAGGTGTATCAGAAAATCCTCGAACGCCAAGCCACAGAAACCCCCGCCGTTACCAACCCATAACCTTCTCAGTCGAACAGATGCTTGGGCACGTCGTGCTTGAGCATCAACTGACATTGCTCGCTTTCCGGGTCGAACACGATCAGCGCCTGGCCTTTGGTCAGCGCTTGGCGCACGCGTAATACGCGGGTTTCCAGGGGCGTGTCGTCGCCATTGTCGGTGCCGTCACGGGTGACGAAATCTTCGATGAGGCGGGTCAGGGTGTCGACTTCAAGTGCGTCGTAGGGAATCAGCATACAAGCCTCGGCTGGAGAATCCCGGCGATGCTACTGCGCCGGGACCCAGGTTGCCAGTCTCAGGATTTCTGACCGACCAGGCTGTCCACCGACGGTACCCGCGTGTCGCTCTCCATTTGCGTTTCATGTTCCAGCTGGTGACTGAACCGATCCAGTGAACCCTGGGCCGGTTGCGCGTCGCTGGCGAACACCGGCGGGCTGAGGATGTATGCGCCCAGCAGGCGACTCAACGCCGCCAGGCTGTCGATATGGGTGCGTTCGTAGCCGTGGGTCGCATCGCAACCAAACGCCAACAGGGCGGTGCGGATGTCGTGGCCGGCGGTCACGGCCGAGTGCGCATCACTGAAGTAGTAGCGGAACAGGTCGCGGCGTACCGGCAGATCGTTGTCCGCCGCCAGCCGCAGCAGGTGCCGCGACAGGTGATAGTCGTACGGCCCGCCGGAATCCTGCATCGCCACGCTGACCGCATGCTCGCTGGAATGCTGGCCGGGGGCGACGGGGGCAATGTCGATGCCGACAAACTCGCTGACATCCCAGGGCAGGGCGGCGGCCGCACCGCTGCCGGTCTCTTCGGTGATGGTGAACAGCGGGTGGCAGTCGATCAGCAACGGCTCGCCACTGTCGACGATGGCCTTGAGTGCGGCGAGCAGGGCGGCCACGCCGGCTTTGTCGTCGAGGTGGCGGGCGCTGATATGCCCGCTCTCGGTGAATTCGGGCAGCGGGTCGAAGGCCACGTAGTCGCCGACGCTGATGCCCAGGGAATCACAATCGGCACGGGTGGCGCAGTAGGCGTCGAGGCGCAACTCCACGTGGTCCCAGCTCACCGGCATTTCATCTACGGCGGTGTTGAACGCATGCCCGGAGGCCATCAACGGCAACACGCTGCCACGGATCACGCCGTTGTCGGTGAACAGGCTCACACGGCTGCCTTCGGCAAAGCGGCTCGACCAGCAGCCTACTGGCGCGAGGGTCAGGCGCCCGTTGTCCTTGATCGCCCGCACGGCGGCGCCGATGGTGTCCAAATGCGCGGACACCGCGCGGTCGGGGCTGTTTTTCTGGCCCTTGAGGGTGGCACGGATCGTGCCGCGCCGGGTCATTTCGAACGGGATACCCAACTCTTCCAGGCGCTCGGCGACGTAGCGCACGATGGTGTCGGTGAACCCGGTGGGGCTGGGGATGGCGAGCATTTCCAGCAGGACTTTTTGCAGGTAGTTCAGGTCCGGCTCGGGGATGGTTCGGCTCATAAAGACTCCTCTGTGCTTATGGTCAGGTGGTGCTTGTGCCAGTGCCTTCGCGAGCACGCCCGCTCCCACAGGGGAATGCGGTGTAAATGTGGGAGCGGGCTTGCTCGCGAAGGCGCCAGGTCAGGCAATGCACCTCTCAAGCCGTCAGCTAACTGTGCGGAAACAACAAATCCACAAACCGCTCAGCCGTCGGTTGCGGTTCATGATTGGCCAGCCCGGCCCGTTCATTGGCTTCGATAAACACGTACTCGGGCTGGTCGGCGGCGGACACCATCAGGTCCAGGCCCACCATGGGGATGTCGAGGGCGCGCGCGGCACGCACGGCGGCGTCCACCAGCGTGGGGTGCAGGATTGCAGTGACGTCCTCCAGGCAACCGCCGGTGTGCAGATTGGCGGTGCGGCGCACGGCCAGGGTCTGGCCGCGTGGCAGGATGCTGTTGTAGTCGTAGCCGGCGGCGTGCAGGGTGCGTTCGGTTTCGGCGTCCATGGGGATTTTGCTTTCGCCGTCCGTGGCGGCCTGGCGGCGACGGCTTTGCGCTTCGATCAACGCACCGATGCTGTGATGCCCATCGCCGGTCACTTCAGCCGGGCGACGGATCGCGGCGGCGACCACTTCAAAGCCGATCACCAGGATGCGCAGGTCCAAGCCCTCGTGAAAGCTTTCCAGCAGCACGCGGCTGTCGAACCGCTGCGCCGCTTCGATCGCCTGCTGCACTTGCTCGATGGTCTGTAAATCCACCGCCACGCCTTGGCCCTGCTCGCCATCCAGCGGCTTGACCACGACGCGCAGATGTTCGTCGAGGAATTCCAGGTTGTCATCGGCGCTGCCCGCCAATTGTTGCGATGGCAGTTGCAGGCCGGCGGCCTTGAGCACCTTGTGGGTCAGGCTCTTGTCCTGGCACAGGGTCATGCTGATGGCGCTGGTCAAGTCGCTCAACGACTCGCGGCAACGTACGCGGCGACCGCCGTGGCTCAAGGTGAACAAGCCTGCATCGGCGTCATCCACCTGCACGTCGATGCCGCGTCGATGCGCCTCTTCGACAATGATCCGCGCATACGGATTGAACCCGGCCTGCGGACCAGGGCCGAGGAACAGCGGCTGGTTGATGCCGTTCTTGCGCTTGATCGCAAAGGTGGTCAGCGCGCGAAAGCCCAGTTTGGCGTAGAGGTTCTTGGCTTGGCGGTTGTCGTGCAGTACCGACAGGTCCAGGTAGCTCAGGCCACGGCTCATGAAATGCTCGACCAAGTGACGCACCAGCACTTCGCCGACGCCGGGGCGCGTGCAACGCGGGTCGACTGCCAGGCACCACAGGCTGGAGCCGTTCTCCGGGTCGTGAAACGCCTTCTGGTGATTGAGGCCCATCACGCTGCCGATCACCGCGCCGCTGTCTTCATCCTCAGCCAGCCAATACACCGGGCCACCTTGATGGCGCGGCGTCAGGCGGTTGGGGTCGATGGGCAACATGCCGCGCGCTTGGTATAACTGGTTGACCGCCTCCCAATCGGTGTCGCTCTGCACACGGCGGATGCGAAAGCCGCGAAACACACGGGTCGCCGGGCGATAGTCGGTGAACCACAGGCGCAGGGTGTCAGACGGGTCGAGGAACAGCTGCTGCGGATCGATGCCGAGGATCTGCTGGGGCGCGGCCACGTACAGGGCGATGTCCCGTTCGCCGGCCTGCTCATTGAGCAACTCCAGGGCCAGGCTCGACGGGTCGGCGAAGGTGTGCCCGATCAACAGGCGCCCCCAGCCGCAATGCACGGCGATGGGGTCAGGGCTCTGCGGGCTGCCATCTTCGGCCAGTCGGGCTTGCAGGCGCTCGTAGGATGGCGCCTGGCCCCTCAGTAGGCGTTGGTTGTAAGCCGCTGCATGAGGTTTCATCAATCAGATTCCTTGTTCGCTGAGCCACAGGTTCAGCGCCGCCAGTTGCCACAGCTTGGAGCCGCGCAACGGGGTCAGTTGGCCCTGCGGGTCGGTGAGCAGGCGGTCGAGCATGGCCGGGTTGAACAGGCCACGATCCTGGCTGGGGTCCAGCAGCAGGTCGCGTACCCAGTTCAGGGTGTCGCCTTGCAAATGCTTGAGGCCAGGGACGGGGAAGTAGCCTTTCTTGCGGTCGATGACCTCACTTGGAATCACTCGGCGCGCGGCTTCCTTCAGCACTTGCTTGCCGCCGTCGGGCAGCTTGAACTTGCCCGGCACACGGGCCGACAGCTCCACCAGGCGGTAGTCGAGGAACGGTGTACGGGCTTCCAGGCCCCAGGCCATGGTCATGTTGTCGACGCGTTTGACCGGGTCGTCCACCAGCATCACCGTGCTGTCCAGGCGCAACGCCTTGTCCACGGCGGCAGTCGCGCCGGGCATAGCGAAATGTTCGCGTACGAAGTCGCCGGCGGCGTCATTGGCGGTCAGCCATTGCGGTGCGACGGTGGCCGCATAGTCGTCGTAGCTGCGGTCGAAAAACGCCTCCCGATAAGCCGCGTAGGGGTCACTGGCGCCGTCCACCTGCGGATACCAGTGGTAACCGGCGAACAACTCGTCGGCGCCCTGGCCGCTTTGCACCACCTTGCAGTGCTTGGCCACTTCCCGCGACAGCAGGTAGAAGGCGATGCAGTCGTGGCTGACCATCGGCTCGCTCATGGCGCGGAACGCCGCCGGCAGTTGCTCGATGATCTCGCTTTCGGCGATGCGCAGTTGGTGGTGACGGGTGCCGTAGTGCTTGGCGATCAGGTCCGAATACTGGAATTCGTTGCCAGCCTCGCCGCCGGCGTCTTCAAAACCGATGGAGAAGGTCGACAAGTCCTTTACCCCGGCTTCACGCAGCAGGCCGACGAGCATGCTCGAGTCGACGCCACCGGAGAGCAGCACACCCACATCCACGGCGGCACGTTGGCGAATGGCCACGGCTTCGCGGGTGCTGTCGAGGACGCGGTCGGTCCAGTCTTGCAGCGTCAGGTTTTGCTCATCGCTGTGTGGGCCGTAGGGCAAGGTCCACCAGACTTTCTGTTCGGTGGTGCCGTTGGCATGGATGCGCATCCAGCTCGCCGGCGGCAGTTTTTCAATGCCCGCCAGCAAGGTGCGCGGCGCCGGGACCACGGCGTGGAAGTTCAGGTAGTGGTTGAGCGCTACCGGATCGAGGATCGGGTTGATGTCGCCACCTTTGAGCAGCGCTGGCAGCGCCGAGGCAAAGCGCAGGCGCTGGCCGGTGCGCGACAGGTACAGCGGCTTCACGCCGAGACGGTCACGGGCGATAAACAGGCGCTGGGTGTCGCGCTCCCAGATGGCGAAGGCAAACATGCCGTTGAGCTTGGGCAGCAGCGCCTCGCCCCAGGCGTGATAGCCCTTGAGCAGCACTTCGGTGTCGCCGCCGGAATAGAAGGCGTAGCCCAAGGCTTCCAGCTCTTCACGCAGTTCCGGGAAATTGTAGATGGCGCCATTGAAGGCCAGGGACAGGCCCAAGTGGGCGTCGACCATCGGTTGGGCCGAGCCGTCCGACAGGTCCATGATTTTCAGGCGTCGGTGGCCCAGGGCAATCGGCCCCTGAGCGTGGAAGCCCCAGGCGTCGGGGCCACGGGGGGCCAGGTGATGGGTGATGCGTTCTATCGCTGCCAGGTCGGCAGGTTGTTGATCAAAACGTAGCTCGCCAGCTAATCCGCACATAAATTCCTTACCGGTTTTTCCGTTGGGGAGGGGGAAACACTCAATACGCCCGGAGGGCGCGTACCCAGAAACTGACACGGGGCTATGGTGGGAGTTTTAGATCAATAAGTTATAAGTCTGCTGGCCTGGTCCGCGCTTGTATGCCCCTCGGCGCTGCGCGGCCCGTAAGGCAGGGGTGTTACATACCGCCAGGATGCATTGGGATTGCCGCTCGTTTGGCGGGCTGACCACGTCGATATTCGAATGCGTTTTTTGCTGCCGCGCGCTTAGGGTGAGCACTCAGTTAGCAGTGCGACAAGGACGCCTACCCATGACGGAGAAACGCGATTTGAGTGCAGTCACGGAACCTGTGACTGAAGATGAACTGTTGGCAGTCGTGTTGGACATGACCGGTGACCTGGACAAGGCACGGGTGCTGCGCAGCACCCTGCCGCCGTGGTTGGTGGAAGCCAGGCCCGCCACCCTGGCTGCCCTTGAGCAAGCCCATCGCGACAGCCAGCAACCGCGACGCCAACTCAAGGCGCTCCTGCAGCGCGTGCAGCCCCTGGATGAGTTCTGTGCCGAGCGGTTGCATACCTTTCTGCTGAGCAAAGGCGTGGAGCAGGTGGATGTAAAGCAGGATCGCCTGGAGCTGCCAAGACGTAGCCTGACAGGCGTTACCCCCGACCTGGGTGGCGCGTTGATCGAAACCACCACCTGGGAAAAACGCAGCCTGGTGCAAGCCGCCATGCAGAACTTCGACGCCGCCCGGGCCAGAAGGGGCGGCATGTCGCCGCGGGCGGTGATCCGTTCAGCCGCCACGGGCAAGCCAATACCGGACCTCACGGTGCAACAGTTCGTCGAGTACTGTCGCGAACTGGACCTGGGGGGGGCCTACCAACGCCATCTGTGCGACGTCTTTGGCTTGCCACAACCGACGGATCCACTGCAAAACAGTGGCTTGAGCTACAACACGGCGGCCACGCATATTGGCCAATCGAAGAACCTCGACATGCAGATCGACCTGCACATTGCCTGCGCCAAGGAGCATGTCAGCGCGGCGTTGGGCGAGCGCATGCTCAAGTTGATCAAGGCCGACCGCCCCGCCAGTGAGCTGGCGTACCTGACCCCACTGGAAAAACCCCTGATATGGCAAGGCCTGAACATCGATAGCACCTGCCTGTGGAGCGTGTTGGTGGTGTGTGACGACGACCCCGGCAAGCTCGGGGGCGGGGCGTTCCTGGTGTACATGCCCAATGAGCCCTTCAGGCCCTGGTATGAGTACGAATCCCTGGAGGACTTCCGGCTTTACCTCACGTTGAAGTTGCAGGTGGCCAGTTATCGCGAGGTTTTCCAGCAGTACCTGGATGAAAACGACCGCCTGGGCTTCTTTGAGCGTTTCGACGTGAACAAACGTCTGGGGCGGTTGGAGCCCGTACCGACGACCAGTGAATTTTCGGCGTTCTTTTTCCATGCCTACACCGGAAAAATCCAGCGCGATGCCCTTGCCCTGGCAGTGCCGACGTTGCAGGTCGACCAGGACGCTGACGAGGCTCGCTGGCAAGGCTACCTGGAGGCGGGCCTGAATATCTTGAACGTTGCAGCCTTGATGGTGCCGGTGCTGGGCCAACTGATGAGCGGCGTGGCCATCGGGCAACTGTTGGGCGAGGTGTTCGACGGTGTCGAGGACTGGCTGGATGACGACAGTACCGAGGCCTTGCGGCATCTGGTCAACATCGCAGAAAGCCTGGCGGCCATGGTGGCGTTCGCGGCGGGGGGGCGAATAGTCGGTGCGTTGAAACCGCGCGAACCCTCGACGGATTTCTTCAATAAGGTCGAGGCCATTACCCGCACGGACGCGCGTCCGGGTTTATGGCGCCCGCGCCTGGCGCCCTACCGGCAAGCGCCCGCCAAGGATGCGCGCTGGGTTACCAACAGTAAGGGCCTGTATCAGTCAAAAGGGCAGTCGTGGATCAAGATCGACGGGGCGCTGTATTCGATCGGCTTCGACCCCGGCATTGGCCACTGGCGGATCAACCATCCGCTGCGCCCTACGGCCTACCGTCCGCCGCTGTATCACAATTATCGTGGTGGCTGGCAGCACGCTTTCGAACGCCCGGAGCACTGGCAGGACTTGCGCTACAGCTTGAAGCGTCTCGATCCCAGCCTTGAAGAGATCAATGGCGAGCAGTTGGACACCATTGCCGGCATCACGGATATGACCATCCCCGAAGCGCGGCGCCTGGCCCGGGGGCATGAAGCGCTGCCGGAGCGCTTCCAGGATTGTGTGGTGCGGGTCAAGCAGCATCAGAAAGTCGTCGACCTGATCAGCCAGCTGCAACGAGGTGAGTCGCCCTCGGTCGACACTGCGCGCACCCAGTTGCTGGCGATTCCGATGATGCCGGGTTGGCCCAAAGGGCGCTTTTTCGAAGTGTTGGATGATGAGGAGTATTTGCTGGAGCGCCATCCGGACCTTGAGCCTTTCGATTACGAAGACCTGAGCATCCATATCACCCAGCACGAGCTTAAGGAGGGCCGGGTGATGCAGACCGTACTGCAGGCGTTGAACGATGAAGAACGTCATGCGCTGCTCGGTGAGAGTATCCCGCGGGACCAGGCGCAGCCGGTGTTGGAGCGGCGTTTGCTGGAAACTCTCAAGGCGCATCACCAGGTGCTGACGCACAAACTCTATCTGGATCAGGAGGGCGTGGCCGAGGGCGAGTTGCAGTCTCTGAAAGAGGCACATCCCAGGCTCTCCAACCGCTTGGCCAGGGAAGTGCTGATCGAATCTCCGGACGTCCAGCGCCAGCGTTTGCGCAAGACCGGCCGTGTGCCGTTGGGTATGGCCGAGCGCGCGCACGGCGCGCTTGAGCGAATGCACGAGGATCGCGCCCTGACCGGTCTGTACCTGCCGGAGCAGGCGCTGCCCGACACCCGTCGCATTGCCCTCGGGGCAGCGCAGGACTTGGCGGGGTGGCCACGGGACCTGTCAGTGCAACTTCGCCGGCAAAGCGTGCGCGGCGAGGTGATGGCCCGGGTGGGGAGCCCCTCGGCCACTGTCCAACGCACGTTGGTGGAGACTGAGGAGGGGGTCCAGGCGTTCGATGAGGTGGGTCGGCCGCTGTCAGGCCGAGCCGATGGCCCTTATGGGTTCTACCAGGCCTTGGTGGATGCATTGCCCGCGCGCCATCGCACAAGCATGAACCTGATGGGCGAGTCGGCGCCCCAGCAGTTGCTCAGTCGCATACGCTCGAGCACCCAGAGTCAACGCAGACGGGTAGCGGCCTACCTGCGTTCCGACTGGGCTGCGGTCGAGCCCGACCCACTCCCCTGTTTCCAGGCGGCGCCGCCAGGCCTGTCAGAGGCCGAGCCGGCATTGATGCGCAAGCTGAGGAAACTCTATCCCCTGGAGGATGACCACAAGCTGACCAACATTATTCAGGACGCGGGCGTTGATCATCTCGGGCGGGCCAAGTTCGTGGAGGCGCTGGAGCAGCAGTTCGACGCGTTGCACCGAGCCTTGAAAATCTGGCGCAGTGACCGTTCTGCGGAAAACCCTGAGGTTACATCACACAGGGACTACCGCTTGAGCCGCCATCAGGTGGCCAAGGCCATTGAGCACGGCTGGAAGCGCATGACGAGCCTGCTCGATCATAACGCCAGGAAAGTGCCGGGCCTGTCGCTGGACGGTATGCTGCATGACCCCTTGCCGACGTTGCCGCCGCAAGTCAGCTTTGATGGGGTGCGGCTGTTGTCCCTTGGCAAAATGGGCCTGGACGATAGGGTGGCCTACTTTCTCAAACACTTCAAAAACCTGATGTCCCTGAACCTGGCGGACAACCAGGTCAAGCGGATTCCCCAAGTGCTGGCGCAGATGCCGCAGCTGGAGTACCTGTGCATGGCCAACAACGGCCTGCAACTGAATGAATACTCGCGTGCCACACTGGCCGGGCTGCGCAGCCTGCAAGTGTTGAACCTGAACAACAACCCGCTGCTGGACCCGCCCGACGTCAGTCAGCTGTTCGTGCTGCGCGAGTTGATGCTGCGCAATTGTCGTCTCACGGAGTTCCCCAAGGGCGTTGCCCGCCTGCCGTATCTGGAAACCCTCGACCTTAGGGAAAACGATATCAGTGTATTGCCCGCCTGGTTGTTCGAGGCGCCGCGCAGCTATGCCCAGACGATCAATCTGCGGCATAACCCTCTGGATGTGCGCAGTCAGCAGTTACTGCGCAACTACCGCAGTGCCCATGGTGTGGGCATGGGGTTTCTGGAGGACGACCTCGCTCGCCTGACGGAACAGAGGGCACGCGACCTGTGGCTGTCGGATGAGCGGGTGGCCGGCTACACCGAAAAGGACCAGACCTGGGCGGGGTTGAGGGACGAGCCGGGCTCGGACGGTTTGTTCACCCTGCTCGCCGAACTGGGCGGTACGGCGGATGCTGCTCAGGTCCGCGAAGACATGGATCGGCGCGTCTGGCGCGTACTCGAGGCCACCGGCAAAGACGCCGAGTTGCGCGAGGAAATCTTCGAGCGCGCCGCAACCCCTCTCAATTGCGATGATGCCGCGGCAGTCAATTTCAGCAGCCTGGAGGTGCTGGTGGAAATTCGCGAGGCCGCCCGGCTGGCGGCAACCGGGCGCCTGACCGCCACGCCGCTGTTGAAGTTGGCCAAAGGATTGTTTCGTCTCGACCAGCTTGAGCGGCTGGCCCATAACCACAGCCTCGAACATCCCTTGGTCGACCCGTTGGAAGTCAGCCTGGCGTTCCGCACAGGCCTGGTTGAACGGTTCCATCTGCCTGGGCAGCCACGGCATATGCGCTTTGCCAGCCTTGGCGGGGTGACCGCCGCCAATCTGGAGGAGGCGGAAAGCCGGGTCAGGGCTGCCGAACTCTCGCCAAAGCTAATGAAGTACCTGGTGGAACTACCGTTCTGGACGCAGTACCTCAAGCGCACGCATGCGGCCAGGTTCGAGGGCTTGAACGAGCCCTTTGATGGACGGCTGCAAGCGGTGTTCGACCAAAGCCTTACGCTGGACGACGCCAGTTACCGCGAGCAGATGAACATCATTCTTCGGGAGCAGGAGAAGGCCGAGAAAACCGAACTGGAGCGCTTGACCCTGGACGCCTTGAAGCAAGGCGAACTGAAGGGGTGCATCTAGTCAGGCCTTGTTCGCGTTGCTGCGCACCAGCCCGCGCACGGCAAACCGATTGGGGTGGCAGGCGTCCGCCACGCTGCGGGGCACCGGCAAGGGTTCGTCATCGAGCCAGGCCGCGAGCAGCTCGGCAGACAGTGGTGCGGTGATCAGGCCACGGGAGCCGTGGCCGCTGTTGACATACAAACCGTCGAGCCAAGGGCAGGGTGTGTCCGGAACACTGCGTGCGTCCTTGCGCAATACTGCGTAGGCCTGGTTGAACGCCATGCTGTCGGCCAGCGGCCCGACAATCGGCAAGTAATCCGGGCTGGTGCAGCGGAACGCAGCGCGGCCTTGCAATACGCTGGGGTCGAGCGTGTCGGCGTGCAGGCGCTGGGCCAGATCGGTGGAGATGTCGTACAGCATCGTCAGGTTGCCGGCGTGGTCGGCAGCCGTGGGGGTGAGGTCTTCGTTCTTGAAGTCGAAGCTGGCCCCCAGGGTGTGTTCGCCCAGGCGCGGCGGGGCGACGTAACCTTCGGCACACACCACGGTGCTCAGGGCCTGGCTCTCGGCAGTCTGTGGCAGACGCGTGATCTGCCCGCGAATGCGCTTGAGGGGCAGGTCAGCGAAACGCTGGACCTCGGCGGCGCCGGCCAGGACCACCACGGGGGCGCTGGCCAGCAGGTGTTCACCGTCCCAGGCTTGCCAGTGATCGTCGACGCGGCGCAGGTCGAGCACATGGGTGTGGGGCAGCACCGTAATGCCGGTTTGGCTGGCTTGCCATTCGCACAGCGCGGGGGGATGTACCCAACCGCCTTCAGGGAAAAACAGCCCGCCGTGTTCCAGCGCAATACCGGCTCTGGCTTGCGCCTGGTCGCGGTCAAGCAGGTGCAACAGGTCTGGCGCGAAGGCTTGCGCAAGCTGTGCCTGGCGCTGGGCTTCCTTGGTGTCGAAGGCCAGTTGCAATACACCGCAGCCGTCCCAGTCCACGCCGCGATGCAAGTGCTCCAGCAGGCGGCGCGTGTGGCCGAAACCGGCGACGATCATTTGCGACAACGCGGTGCCATGGGCCGAGAGCTTGAGGTAAAGCACGCCCTGGGGGTTGCCCGAGGCTTCCTGGGCGAGGGTGGCATGCCGCTCTAGCAGGCTCACTTGCCAACCCCGCGCTGCCAGGCTGGCGGCCGTGGCGCAACCGGCCAGGCCGCCGCCGATGACCAGGGCCTTGCGTTCGCCTTCCACGGGCACAGGGCGGGCGAACCAGGGTTTGGCGCGGGTGGGCAGCGGGGCTGTTTCGGGCCAGCCGAGAAACTCGCCGCGCAGGATCTCCCACTTATGGCCGATGCCCGGCGTGCGCTTCATCTTGAACCCGGCGGCGTTGATCAGTCGTCGCACCCAGCCGGTGCTGGTGAAGGTGCTGATGGTCGAGCCCGGCGCGGCCAGGCGTGCCAGTTCGGCAAACAGCTCGGCGGTCCACATCTCGGGGTTTTTCGCTGGTGCGAAGCCGTCGAGAAACCATGCATCGACCTGCGCATCCAGTTGCGGCAATTGCTCCAGTACGTCGCCGATCAACAGGGTCAGGGTCACGCGGCCGTTGTCCAGCACCAGGCGCTGGAAACCCTGGTGGATGGCGACGTACTGCTGGAGCAGTTGCTCGGCGAATGGCTGCAACTCAGGCCAGAGGGCGAGGGCACGTTGCAGGTCGGCGTGGCTCAGCGGGTATTTTTCCACGCTGACAAAATGCAGCCGCGCCCCGGCCACCGCGTGCTGTTCGAACAGCTGCCAGGCGCACAGGAAATTCAGGCCCGTGCCGAAGCCGGTTTCGCCAATCACCAACCGCCCACCCACCGGCAAGGCCGCAAAGCGTTCCTGCAAGCGGTTCTGTTCGAGGAACACATAGCGGGTTTCTTCAAGGCCCGACTGGTCGGAGAAGTACACGTCGTCGAAGACCCGCGAGTGCGGGCGACCTTGTTCGTCCCAGTCGAGCTGGGCGTGGGTGATGGGGTTCATGGGCGGCTCGGTAAACACAAGGCCGTCATTCTAGCCGATCAATGGGGAATGAATTGACCCACGGCAAGCGCCGGTGGAATTTCCTCCCGCGTGTTGCTGCCCAATCCGCTAGTCTTGAGCCATCTTGAAACGGAGCTGCCCATGTTCGAATCCGCCGAAATCGGTCACGCCATCGACAAAGACACCTACGACGCCGAAGTGCCCGCCCTGCGCGAAGCCTTGTTGGAGGTGCAGTACGAGCTGCAACAGCAAAAGCGCTTCCCGGTGATCATCCTGATCAACGGCATCGAAGGCGCCGGCAAGGGCGAGACGGTCAAGCTGCTGAATGAATGGATGGACCCACGCCTGATCGAGGTGCGCACCTTCGACCAGCAGACCGATGAAGAACTGGCCCGCCCACCGGCCTGGCGCTACTGGCGACAGTTGCCGGCCAAGGGGCGCATGGGCGTGTTCTTTGGCAACTGGTACAGCCAGATGCTGCAAGGCCGGGTGCACGGGCAGATCAAGGACGCCCGCCTGGACCAGGCCATCGCCGGCGCCGAACGCCTGGAAAAGATGCTCTGCGATGAAGGCGCGCTGATCTTCAAGTTCTGGTTCCACCTCTCCAAGAAGCAGATGAAGGCACGGCTCAAGGCCCTGGCCGACGACCCGCTGCACAGCTGGCGCATCAGCCCGCTGGACTGGCAGCAGTCCGAGACCTACGACAAGTTCGTGCACTTTGGCGAGCGCGTGCTGCGCCGCACCAGCCGCGACTATGCGCCGTGGCATGTGATCGAAGGTGTCGACGCCAATTACCGCAGCCTCACCGTGGGCAAGCTGCTGCTCGAAGGCATCCAGAACGCCCTGAAACTGCCCAAGGGCAAGGCCAGCGGCATGAACCCGGCGCCGTTGATTGCGTCGGTGGACAAGAAAAGCCTGCTCGACAGCCTCGACCTGAGCCAGCGCCTGGAAAAGGACGATTACGAAGAACAGCTGATCACCGAGCAGGCGCGGCTGTCCGGCCTGATGCGCGACAAACGCATGCGCAAGCACGCGCTGGTCACGGTGTTTGAAGGCAACGATGCGGCAGGCAAGGGCGGGGCGATCCGCCGTGTCGCGGCCGCGCTCGACCCGCGCCAGTACCACATCGTGCCGATCGCCGCGCCGAGTGAAGACGAACGCGCCCAACCGTACCTGTGGCGCTTCTGGCAGAAGATCCCGGCGCGCGGCATGTTCACCGTGTTCGATCGCTCGTGGTACGGCCGCGTGCTGGTGGAGCGTATTGAAGGCTTCTGCACCTCCGCCGACTGGATGCGCGCCTATGGCGAAATCAATGACTTCGAAGAGCAACTGCGCGACGCGGGGGTGATCGTGGTCAAGTTCTGGCTGGCGATCGACAAGGACACTCAGTTGGAGCGCTTCCAGGCCCGCGAGGAAATCCCGTTCAAGCGCTTCAAGATCACCGAAGACGACTGGCGCAACCGGGACAAATGGGATGACTACCGTGGGGCCGTCGGCGATATGGTCGACCGTACCAGCACTGAAGTCTCGCCCTGGACGCTGGTGGAGGCCAACGACAAACGCTGGGCGCGGGTCAAGGTGCTGCGCACCATCAACCTGGCGCTGGAGGAGGCGTTTGCCAAGTCCGACAAGCACGCCAAAAAGAAACACAAATAACCGACTCGTGATGGATTCCCGCCTCGCCTGTTGTAGTGAGCGGGCTTGCCCCGCGCTGGGGGGCGAAGCCGCCCCAAACCCAGGCACCTCGGTCTTCCTGATACACCGCGGCGGATCGATTTGGGGCGGCTTCGCCCCCCGGCGCGGGGCAAGCCCGCTCACTACGGGGATGGCGGTTCAGCAGGGGATGATTTTTGTCCCCATGCTTTTGCATACGCCGGGTGAATGATCGTCGCGGTTGGAATCAGCTGGATCTATGCTCGATCCATCTCCCAACAATGACAAGATCGAGGTAGCCCATGCGTGAAGTAGTGATCGTCGACAGCGTGCGAACCGGCCTGGCCAAATCCTTTCGCGGCAAGTTCAACCAGACCCGCCCCGATGACATGGCGGCCCATTGCGTCAACGCGCTGCTCAGCCGCAACGGCATCGACCCGGCCGCCGTGGAAGATTGCATCGTTGGCGCGGGTTCCAACGAGGGCGCCCAGGGCTACAACATCGGGCGCAACGTGGCGGTATTGTCGCAACTGGGCACCGGCACGGCGGGGATGACCCTCAACCGTTTCTGCTCGTCGGGCTTGCAGGCGATTGCGATTGCGGCCAACCAGATTGCTTCGGGGTGCAGCGACATCATCGTTGCCGGTGGAGTCGAGTCCATCAGCCTGACCATGAAAAGCGTCAACACCGACAACCTGATCAACCCGCTGCTCAAAGAGCAGGTGCCGGGCATCTATTTCCCCATGGGCCAGACCGCCGAGATCGTCGCCCGCCGCTACAACGTCAGCCGTGAAGAGCAGGACCTGTACGCCCTGCAAAGCCAGCAGCGTACGGCCCAGGCCCAGGCCGATGGTTTGTTCAACGATGAGATCGTGCCGATGGCGGTCAAGTACAAGGTCGAGGACAAGAACTCCGGTGCGGTGCAGATCCTCGACGGTGTGGTCGACCGCGACGATTGCAACCGCCCCGATACCTCCTTGGCCAGCCTGCAAGGCTTGAAGCCGGTGTTTGCCGACGACGGTTCGGTGACGGCGGGTAACTCGTCGCAGTTGTCCGACGGTGCGTCGATGACCCTGGTGATGAGCCTGGAAAAAGCCCTGGAGCTGGGGCTCAAGCCCAAGGCGTTTTTCCGTGGTTTTGCCGTGGCCGGTTGTGAGCCGGACGAAATGGGCATCGGCCCGGTGTTCTCGGTGCCCAAGTTGCTCAAGGCCAAGGGTTTGCAGGTGGCGGACATTGATCTGTGGGAGTTGAACGAAGCGTTTGCGTCCCAGTGCCTGTATGCGCGCAATCGTCTGGAGATCGACAATGCCAGGTACAACGTCAATGGCGGTTCGATCTCCATCGGGCATCCGTTCGGCATGACCGGTTCGCGGCAGGTGGGGCATCTGGTGCGTGAGTTGCAGCGGCGCAACCTGCGCTACGGCATTGTCACCATGTGTGTGGGCGGCGGCATGGGGGCCACCGGCCTGTTCGAAGCCGTACGCTAAGGCTACTGAAGAAACCGGATCAAATTGTGGGAGCGGGCTTGCTCGCGAATGCGGTGTGTCAGCCAATACATGCAGCGACTGACACCCTGCATTCGCGAGCAAGCCCGCTCCCACATTTGAACTGCAGCGTATCGCGAGTCGTGTTCTTGCCCCTAGAATGCGGCTCCACTTCCTCTGGCTTCTGGGGCACTCATGCACATCTCTTCCGGCCGCTGGGTCTATGGCTTTCTGTTGACCCTGCTGACCGCGTTCCTGTGGGGCATCCTGCCGATCAAACTCAAGCAGGTGCTGCAGGTGATGGACCCGATCACCGTCACGTGGTTTCGCCTCACCGTTGCCGGTGGGTGTCTGTTCTTCTACCTCGCACTGACCAAGCGCCTGCCCAGCCACAAGGTGCTCGGCCCCAAGGGCGGCTGGCTGGTGGGCATGGCCGTGTGTGGCCTGGTGGGCAACTACGTGTTGTACCTGGTGGGCTTGCAACTGCTCAGCCCCGGCACCGCGCAATTGGTGGTGCAGATGGGCCCGATCTTTTTGATGGTCGCCAGTGTGTTTGTGTTCAAGGAGCGCTTCAGCCTGGGCCAGGTGCTTGGCCTGATCGTGCTGATCTGTGGCTTTGGTTTGTTCTTCAATCAACGCCTGGAGGAGTTGCTGACGTCCCTTGGCGATTACACGGCGGGCGTTCTGACCGTCCTGCTGGCCACCACCATTTGGGTGTTCTACGCCTTGGGCCAGAAGCAATTGCTCACCGCATGGAATTCGCTGCAAGTGATGATGGTGATCTACCTGTGTTGCGCCGTGTTGCTTACGCCGTGGGCACACCCGTTGGAAGCCTTGGGCCTGAGCCCGCTGCAAGCATGGCTGTTGCTGGCGTGCTGCATGAATACCCTGGTGGCTTACGGTGCGTTTGCCGAAGCATTGGCGCATTGGGAAGCCTCACGGGTCAGTGCGACTCTGGCGCTCACGCCGTTGGTGACTTTTGTTGCGGTGGCGGTGGCAGCGTGGTGGTGGCCGGATTATGTGCAGGCCGAAGATATCAACGCCCTGGGGTATGCCGGGGCGTTGGTGGTGGTGCTGGGCTCGGCGACCGTGGCGCTGGCGCCTTCATTGATGGCCGGGCTCAAGGCCCGGCGGTTGCGCATGGCGTCTTAGGCTCCCAGCATGTTTTCCGGGCGCACCCACAGATCGAACTCGGCATCGGTGAGGTAGCCCAGCGCCAGGGCGGCTTCCCGTAGCGTCAGCCCTTCGGCGTAGGCTTTCTTGGCGATTTCGGCCGATTTGTCGTAGCCGATATGCGGGTTGAGCGCTGTCACCAGCATCAGCCCGCGCTCCAGGTGTTCGGCCATTTGCCCGGCGTCGGGCGCAAGCCCAGCCACGCAATGTTCCTGGAAGTTGTTGCAGCCGTCGGCCAGCAGACGGATCGATTCCAGCAGGTTGTGGATGATCACCGGTTTGTACACGTTCAACTGCAAGTGACCCTGGCTGGCGGCGAGGCCGATGGTCACGTCATTGCCCAGCACCTGGCAGGCCAGCATCGACAGGGCTTCGCACTGGGTCGGGTTGACCTTGCCCGGCATGATCGAACTGCCAGGCTCGTTGGCGGGCAACTTGACCTCGGCAAACCCGGCACGCGGGCCGGAGCCCAGCAGGCGCAGGTCGTTGGCGATTTTCATCAACGCCACCGCGAGGGTTTTCAGGGCGCCGTGCAGGGTCACCAGCGGCTCATGGCCGGAGAGGGCGGCAAACTTGTTCGGCGCGGTGACGAAAGGGAGCCCGGACAACGCCGCCAGCTCGGAGGCAATCGCCTCGCCAAAGCCATGGGGCGCGTTCAGCCCGGTGCCCACCGCCGTGCCACCCTGGGCCAACTCGCACACCGCGGGCAGGGCGCTGCGCACGGCGCGTTCGGCGTAGTCGAGCTGGGCGATGAACGCCGAGAGCTCCTGGCCGAAGGTGATCGGCGTGGCATCCATCATGTGGGTACGGCCGGTCTTCACCAGCTTCATATGCCGTGCAGCCTGTTCGGCCAGGCCACCGGAGAGGGCGGCAATGGCTGGCAGCAAGCGTTGGTGTATCGCCTGGACCGCCGCAATGCTCATCGCCGTGGGAAAGCAATCGTTGGAACTCTGGGAGCGGTTCACATGGTCGTTGGGATGCACCGGGCTCTTGCCGCCACGGGATTTGCCCGACAGCTCATTGGCGCGGCCCGCGATGACTTCATTGGCGTTCATGTTGCTCTGGGTGCCGCTGCCGGTCTGCCAGACCACCAGCGGGAACTGGTCGTCGTGCCTGCCTGCGAGGACTTCGTCGGCGGCCTGTTCGATCAGGCGGGCGATGTCGGCGGGCAGGTCGCCGTTACGGTCGTTGACCCGCGCGGCGGCCTTCTTGATCAGCGCCAGGGCGTGCAACACCGCCAGCGGCATGCGTTGCTCGCCGATGGCGAAATTCACCAGTGAACGTTGGGTCTGCGCGCCCCAGTAAGCGTCATCCGGGACTTCTACGTCTCCCAGGCTGTCGGTTTCGATACGGCTCATCGGGCACACTCCTTGAGATCGGTTTGCGCAGTTTAGGCCGTGATCGGCCGGTGGGGTTCCCTAAAAGACTTTTCATCGGATTCATCCGCGCGGAATCCTTGCCCGGCAAGGCCCGGGGTTGAGCCGCGAGGTTTTTTAGGCGCAGAATGGGCGCCCTTGGGGTCTTACCTCGCCTGCTAGAAAAGGAAACTCGATGACTCGTCTTCGTGCCATCTGTACCGCGGTTGCTCTGGTTTGCGCCAGCGGCCAGGTTTTTGCCGATACCGCCAGCCACAACGCCAGTGCCGAAGCCTTCCTTACCCTGGCCCACGCCGACAAGCTGGGTACCCCGGTGTACATGCAAGTGCAGCAAATGTTCGCCCAGCGTTTCGAACAGACCAAGGCACCTGCCGCCAAGCAGTCCGTGCTGGACAGCTACCAGGCCAAGGCCAACGCCGCCCTGGACAAGGCCATTGGCTGGGACAAGCTGAAACCGGACATGGTCAAGCTCTACACCACCAACTTCAGCGAATCCGAACTCAAGGACCTGGTGGCTTTCTACCAATCGCCATTGGGCAAGAAGGTCCTCGAAAAAATGCCGCAACTGACCCAGCAATCGGCCCAGATGACCCAGGCCAAGCTGGAAAGCGCCGTGCCGGTGGTGAACAAGCTGTTGGACGACATGACCAACGAGCTGGCGCCGAAAGCCGCCGCACCGGCCAAGAAGAAGTAAGCAGGAATGACCATGCAACAGCGTATCGAAACGGCGCTCGCCGCCCTGGGCCCGGACCACTTGAGCGTGCTGGATGAAAGCCACATGCACAGCCGTGGGTTGCAGACCCACTTCAAGGCCGTGCTGGTCAGCCCACAGTTCGAGGGGCTTAACCGCGTCAAGCGCCACCAGAAGGTCTACGCCACCCTGGGTGACCTGATGAGCGAGTTTCATGCGCTGGCGCTGCATACCTACACGCCTGAAGAATGGGCGAAAATCGACGCAGCCCCGGCCTCGCCGACCTGCGCCGGCGGGCATGATTGATGATCGGGTGTCTCTGACACCGGGCATTTGTTAGAATCCGCAACGCGCCGCTCAGTCGGCGCGTTTTTTTTTGCATCCGGTTCACCCTTTACGAGGGTAGCCACCTGGAGAGAACACCCATGACTCAACCGATTGTCGTGGCGGCACTGTATAAGTTCGTCACCCTCGAAGATTACGTCGCCCTGCGCGAGCCACTGCTGCAGGCGATGGTCGACAACGGCATCAAAGGCACCTTGCTGATCGCCGAAGAAGGCATCAACGGCACCGTTTCCGGTAGCCGCGAAGGCATTGATGGCCTGATGGCCTGGCTGAAGAACGACCCGCGCATGGTCGACATCGACCACAAAGAATCCTACTGCGACGACCAGCCGTTCTACCGCACCAAGGTCAAGCTCAAGAAAGAGATCGTGACCCTGGGCGTCGAAGGCGTCGACCCGAACAAGAAAGTCGGCACCTACGTGGATCCGCAGGACTGGAACGCGTTGATCAGCGATCCGGAAGTGCTGTTGATCGACACCCGCAACGACTACGAAGTGTCGATCGGCACCTTTGAAGGCGCAATCGACCCGAAAACCACCAGTTTTCGCGAATTTCCCGACTATATCAAAGCCAACTTCGACCCGGCCAAGCACAAGAAAGTCGCCATGTTCTGCACCGGCGGTATTCGTTGCGAAAAGGCCTCCAGCTACATGCTCAGCGAAGGCTTCGATGAGGTGTATCACCTCAAGGGCGGCATCCTGAAGTACCTCGAAGAGGTGCCGCAGGCCGAAACCAAGTGGCAGGGCGACTGCTTTGTTTTCGATAATCGCGTGACCGTGCGCCACGACTTGAGCGAAGGCGACTACGATCAATGTCATGCCTGCCGCACACCCGTGAGTGTCGAAGACCGCGCGTCCGAGCACTACGTGGCCGGCATCAGCTGCCCGCATTGCTGGGACAAGCTGCCGGAGAAGACCCGCCGTAGCGCGATCGACCGGCAGAAGCAGATCGAGCTGGCCAAGGCCCGCAATATGCCGCACCCGATTGGCTTCAACTACAAGCAATCCCCTTCCGAGGCCTGAGCCATGTCCGCGCGCTTGCTCTATGTAATGGACCCGATGTGTTCCTGGTGCTGGGGGTTTGCCCCGGTAGCCGAAGCCTTGGTGGAGCAGGCCCGGGCCGCCGGTGTGGAACTGCACCTGGTGGTGGGCGGCTTGCGCACCGGCAGCGGTGCGGCGCTGGAGCCGACCACGCGGCGCTACATCCTCGAACACTGGCAGGCGGTGACCGACGCTACCGGCCAGCCGTTCAAGCGCGAAGGGGCGTTGCCCGACGGTTTTGTGTATGACACGGAGCCTGCGTGTCGCGCCATCGTCACCGCGCGCAGCCTGGCGCCGGATTGTGCGTGGACGTTGCTGGGGCTGATCCAGCGCGCGTTTTATGTCGAGGGCCGCGACGTGACCCTCGCCAGCGTGCTGGTGGACCTGGCCGAACAGGCGGGCATCCCGCGTATCGAGTTTGCCGGTGCCTTCGACCGTGCCGAGCAGCACGCGGCCACGGCTGCCGATTTCACCTGGGTGCAGGACCTGGGCATCGCCGGTTTTCCGACGCTGCTGGCCGAGCGCAATGGCCAGCTGGCTTTGCTGACCAACGGCTACCAGCCGCTGGCCGAGCTGTCGCCGCTACTGGGCCGATGGCTGGAGCGAGCCACCTGTGCATGAACCGGCCCAGCGCACTGATCGACTGACCTGGGCGGAGATCCGCCGCCTGGCCCTGCGTCACAAGAAATCCCTGTGGATCGCCAATGGCGTCGCCGTCCTGGCGACCCTGTGCAGCGTGCCTATCCCGCTGCTGTTGCCGCTGCTGGTCGATGAAGTGCTGCTCGGCCACGGCGACGCCGCGCTCAAGGTGATGAACCACGCGCTGCCGCTGGGCTGGCAGAAAGCCGCCGGTTATATCGGCCTGATGCTGCTGGTGACGTTGTTCCTGCGCTGCGGCGCGCTGGTGTTCAACGTGGTGCAGGCGCGGCTGTTTGCGCGGCTGGCCAAGGACATCGTGTACCGCATCCGCGTGCGCTTGATCGAGCGGCTCAAGCGCATCTCCCTGGGGGAATACGAAAGCCTGGGCAGCGGCACGGTCACCACCCATTTGGTCACCGACCTGGACACCCTGGACAAATTCGTCGGTGAAACCCTCAGCCGTTTCCTCGTGGCGATGCTCACCCTGGTGGGCACGTCGGCGATCCTGGTGTGGATGCATTGGCAGCTGGCGCTGCTGATCCTGCTGTTCAACCCGTTGGTGATCTACGCCACGGTGCAGTTGGGCAAACGGGTCAAGCACTTGAAGAAACTCGAGAACGACAGCACCTCGCGGTTCACTCAAGCCCTGACCGAAACCCTGGATGCGATCCAGGAAGTGCGCGCCGGCAACCGCCAGGGGTTTTTCCTGGGCCGCCTGGGCCAGCGCGCCCAGGAAGTGCGTGACTATGCGGTGCACTCGCAGTGGAAAACCGATGCGTCCAGCCGCGCCAGTGGCTTGCTGTTCCAGTTCGGCATCGACATCTTCCGCGCGGCGGCGATGCTCACCGTGCTGTTTTCCGACCTGTCCATCGGCCAGATGCTCGCGGTGTTCAGCTACCTGTGGTTCATGATCGGCCCGGTGGAGCAACTGCTTAACCTGCAATACGCCTATTACGCGGCGGGCGGCGCGCTGACGCGGATCAACGAGCTATTGGCACGGGCCGACGAGCCGCAATACGCCGGCGGCGAAGACCCGTTCAGCGGGCGGGAAACGGTCGGTATCGAAGTCCGCGGGCTGAATTTCGGCTATGGCGAAGACCTGGTGCTCGACCAACTGAACCTGGCCATTGCGCCGGGCGAGAAGGTCGCGATCGTCGGCGCCAGCGGTGGCGGCAAGAGCACCCTGGTGCAGTTGCTGCTGGGGTTGTACACGCCGCAGGCGGGCAGCATCCGCTTCGGCGGTGCGACCCAGCAGGAAATCGGCCTGGAGACCATCCGCGAGAACGTCGCCGTGGTGCTGCAACACCCGGCGTTGTTCAACGACACCGTGCGCGCCAACCTGACCATGGGGCGCACCCGCAGCGACCAGGCCTGCTGGCAGGCACTGGAAATTGCCCAGCTGGATGCTACCGTCAAGGCACTGCCGATGGGCCTGGACAGTGTGGTGGGGCGTTCCGGGGTGCGGTTTTCCGGCGGCCAGCGGCAACGCCTGGCGATTGCGCGGATGGTCCTGGCCGAGCCGAAGGTGGTGATCCTCGACGAAGCGACTTCCGCCCTCGACGCCGCCACCGAGTACAACCTGCACCAGGCGCTGGCGCGGTTTCTCAGCGGGCGTACTACACTGATCATCGCCCACCGTCTGTCGGCGGTTAAGCAGGCAGACCGGGTCTTGGTGTTTGACGGCGGGCACATTGCCGAGGATGGTGATCATCAACAACTGATCGCCGACGGCGGGCTGTACGCAAAACTTTATGGACACTTGCAACAAGTGCGTTGATTTAGCCTAGGCTGAGCTATCGGAAGCGGTTTTTCGCGTGCGTATCCAGCGGTGCATGTGCAAGGGACTTCATGAAGCAAAAGCGGACTCTCGGAACGCCTCGGCTGTTGGGCATTGTGTGGCCCTTTATCGCCGTCGTGCTGTTCCAGGCATTGTTAGGCTGCGTCAGTCTCTACGTGCTTTCGGCCGTGCGCGGCTACGTGGCAGGCGAAAGCTTGTGGTCCAAGGGCCAGAAAGATGCCATCTATTACCTGACCCTCTACGCCGACAACCGCGACGAAACCACCTACCTCAAGTACCAGCAAGCCATCGCCGTGCCCCAGGGCGGGCATGAACTGCGCATCGCCCTCGACCAACCCGCTCCCGACATCGCCGCCGCCCGCCAGGGCATCCTCAAGGGCGGTAACCATCCCGACGATGTCTCCAGCCTGATCTGGCTGTACCTCAACTTCCGCCATTTCAGCTACCTGGAAAAAGCCATCGAGCTGTGGACGGTCGGCGACGGCTACCTGCTGCAACTGGATGACCTGGCCCAGGAAATGCACCGCGCGATCCGCGCCGACCACCTCAGCGGCAACGACGTGCGGCAATGGAAGGCGCGCATCACTGCGATCAATGAAGGGGTGACGCCGGCCGCCAAGGCCTTCAGCGACGCCTTGGGCGAAGGTTCGCGGATGATTCTGCGCCTGCTGCTGATCACGAACCTGGCGACCGCCCTGGGCCTGATCGTGCTGGCGCTGTTGCGCACCCACAAACTGCTGGCCCAGCGTCATGCGTTCGCCGACGCCTTGCAGGCGGAAAAGGAGCGTGCGCAGATCACCCTGGAGTCGATTGGCGATGGGGTGATCACCACCGACGTCGATGGCGCCATCGCCTACATGAACCCGGCGGCCGAGGCGTTGACCCACTGGAAGTCGGCCCAGGCCCAGGGCCTGCCCCTGGCCGCGTTGTTCAAACTGCTCGACGAAAACGCCGAGCCCGACGGTTTTACCCTGATCGATCACATCATCAAGGGCCGGCTCAGTGGTGGCAGCGAGCATTCCAAGCTGATCCAGCGCCTGGACGGCAGCACGGTTTCGGTGACGCTGGTGGGGGCGCCGATCTGCAGTGCCGGCAAGGTCAGCGGGGCCGTGCTGGTGCTGCATGACATGACCCAGGAGCGCCAGTACATTGCCAACCTGTCGTGGCAGGCCACCCACGATGCGTTGACCGGCCTGGCCAACCGTCGCGAATTCGAGTTCCGGCTGGAGCAGGTGCTGCATCACGTGGGGCGCCAGCAGAACCCACGGCATGCGTTGATGTTCCTCGACCTGGACCAGTTCAAGCTGGTCAACGACACCTGCGGCCACGCAGCGGGCGATGAACTGCTGCGGCACATCTGCGCGCTCCTGCAATCGGACCTGCGCGACGGCGACACCCTGGCGCGCCTGGGCGGCGACGAGTTCGGCATCCTGCTGGAAAACTGCCCGGCGCCGGTGGCGGAGAAAATCGCCGAGAGCCTGCGCCATACCGTGCAAAGCCTGCATTTTGTGTGGAAGGGCCGGCCGTTCATGACCACCGTCAGCATTGGCCTGGTGCATATCTCCCAGGTCCCGACCACCCTGGAGACGTCACTGCGAGCGGCGGACATGGCCTGCTACATGGCCAAGGAAAAGGGCCGCAACCGGGTGCAGGTCTATCATGCCGACGATTCGGAACTGTCCCTGCGGTTTGGCGAGATGGCCTGGGTGCAGCGCTTGCACATGGCCCTGGAGGAAAACCGGTTTTGCTTGTACGCCCAGGAAATCGCGCCCCTGGGGTATACCGATGGCGGCACCGGGCATATTGAAATCCTGCTGCGCCTGCATGACGAAGGCGGTCGCATCATCTTGCCCGACAGTTTTATCCCGGCCGCCGAGCGCTATGGCTTGATGACCTCGCTGGACCGTTGGGTGGTGGATAATGTGTTCAAGATCATCGCCGACTGCATGCACGAGCGGCCGGGCCTGCCCATGGCGATGTGTGCGATCAATCTGTCGGGTATTACCATCGGCGATGACGACTTTCTCGGCTTTTTACGTGAGAAATTCAATAACTACGGTATACCGCCGGCGATGATCTGTTTTGAAATAACCGAAACCAGTGCTATCGCCAACCTGGGCAGTGCAATTCGCTTTATTAATGAACTCAAAGCCTTAGGTTGTCATTTCTCGCTCGACGACTTTTGTGCCGGAATGTCCTCATTCGCTTATCTCAAACATTTACCTGTAGACTTCCTGAAGATCGATGGAAGTTTCGTAAAGGATATGCTGGACGACCCGATTAACCGCGCCATGGTCGAAGTGATCAATCACATCGGCCACGTCATGGGTAAGCGCACAATTGCCGAGTTTGTTGAAACACCGCACATCGAACAGGCGTTGCTTGAGATTGGTGTGGATTACGCTCAGGGCTACCTGATAGAACGCCCGCAATTGTTTACCTTTGATAGCTTGCAGTGTCGACCTGTGCGACCGCAGCCCCTGTTATTCAGGGCGCCCGGCACATTCCGCTGAAACATACGCTGGTCTGTACTATCACACTAAAAAAGGAGCCTTATAGTGATCGACACATTCAACAGAACCGGCCCGCTAATGGAAGCCTCAAGTTACCCAGCCTGGGCACAGCAATTGATCCAGGACTGTAGCGAGAGCAAGCGCCGAGTTGTCGAGCACGAACTGTACCAGCGCATGCGTGACAACACGCTCAGCGCCAAGACCATGCGCCACTACCTGATCGGTGGCTGGCCGGTGGTTGAACAGTTTGCGTTGTACATGGCACAGAACCTCACCAAGACCAAGTTTGCCCGCCATCCTGGGGAGGATATGGCGCGACGTTGGCTGATGCGCAATATTCGCGTCGAGTTGAACCACGCCGATTATTGGGTGCATTGGGCGCGTGCCCATGGGGTCAGCCTCGAGGAGTTGCAGGCGCAGAACGTGCCGCCTGAATTGCATGCGCTCAGCCACTGGTGCTGGCACACCAGCTCGGCCGATTCGCTGATCGTGGCCGTGGCCGCGACCAACTATGCAATCGAAGGGGCGACGGGGGAGTGGTCGGCCGTGGTGTGTTCCACCGGTGTCTACGCGGCGGCCTTCCCCGAAGAAGAACGCAAGCGTGCGATGAAGTGGCTGAAGATGCATGCCCAGTACGACGATGCCCACCCGTGGGAAGCACTGGAAATCATCTGCACCCTGGCCGGGATGAACCCGAGCAAGGCCTTGCAGGTCGAACTGCGCCAAGCCGTATGCAAGAGCTACGACTACATGTATCTGTTCCTGGAAAGCTGCATGCACCTGGAGAAAGAGAAAGCGCCTGCGGCCGTGCGTGAGCGCCCGATGCGCGTCGCCAGCGAGGCGTGATGTAACACGTGATGGCGGGGTGCTTACCCCGCCATTGCCAAGCGGTTGCGGCCTTCGCGCTTGGCCACGTACAAGGCGCTGTCGGCCCGGCGCAAGAGGCTGTCGGCCGACTCTGCGGCCAGCAGGGTCGAGCAACCGAGGCTCACGGTCAGTTCGATTCTTGTCCCATCCGCCCAATAGTCGTGGGCTTGTGCCGCCTTGCGCAGGCGTTCGCCGACCATCGCCGCCGCGTCCCGGCCGGTGTTGGACAGCAGGATCAGAAACTCTTCCCCGCCAAACCTGAACACCATGTCGACGTTACGCAACTGGCTCTTGATGGCCTGGGCCACGGTGCGCAACACGCTGTCGCCGGCCGTATGGCCATGGGTGTCGTTGATGATCTTGAAGTGATCGATGTCCAGCATCAGCAGCGACAGTGGGTTCAAATGCCGGCGCGCCATGTCGATTTCCCGTTGCAGGGTCTGATCCATGGCGATGCGGTTACCGGTTTGCGTCAACGGATCGCGCAGCGCGCTGCGGGTGGCCGCGCGATAGAGCAGGGCATTGCGCATCGGGTAGAGCAGGGTAGCCAGCAAGGATTCGAGCTGACTCAGTTCGTCTTCCAGAAGGCGCTGGTTGCGGCGGAACACCAACTCGCCCAGGTGCTCGCCTTCATGGCTCAGCGCGTAGCTCACCGAGTGATGGCCGCGATGGCCAAACTCTAGGCGCAGGTCGCTGGCCTGGTGGTGATATTGCAGGGCGTCCAGGGGGACCAGGCGTTGGATTTCGCGGAAAAACAGGCCGAGGATCCGCTCCGGTTCCAGGCTGGTCTGCAAGTGCATGCTCAACTGCTGGCGCAGCTGCGCGACTGTGGTGGGGCGTCGTGGCAGGGAGGACGGTTGACCGAAACCCAGGCGTTGCAATTTGGCACTGTCGAAGTCAATTGCGTTGGTATGGGTCGGTGTTTTCATAAACTATCAGCCTCTAAGCGCAGAACTGTCTTACAGGCTCGATAAGAGTGGCGAGTGCCATGCGTCGTACTGTTCCCTCAGTTCCGTAAAACATTGGAAACAGTTTAGACCGCTTTGCAGTGGGTTATAACCCCTGGGCACTGCCACACGTCTTGTCATCGCCTAACCTGCTTGAGACAAGTTAGAGCGAGATTCATGCCAAATCCTTTGTTTTTATAAAAGTCCTTTTAAATCAAATGGCTGTAAATACAGCCAAGGTGCAACGGTGCCCAGTGACGCCATTTATTTGGCTATGGGTTGACCAGCGTTGTACGGTCGATCTGATCGATCGAGGTCACACCGGTCAGGGTCATGGCCACGCGCATTTCCTTGGCGAAGATATCCAGCAGGTTTTCCACGCCGTGCTGACCCTCGGCGGCCAGCGCGTAGGCGGTCGAACGTCCCAGCAGGCACGCCTTGGCGCCGAGGGCGAGCATGCGTACCACGTCGAGCCCGGAGCGCACACCCGAGTCCACCAGCACCGTCAGATCGTCCCCGACCACTTCGGCAATCGGCGGCAATGCCTTGGCGGTGGACAACACGCCATCCAACTGCCGGCCTCCGTGGTTGGAGACCACGATGCCGTCGGCGCCGAAACTCACGGCGTCCTTGGCGTCTTGCGGGTCGAGGATGCCCTTGATGATCATCGGGCCCTTCCAGAATTCACGGATCCACTCCAGGTCTTTCCAACTGATCGACGGATCGAAATTGTTGGCCAGCCAGCCGATGTAGTCTTCCAGGTGCGTGGGTTTGCCGAGGTATTTGGAGATATTGCCCAGGTCATGGGGGCGCCCCATCAACCCGACATCGACGGCCCATTGCGGCTTGGTCACGGCTTGCAGTATGCGGCGCGAAGCGGCGAACGGCCCGGACATGCCCGAGTGCGCATCGCGGTAACGCGAACCCGGCGTGGGCATATCGACGGTGAATACCAGCGTCGTGACCCCGGCGGCTTGCGCACGCTCCAGGGCATTGCGCATGAAACCGCGGTCCTTGAGCACATAGAGTTGGAACCAGATCGCCTGTGGGCTTTGCGACGCGACCTCTTCAATCGGGCACACCGACACTGTCGACAGGCAGAACGGAATACCTTTGTTCGCCGCCGCCTTGGCGGCCTGCACTTCACCGCGACGCGCATACATGCCGGTCAGGCCAACCGGGCTGAGGATCACCGGCAGCGCCAATTCCTGGCCGAACAGCGTGCTTTTCAGGCTCAGGTTGTCGACATTACGCAGGATGCGCTGGCGCAGGCTGATGTCGGCCAAGTCCGTGCCGTTGGCGCGCATCGTGTGCTCAGCGTTGGCGCCACCGTCGATGTAATCGAACAGAAAGCGCGGCAGCTTGCGTCGGGCGGCTTCACGGTAATCGGAAGCGGACGAAATGATCATCAGCGTAAACTCCACAGGTCAAAGGGGGTTCACGATAAGCAAAGCTCTGGCATGATAAAAACAACTTTTTCAACTAGCATCCAGTCGCTAAAGGAATACTGATGAACCTCAGAACACTGCGCACCTTTGTCGAAGTGGTGCGCCAGGGCGGTTTCTCCCAGGCGGCTGAGGTTGTGTCCCTGACCCAATCCACGGTGAGCAAGGCGGTCAAGACCCTGGAGGATGAACTGGGCATGCCGCTGCTCAATCGCCTCGGGCATAAGAACGAACTCACCGCTGCTGGCGAAATGACCTACCGCCGCGCCCAGGTGCTGCTTGCCGAGCACAATGACCTGCTGGCCGAGATCAACGACTTGCGTGGCCTCAAGCGCGGCGTACTGCGCATCGGCTTGCCGCCAGTGGGCTGCGGTGTGTTGTTTGCAGCGATGTTTGCGACCTACCGCCGCCGCTATCCGGACATCGAGATCGAACTCACCGAATACGGCAGCAAAAAACTGCGCGACTGCCTGGAAGCGGGGGAGGTCGACCTGGCGGCGCTACTGCTGCCGATGGACGAAGGTTTCGACCACCAGCCCGTACGCAACGAACCGTTGATGGCCGTGCTGCCCGTGGAGCACCCTCTGGCGCAAAACACGCGCATCGACTTCAACGACCTGGCGGACTCGCCGTTCATCCTGTTCGAAGCCGGCTTCGCCCTCAACGCCAAGATCCTCGCCGCGTGCGAACGCAAAGGCGTGACCCCTCGGGTCGCGGCCCGCAGCGGGCAGATCGACTTTATCGTCGACCTGGTCTCGGCCGGCCTGGGCGTCGCCTTCCTGCCGCGCATGCTGGCGCACAAGCATCAACACACCGGCATCGCCCTGATCCCGCTGGACGAACCCCACACCGACTGGCACATCGCCCTGGCCTGGCGCGCCAGCGCCCACCTGCCACCCGCCGCGCGGGCCTGGCTGGATTTGGCCAAGGAACAGCCACTCACGACCGATCATCCGGTACGTTCGCACTGAATGCTTGACTTCTTCTTTTTAATCAGTAACATACGGCGCATTCCGCGATAGCTCAGTTGGTAGAGCAAATGACTGTTAATCATTGGGTCCCTGGTTCGAGTCCAGGTCGTGGAGCCAGATAGAGAAAAGCCTGCAGAGATGCAGGCTTTTTTTTGCCTTGGATTTGGCCGGGGTGATTGAAGCGCACAGCGTGGCAGGCATGAAGACGTCTCTAATCCCACGATTCAGAGGTAAGCCCCATGAAAGTCGCTGCAGTCGTTTCAACCAAAGGCGGGCCGGGTAAGGCTACGGTTGGCGCCAATCTGGGCGCGTTCTGCGCCGACGCAGGTGTTCGGACCCTGCTCATCGATCTTGATAATCAGCCGTCGTTGTCCTCGTTTTACAACCTGGAGCATGACGCGCCTGGGTGATGAAACTGAGCGGACGATTTGAGTTTCATCGCTGGGATCCAGAGGAAGATCTACTGAATCCTCTACGCATATTTGAGGGAGAACATTACGAAAACAGGTTCGCCAATTCCCGTATTAAGTGACAGACAATGCTCATCTAGCTTGAATTGGACTTGCAGAAAATGCCTCTTTTCAATCTGCCAGTTTCAGTGTGCGATAGGCGAAAAATACCCATCGTCGGATAGGTTGGCTTTCTCTGCCATCTGGCGATATATTTTAGCCATATGGCAGAGGAGGGCGACCATGATTCCTGCAAGCAAAAGCCTACAAGCGACAACATACGATCCAGCGCGGCCGCTACAGCTGCTGTTTGGCGAAGGCAAAAAACTCAAGGTTACGAGTGCGTTTGAGCTTCATTCCATGATGGAGAAGGGGTTTCCGTCAGAGCTGGTGATTGCGTTTGTTCAGTCATACAGCCAACTACGAGATCACCATGTGTTCTCTAAGGTGCTCGGGCTTTCGGATCGAACGGTGCAGCGGCGTATCAAAAAGCCTGAGCCCCTGACGGCTGAGCAGACCAACAGCACGTGGCGTCTGGCTAGCGTATTGAGTAAGGCAGAGGAGGTGTTGGGAGATCGCCAGCAGGCGCTCAACTGGATGACCTCTCCTGCTATGGGGCTCGAGGGAAAGACGCCTCTGGATCTGCTGACGACTCAGATGGGATTTGAGTTGGTAGAGGACTTTCTGACCCGCATGGAATACGGGGTGTATTCCTGATGACGATAGTGCCAGGGAATGGTGAGTTGTATTTGTGGCGATTGGATCAAGAGAAGCATGCATCCACCTGGTCGTCCGGCATTGGTGCAGAAATCGCCGGCGGCCGGTGGAACTCTAAAGGTATCAAAGCGGTGTACTGCTCCGCAGATCCGTCTACTGCGATCCTTGAGGTGGCCGTGCACAAAGGTTTTCAGGCGCTGGACACGATTGCGCATGTACTCACGTGTGCCCGGGTCAAGGACTTCAAGCTCGTCCATCGGGTCATGCCTGACTCGGTACCTAACGCAAACTGGCTGTTCCCGGGCTCCCCCGGACGAGGTCAGCAGCAGTTTGGTGACAGCCTCTTAGCAGAGCATCCCTTCGTGTTGATTCCTTCAGCCGTTTCCCGGCATAGCTGGAATGTGCTGATGAATCCCTCTGCAATGAACGATTTATTCGAATTGATCAGCCAAGAGCGGTTTGCTCTCGACACACGGTTGAACCCTCCTCAGCCTATGCGTTGACCGTCGAACCAGGACGATAGGTACCCATTGGACAAACGGATTGCTTAGGGGGGGGGCCGAGACCCGAGTGAATAGAACATTGGAGTCGGGTAGATCTATGACGAATGAATTGCACTACCAGATTTTTGCAGGATTGCCGGGTGAATGCTGACAAAGGGCGCCTCCTTTTCCTATAGGTCATTGTTTTGCCACGCTTTGACAACCCAACCCAACCCGACTAACTCTCCTGGCGTGACGCATTCATGTACTCACGCTGTGCAGCGTTTCAGTGTCTCCAGCACGTTTTCCGTGGGCCCGTTGCGACCAATCGGTAGCAAATGACTGTTAATCATTGGGTCCCTGGTTCGAGTCCAGGTCGTGGAGTCAGATAGAGAAAAGCCTGCAGAGATGCAGGCTTTTTTTGCCTTGGATTTGGCCGGGTGATCGAAGCGCACAGCGTGAGCAAGCGGATGCCAGGATGGGCCATCAATGAGATGACTTTCTATCCTTTGCAAGCAGTTCTCTTGCCATCTCCATTGCCTGTTGACGTGAAGCAGCTAGAAGCAGAGGGTAGCCCCAGAACTTGGCAAAAACGGCCGCGAATGCCCTGAAACCAAGACGTTTTGCCGAGTTGGGTTCGACCAGAATCATTGCCAGAACCCACTTTCGCAATTCAATTTTGTGCTTTTTCATCCAGAGTGCGGTGCGTTTCTTTTCTTCCGGCGAGTGCTCATGGTCTTCGGCAGGTGCTATATCAGTCAGGAGCACGAACGGCTCCCCACGCTGCAAGTTGGCCTCGAATTCGGCGAAGTCCTTTTGGTGATCGTGCCCGGGCTCTTGCGTAAGTTTCATCCAGACAAAAGGGAAGTCAGAACTATTGACCGACATGGTCGACTCCTTTGCTTTTGATGCAACGCCAAGTGGCTGCGATTGCGAATACGCCTGGCAGCGTAATGAAGAACACGGCCGAAAAAGCAACGTGCCAACCGTCGCGCAATCCGTCGGAGATTCCCCCGAGGGTATTCAGCGCGACAAGTAAGCTGCCGAGAACCAGGGCAACCCGCTGAGCCTTGCGGGTTCCTATCAGTGCGATAAGCACCGTGACGATCCAAGAACCATAGAAGGCGGAAAACATCCACAGTACATCGGGTTCAAACGTAATAGCCGGTGTCGCTGCGTGTGCTCTCACAAAGTCATTTACATAGAAAAATAACTGGAAGCTGACAAAAAGTACGGCACCAGCGGCTGTCGTCAACCAGAACAAGGCTACGTTGTTTGGGGTATTCACGGCCGTGTCTTGGGCGGGGTGAAGGGTAGGCTGAAGGGGCATAGGAGCTTTCTCGACAATTAGTGGGCTGTTGTATGTGTTGGGATTTCTAACGGGTGAAGTGTTTGCCTGCGGGAGAATCAATACCTATAGTCCAGCGTCACCATCAGGTTGCGTGGCGCGCCATAACCTACGGTGTCAAAATCGCCCTTCTGCAACGCATACTTCTTGTCGAGCACGTTGTTGACGTTGACTGCCGCGGTGATCTTCTTCGTGATGGCGTAGCGCCCCAACAGTGATACCAACGCATAAGAACCTTGTTCCCCGCCCAACGAACTGGTGCCGGTTTTAGGCGCCTGGTAGAAGCGGCTTTGCCATTTGACGCCTGCACCCAGGGTCAACTTGCGCCACTCTCCAGGTAGTTGGTAGGTGGTGAAAAGCTGGGCTGTAGTGCGCGGTATTTGGGAGTTCAAGCGCACGCCATCGCCATCTTGCGCCGTGAAATGGGCGATACCTGAATAGATGTTCCAGCCACGCGCCAATTCGCCCTGCAAGTCCAGCTCGACCCCGCGCGACTTCGTGCCATCCGCGCCTACATAGGCTTGGGCACCACCTGGGGTATAGGTTCCTGCGACCATCTGTGCAGCGTTGTCCAGTTTGGTCTCGAACACGGCCATCGACGCATTCAGACGCCCGTCCAGATAAGCGCCTTTGAGTCCGATCTCCTTGGTTTTTCCCTTCGACGGCGTGAGCACATTGCCCTTGCTGTCGCGATAGTCGGTTTGCGGATTGAATATGCCCGTGTAGCTCACGTAGGCCGAATAGGTCTTGTCGATGTCGTAGATCAAGCCAGCATACGGCGTGAATTCACTGCTCTTTTTGTAGTGCAGCGACGAGCCGCCCACGGCGTCGTCGATTTCATAGTTGCTGAAGCGGCCGCCGACAATGAGTTTCAGAGGCTCGGCCAGCGAGAACCGGGCTGCGCTATAGACGCCGCTCTGTTTGATCAGGGTACGGGTCGGGATCGAAGCTATGGCATCGAAGTTGGGGCGAGGAAAGGCTGGGCTCAGTTCATAGACATTGACCGGGGTAAGGCCTGCATAGAACGGAGCGATATCTTGCTGGCTGGCGGTGCGGCGCGAACTCGTCGCCCCCACCACCAGGTCATGCTGGCGGCCAAGCAGTTCGAAGGGCCCGCTCGCCATCACGTCGAAGGTGTTTTGACGGCTGCGACCTTCGGACGCCAGTGCCACCGGATAAGCTCCGTTGGGAAAGGAACCCAGCCCCGTGGCGCGATCCGGGCGACCGACCAGGCCGAGTAGTTGGGCATCGTATTCGGTGCGGTACTGGTTAGCGACGGCCCGGAGGTTCCAACCGTTGTCGAAGCGGTGCTCGATCTCGGCAAACGCCGTTTTAAGGGTGTTGTCCCAATGGCTCCAGTTCTGAGCGTAGTTTTTGGAGCGTGAATACTCCGCCTGCGTGCCGTCGCTGAACCAGAGCGGCAAACCTCCCCAAGTGGAGCCCTTCGGCGTGATGTCCTGGTAGTCATAACCCAGGCTCACCGTCGTGTCCGGCGTCAGATCTGCCTCGATGATGCCGTAGAACGCCTTCCTTTGCGGCTTGTACCCATCGATGTACGAGTTTCCTTCCTGGGACGTCCCGACTATGCGGGCGCGGACACGGCCATCCTCGGTCAACGGAGTCGATACGTCGGCCATTTCCCGGTGGGTATCCCAGCTCCCCGCACCGAGCGAGGCGGACGCCGAGAATTCGCGGGTCGGCCGTTTGCGCACCAGATTGATGGCGGCCGAAGGATTACCGGTGCCGGTCAGCAGGCCGGAGCCGCCGCGCACTACCTCGACACGATCATAGAACGCGGTATCGAGAGAACCGATACCGCTCCCATTAACGATGTTGCCGACGACGGTGGGTATGCCGTCGTACTGAACGTTGTTGATCAAGAAACCACGCGAGTAGAAACTCGTCCGTTCGCTGTCGGATTGGTATGAAGAGACGCCTGTGGCGTTCTCCAGTACGCCCTGCACCGAATTCAGTTGCTGGTCGTCCATGCGCTGGCGGGTGATCACCGTCACCGACTGCGGTGTTTCCCGCAACGAAAGCGGCAGGTGCGTCGCCGCCGTCGTCTGGCCCGTGGTGTAGGAGCCAGTACCTTCAGTGGTCGCCGTATCCATTGGGCCCGTCACGGTGATGGCCGGCAAGGCTATTTCCTCCTGAGACTTGCCTCCCGCCGTGGTTTGGATCTGCCCTGGCTCGGCGGCGAATGCGCCTTGCGCGCTGATCAGAACGGCCGCCGCTATGGCCGAGCCCAGTACGGTGCGGGGCGCGCTCCGGATTACTCCCTTGTAAGACCCTCCCGGACGAGGAAAGCCATCGGGCTCTGCGCGCATATCAATTGGCCAACGGGATTTCCCAACAGTTGTGATGGTGAACATCAACAATACTCATTTGTATTTAGATGTTGCATTTAACAACACACACAGAGGGGTGTGATGGCGAAACCAGGCCAGATTATTATTCATTTAGGCCAAGCGTGATGTCATCTTGGCGTGAGGATGGTTTTCGTTGAAAACCTGGCGTTGCGTGAACACCTGCAGTCGCATGCGTCCAAGAAAGGCTCTGCTCTCGACGAGCAGTCAGTCTTCACTATCACCACGAGGTTGCGAAATATCAGCGACTGCGCAAGGAAGGACAGCAGGAGATGGAGGACGGCCGGTGGCCCAGAGCCAAGATCCGCCTGATGCATCAGGGGGAGATTTCATTGGTGAACATGATGTGTGGCACTGAAGCAAGCTCTGCGCCGCTGATGCGATCCGAGAGGTATCGTGCCGGAGGTTTGCCCATTGCCTTGCGGAACATGGTCACGAAACCGCTGGCGTTTTCGTATCCCAGCTCTAATGCCACCGTTTGCACGCTTTCACCCTTGGTCAAGCGTTGCAGCGCAAGGATTACATGCAATTGCCGACGCCAGCGCCCAAAGCTCATTCCAATTTCATGCAGCAAAAGACGACTCATGCTTCGCTCGCTCATGCCAATTCGAGTAGCCCAATCGGCCTTCGAGGTTTTATCCGCGGGGGTAGCCAGCATCATTTCTACGAGGCGGCGCAATCGGGGATCGCGTGGCATGGGCAGATGCAAGTCTTCCACCGGTGCCGCCACCAGTTCATCGAGCAAGGCAGCAATCAACCGGTCTTCCCGTCCCCCCGGCGGGTACAATTCGGGAAAACCGGCCACCTTCAGTAGCAACTCGCGTAGTAAGGGCGATACCGAAATCGTGCAACAGGTTTGCGGAAGGTCCGGTGCGGCGTCTGGCTCAACGAACAGGCAATAGCATTCCGTTTCACCCGCCCCCCGCGCCGCGTGCGGTAAGTCCCCCGGTATCCAGATGGCGCACTGCGGCGGCACGATCCAGATACCGTCGTCAATTTCACAGTTGAGGATTCCGCGTAAGGAGTAGATCAGCTGCGCCTTGCGATGCTGATGCCTCGCATTTTCCCAGTCCTTTGCTACCCATGTGGCACTCAAGGCCACAACAGGTCGCGAGAAGCTGTCGACGTCCCAAGGCACAATTAGATCGGTAATCGCAATGCTGGACATGTTGTCTTGTAGAGCCAGGGATGAGAGAGGGGGCTTTGGCCGAATCGAAGAATACTATGATCAACTTGCTCAATAGCGTCTAGCCGTTCCTAACCTTAGGGTTGCTTAGGCAGGTTGAGCTTTCTTCTGTGTTGAAAGAGCGGCCTTCTGATGAGGCAGCGGATCTTATCGAGGGTCTTCGACGATTGGATATTGGTCAGGTTCTGCACCAAAAGAAATGTCGACCCCCTATAACGCAAGCCAGCGCAATCATCGCCGCGTCGGTAAGTTCGTTCCGTTTGACCGGCAACCGTTGAGTTTTTTTCTAATGGGGTGTGGCTGATAGCCAGATGAAAAGGCCTGCACAGATGCAGGCCTCTTTTTGCCTTGGGATTGGCTGGGCAATCGCGTAGGTAGGCGCAGTTATAGGGTCTGCACAATCACCTGGCTTTTCAGGTCGTTGACCATCCCTTCAATCGTCGGCTTCATCGTGACGTAGTCCTGTGCACTGCACTGCGCGTCGGTGTGGGCGAACTGGTAACTGCGGGTCACCACCACGCTGTTGCCGTCCTGGGTGTACTTGGCTTGGTAATCGAAGCCGCCGCTCTTGAGAGACACCGCCTTGGGCACTGCCAGAATATTTACCGTCTTCGGAAATTCGAAGCGCGCCCGTTCGGCAATTTCGCCAGACAGGCAGGTAAAGTTCTGGGTGCGCTCTTTCTCGGCCATAAACGCAAACACGTTCTGTGAAATGCCGCCGGCGAGGCTGGTGAGGGTCGGCACGCCGGTCGGGCCGGGCAGGTTGACCAGGTTGTCGGTGTGGCCCGTGATCGTCGATTTGAAGATCGGCGCATTGCCTTCCAGGGTGTCGCTGACGACTTCACCATTACCGGACTGGCCGTACATGCTGAGGATTTCCTGCGTCAGTTTCTTGAGGTCGGCGGGCGGCAGCGACTTGAATACGAAGCGGTTGAACTCCGCGCCCCAGCCTTCCACGGTGGAGACGTGGTTGAAGTCGGCGCCGCCGTTGTCGGCGACGGTGAAGGTCAGGGTGTTCTCGACTTTGCCCAGTTGGCTGATCGGCGTGCGTTCCAGTGCGCCGGTCTGGGTCAGCAACACCGGCTTGCCCAGGTCCGGAATCGGCAGGTAGCCGGCGCCAATCGGCGCCGCCGTGGAGTCCAGGTACAGGTCCAGGCTCGGCACGTAGGTGATCGCATGGTTGAGCAGGCCCAGCGTCGGCACCGTTGGCAAGGTATAGGCGTTGCCGAAGTTGATCAGCGCCGGTGAGCTTTCGAGGGCGACGGCCTTGAGCAAGGCTTCGAGCAGGGCGACATGGTCTTTGCAGTCGCCGTAACGGTTGTCCAGCACCGCCTGCGCCGGGTGCGGTACTACGCCGCCAGGGCCGACGTAAACCGCGACATAGCGAATGTTCTTACGCACCCAGTCGCTCAGCGCCAGGGCTTTGCTACGTGGGGTGTCGAGGTTGTTTGTGAGTTCCTTGGCCAGTTTGCTGATGGCGGGCGTCACTTCGATCTGTGCCCTGGCGGCGTAGGCTTGGGCAAATTGTTTGTAGTCGGCGAACGTCGATACAGCTATGAATTGCCCGTAGTCGCTGTAGGCGACTGCACCGTTTTCGATTCGGAATTTCTCGCTGGGCAGTTGTTCCCAGTGATAGATCTTACGACCGGGTGCCGCCGCTGGCGTGGAGGCCTTGTAGCCTTTGACGTCGGCGTACAGTGGCATGCTCGCTGGCATGTCGTAGGAAAAGCTGGTTTGCTCGGTTTGGTAGAAGTCCGGGATGTTGATGTCTTCGAACTGCTGGGGAAACAATGGCTTGTTGCGCTGCAACTGGTAGCGCAAGACCAGGCGGTCGCCGACCGCCACGTCCGGGAAGATCACCACTTTGACCCGGGAGTCCTGGAACATCGGCGCATCGGCTGAGGCGCGCTCTTGCTGCTCCTTGATCTGTTTGGGCTGTACGCGGATTTTGCGACCGCTGGCTTTCTGGGTGTAGGCCTCGACGACTTTCAAGGTTTCCAGTGTGCGGTTGAAGCTCAGTGGCCGTTGGGCGTGCAGCTTGATTGCGCGCTCTTCATTGACCCGCGAGATCATTTCCACGTTGAGCACAAAGCTGCCGTCAGCATTGACGACATAGGCGTGGGTATTTTTTTCGACAGTGAGGGAGTGGTCGGTGTCATCGGCCTGCACCTGTGCCGTGAACAGCCCGCAAACCACCACAGCCAGCACACCGAACAGGCGCGCCGGGGAGAGAGTAAAGCCTTGCATAAAGATCCTTCTGAACGATGACGTGCGCCGTCGGTAACAGGGCGCGCATTCCTTGGGTAATCCGCTTAATGCGAAGCATTACTATATAGAAGTGGCGATAGGCCTGCAGTGCTTTTCCACGCTTCCCCGGCGGTTTTCCAGGTTTGCTACGGCTGTTTGAGTTGCGGCGCCACAACCGACGCCGCCACATCCCACGCCATCAGCAACTGATCAATCGCCGCGTCGATCACGGCATGGGGCACGTTATCCCGTGCCAGGATCGACACCCCCTGCAAAAAGCTGTCAAACACCGTTGCCAGCACCGGGGCCTGCGTGTGTTGCGGCAATTGCCCGGCGCGGATCGCGCGCTCCACACACGCGACGATCCCCGCCCGTGTGCGCAGGCGTGATTGCGTCAGTGCATGGGCGACCCGCGCATTCTCCGGGCTCGGTGCACTCATCACGCCTAGCGCGACCATGCAGCCCTTGGGGTGCCCGTCTTCGCACTGCATGCGCGCCGACTGACGCAGGGCGGTTTCGATAGCCTGGCGGGGCAACAGGGTTTCGTCCCACAGGCATTCGGTGACTCTGGCGTAGGTCGACAGGTAGCGCTGCACGCATTCGTCGAACAACGCCTCCTTGGAGCCGAACGCGGCGTAAAAACTTGGCGCGGAGATACCGCCACCCAGGCCGGCCTTGAGTTGGGCGAGGGAGGTGGCGTCGTAGCCGTATTGCCAGAACAGGTGCATGGCCTGTTCCACGGCATGGTCACGGTCGAAATTACGCGGGCGGCCCATCTGTGCCATGTCAGGTCTCCAGTAGAAAACGAGATAAATACTAGTCGATACATAAGTCGTTGACAATGTACCCGCTGGGCTTGCAACATTTGTATCGATCAGTATTTAAGTCGTCCCAGGAGTTGCCCATGACACCTTCACTCAGCTTGTCCGCGTCTTCAGAACGCTTGCCCATCGGCGCTTTGCTCGCCCTGGCCATGACCGGTTTCATCTGTATCGTCACCGAGACCTTGCCCGCAGGCCTGCTGCCGCATATCAGCGCAGGCTTGGCGATTTCTCCGGCAATGGCTGGGCAGATGGTCACCGCCTATGCGCTGGGTTCGGTGCTGGCAGTCATCCCCATGACCATCGCGACCCGTGGCTGGCGTCGGCGTAATGTGCTGTTGCTGACCATCGTCGGTTTCCTGCTGTTCAACTCGATCACCGCGCTGTCATCCCACTACGGGGTGACCCTGGTCGCGCGGTTCTTCGCCGGCGTCGCCGCGGGCTTGGCCTGGAGCCTGCTGGCTGGTTACGCCCGGCGCATGGTCGCGCCCCGCCAACAGGGCAGGGCGCTGGCATTGGCGATGGTCGGCACGCCGATTGCGCTGTCGCTGGGGGTGCCTCTGGGCACGTGGCTGGGCGGGCTGGTGGGGTGGCGCACCACATTCGGGCTGATGTCGGCGCTGACGCTGGGGCTGATTGTGTGGGTGCTGGTGAAAGTCCCGGACTATCCACCCCAGGCCGCGCATCAGCGTTTGTCCCTAGGCAAGGTGCTGACCACGCCGGGCGTGCGCCCGGTGCTGGCGGTGGTAATCAGTTGGATGCTGGCGCACAACATTCTGTACACCTACATCGCACCGTTCGTGGCGCAGGCCGGGTTGGCGGAGCGTGTGGATGGGGTGCTGCTGGTGTTCGGGCTGGCGGCATTGGCGGGGATTTGGCTGACGGCCAGGCTGGTCGAGCCGCTGTTGCGCAAAACCGTGCTGGTGAGCCTGGCGACATTTGCAGGGGTCAGCGTGGTGTTTGGTGTTGTAGGAAGCCTGCCCGCAGTGATCTATCTCGGTGTCGCGGTGTGGGGGCTCAGCTTCGGCGGTGCAGCGACGCTGCTGCAAACCGCCCTGGCCGATGCGGCGGGGGATGGTGCGGACGTCGCGCTGTCGCTGAATGTGGTGGCGTGGAACAGCGCAATTGCCGCCAGTGGCATCGTCGGCGGGGTGTTGCTGGAGACCTGGGGCGTGGCGTCGTTCCCTTGGGCGATGCTGCTGTTGATTGCGCTGTCATTCGCGCTGGCCTGGAGTGCACGCAGCCATGGGTTCAAACCAGGGCCTCGGGGTGCGGGAAAACCTGCAGCGGTCGGGCACTAATCTGACATTCGATAGTCAATAATCCTCGTAATATCATCCACTTGGCGGCGTTTTTCGCCGCCTGTCGCGTCACTCTCTGTCGAAGATTTAATGCATGTACCTACGCAATATTGCAGTTGGTCTCACCGCCCTTGTTTTACTTTCCTCCGGGGCCAACGCGCGCAGTCTGCCGGACCTTTACTCCAAGCAGCAAAAGCAGGCGTCATTTGACAATTGCGCTGATTTGTTTCCCGCTGCAACACCGATCAATACCGCCACTGTGTCCGCCACGATGAGACCCCTGGCGCTGTGCTCCGACCACTTCGCCGTGCTCTATTCGCAAACCAGCAAGACCCCGCTGGTGGTGGTCGAGCGCCTGAACGCCGCACAGTTGAAAGACGCCAAGGGCGAGGAACGCACCAACCAGTTCTACGCTGACCCGCGTATTCCCAAGGGTGGGCGCGCGGAATTGAGCGACTACCGCAGCCAGCATCCGGCCGTGGACCGTGGCCACCAAGCCCCGGCTGCCGACGCGCCGAACGCTAACGCGATGGCGCAGTCGTTCGCGCTGTCGAACATGGTGCCGCAAGACCCCACCAACAACCGCAAGATCTGGAGCAAGGTCGAGGCCGACGTGCGCAAATTCGCCGTGCGCGCCGGCGGCGATGTGTATGTGTTCACCGGCCCGTTGTTCGACCCCGGCCACAGCACCATCGGCGCCAATCAGGTCTGGGTGCCGACGCGCCTGTTCAAGCTGGTGTATGACGCTTCGTCCAAACGCGCCTGGGCCTACGTGCTGCCCAACGCCGAAACCCGCATCCAGAAACCGATGGACTACGACACCTTTGTAAAAAGCACCGGGCTCAAGCTGCTGGGTAACCTGCCGGTATCGGGGTCGGTGGGGCGTACTTAGTCGTACGCTTACTTGGCCTTTTTCAGCGCTTTCAAACGCAGGGTGGCGCGTTGCACGGCGGCCATTTTCTCCGGCCGTTTCATCCTTTTCCATTTACGGATGTCGTCTTTGCTGCGCCCGCAACTGACGCAGAGGTCGCCGCTGAGCTGGCAGGTGGAGATGCAGGGGTTTTCTATATCTTTAGCCAAGGGGGCACCCATAGATGGCGTCAGTGGTCGCGGTTACGCCGCACGAAACTCGACGGTGAGGTGGCTCACCTCATGCACCGGCTTGAGGCGCTCGCGAATGCGCTCGGCATCCGTCGTTGCGGCGCCCACCACACTGACAATCGCCGCATGGGCGTCTGGCCCCACGCGCCAGACGTGCAGGTCGGTGATCCGCGCATCGCCGGGCTGCTCAACCAACTCGCGGATCTCGGCGGCGACGTGCTCATCGGTCTGGTCCAGCAGCACGCCGGCGGTCGCGCCCATCAGGCTCCAGGCCCAGCGCGCAATGACGATGGCGCCGACGATACCCATCACGGGGTCCAGCCACACCCAACCGAGGTAGCGCCCGGCCAGCAACGCGGCGATGGCGAGGACGGAGGTCAGCGCATCGGCGATGACGTGCACGTAGGCCGATCGCAGGTTGTTGTCGTGGCCGTGGTGGTGATGGTCGTGTGCGTGGCCGTGATCATGGCTGTGGCCGTGGCCCAGTAGCAGCGCACTGGCGATATTCACCACCAGGCCCACCACGGCAATCAGGGTAGCCGTGCCAAATTGCACCTCGGAGGGCGTCAGCAAGCGCATCACCGATTCCACCCCGATACCCAACGACACCAGCGCCAGGATCAGCGCCGAGGCAAAGCCGCCGAGGTCGCCGACCTTGCCGGTGCCAAAGCTGTAGCGCGGGCTGTGCGCATGGCGTTTGGCAAAGGCGTATGCGGCGGCGGCAATGCCCAGGGCGCCCGCGTGGGTAGCCATGTGAAAACCGTCGGCGAGCAGGGCCATGGAGCCGGTGAGCGCACCGGCGGCGATTTCCACGACCATCATCACCACCGTCAGCATCACCACCCACAGGGTGCGCCTGGCGTTTTCATCGTGGGATGCACCAAGGAACACATGCTCGTGGCTATGGCTATTGACGAGGCTCATTTGGAATAGCGCCGAATGGCTTCAAGCAATTCTTCGACGCCCTTGCTGCGTTCTTCTTCGGAGAGGGCAGGGTCGGCCACGTGCGACCTGGCGTGGTCTTCGATGATTTCTTCCATCAACCCGTTGATCGCGCCGCGGGTGGCCGCCACCAAGTGCAGGGTCTTGGCGCAGTCGGCATCCGCTTCAAGCTCGCGCTCGAGGGCCTGGATCTGCCCGGCGATGCGTTTGACGCGTTTGATCAGGTTGTCTTTGTTTGCCGAGACGTGGCCCATGCCTATACCCCCCCTACCTATGAAGGGGGCGATCATTGCATACCCCACCCCCCTATAACAAGGCAGCGGCGCTGCCGGGTGTTTACGCTTGTTCCGCAGGCGCGGCGGCTTCTTCGGCGAGTTTCAGGCGGTCGGCTTTGCTGATGTATTTGTCTTTGGATTTGGGCGCCAGTTTGGCACTGGCTTTTTTGGCTTTGGCCTTGAACAGTTGCTGGAGCTTTTTCTGGCGATTCATGGGGTTTTATCCGACGGGTTAAGGTGCGGATGATACCAGCTAAAAATCCCAGCCCTACAGCGCGCAATCCAGCCGAATCGGCCCAATCTCGATCATACCGGCCGACACCGAAGCGATACCCTCCATCCCCCAGAACAATGGCCCGCCATCACTGACCAGATCATAGATCGCACTTTCACTGATCAACCGGCCGTTGCGCTGATCGTACAGGCGAAAGAACGCCGGGCTTTCCCAGCGCACAAACAGGTGAACCTCGGCTGTTTCGTCCGGATGGGCCTGGGGGTGAAAGGCGCTGGGCAGTACCCAGAAAGGTTTGAATTGCTGCACCCGATAACAGCCGTTGGGGCTGATATGGGCGGAGCCGGAGGGTTGCGCCAGGCCTTTTTCCCACCACTGCGAAGCGCCCCACAGCGCTGCGCAAGTTAAGAGTGTGCTGAAGACTACTTTTCTCACGTTGACACGGCCTTATTTGCCCGCAGGTTGGGCGAGAAATTCGCTGATCAGGGCCACCACCTGCTGTTGAATCACCTCCCGTGGTCGCGCGCCCTCGCCATCGCGGCAAATCATGCCGTCACCGGGCGAACTCTCTTCAATCAGCGCCTCGCCGCCGGGTTTGCAGATCGCCATAAAGCTGAAGTGGGTGGCGTCGCTGATCTGCACATACTGGGTCGATGCTTTCGGCAGGCGCCTGGCCAGGTCGGCGGATTCCAGTTCGGCCGGCAGTTGCGGTTCCGTCACGCCCGCCGCAAGTATCAATGCCGGCACCGGCAGTGCCGCCAGGCTGGCGTCGGTCATGCCGCGTGACAGGCCCAGGTCCAGCGATACCACGGCGCTGACGCGTTTATCGCTCAAGTCTGCGGCCACCTTGGCGTTGTCGGGGTTCATCTGCCGGTACGCCGTGCAGGCGACCAATTGCGGGTGAGCGGTGCAGTCTTGGGCGAACAGCGCGGGGTCGAAGCGCGCGCCGGCGGCTTCCAGCACGGTCCAGCCGCCGAGTGAATGGCCTATCACGGCAATCCGACGATTCTCCACGGCGCCGAATTGCTTGGGCTGCGTGAGCACCGCGTCGATGGCGCGGCTCAGGTCCTTGGGCCGTTGCCACAACTGCGCGGCGGCCTCGGGGCTGCGATCTTTGCTGGTGGTGCCGGGGTGGTTGACCGCCGCGACGATATAACCCTGATGCGCCAACGCACTGGCCAGCCACACCTGATTACCCCAATTGCCGCCATTGCCGTGGGAAATCACCACCAACGGATGTCTGCCGCTGGCGGGCGGTGCGTCGGGCACGGCGAGGGCGCCGTGAAAGACGGCGTCGTCGCGGATCAGCTCTGGGGCTTTGGCGGTTTTAGCGGGATACCACACGACCATCTGCAACGGGCGGTTGCCGTGGGCGTCGGGGAGGGTGGTGTTCTGGAAGCCGATGGGGTTGTTGTCGGCGAATGCAGGTGTGGCGAGGCAGACCAGGAACAACGCGGCAAGGGTGGTTTTCACTGTTGTTATCGTCCTTGAAGTGAGGCTCGCATCATGACTGGAAATCGGCGATTTGAGTAGAGGGCCGGCGGGACTAGGAAGTTGCTGACGAACTCCAACTTTCAAGTATGACGCAGTTGTCTTTCTTGATTTTAGGAAGTGTGGGTTTATGCGGTTATTGAATCGTGCACAGGTAGTGGCGTGATTCTTACAGTTGGCTTGATTGGAACCTTAAGTGTTAATACCTGACGCTAGGGTGAAGATTATGAAAGGTTTTATCGTGTTTCCTCAGCGCGTAAATCTCGCTGGAGCGGTTCTTGCGCTGTTTGCTGTTTTAGTTGTTTTTAACAATGAAGCCGCTTTTGCCGGGGAGGGATCAATCACTCAATCCACTGCGCCCGGCCCGGTGCTGAATTTATCCAATGCTGATACCGTTCCCGCTGTTGGTTTTTCAAATTTCTATGCTACTTCTTCGGAGTTTCCTGCGGTTATGCTATTACCGTCCGTACAGCACTCAAGAATATTGTATGGACATGCTCGCGAATGCGTAGTGTCAGTCACCCGATAGATAGACTGATCCACCGCATTCGCGAGCAAGCCCGCTGCCACATTTTTGATCTCTGTGTTTTAGTTCATCGCACCAGGCACGGCTGTTTGTTGTTGAACTTCCACCCTGGAATCAAAAACTGCATCGCCACGCTGTCATCCCGTGCGCCCAGGCCCATGCCCTTGTACAGCTCATGGGCCTTGGCCACGGCGTCCATGTCGATGTCCACGCCCAGGCCGGGCTTGGCCGGCACGTTCACGTAGCCGCCTTCGATCTTCAGGGGTTCCCGGGTCAGGCGCTGGCCGTCCTGCCAGATCCAATGGGTGTCGATGGCGGTGATGTCGCCCGGTGCAGCGGCGGCGACCTGGGTGAACATCGCCAGGGAAATGTCGAAGTGGTTGTTGGAGTGCGAACCCCAGGTCAGGCCCCACTCATGGCACATCTGCGCGACACGTACCGAGCCTTGCATGGTCCAGAAGTGCGGGTCGGCCAGGGGGATGTCCACTGATTGCAGTTGGATCGCGTGACCCATTTCGCGCCAGTCGGTGGCGATCATGTTGGTTGCGGTTTTCAGCCCGGTGGCGCGGCGGAATTCGGCCATTACTTCGCGGCCGGAATAGCCGTTTTCCGCACCGCAGGGGTCTTCGGCGTAGGCGAGCACGTGGTGTTGGTCGCGGCACAGGCGGATGGCTTCTTGCAGAGACCATGCGCCGTTCGGGTCGAGGGTGATGCGTGCATCGGGGAAGCGTTCGGCCAGGGCGGTGACGGCTTCGATTTCTGCGTCGCCGCTCAATACCCCGCCTTTGAGCTTGAAGTCGTTGAAGCCGTATTTGGCCTTGGCGGCTTCGGCCAGGCGCACCACGGCTTCGGCAGTCAACGCCTGCTCATGGCGCAGGCGGAACCAGTCGTCATCGGCGTCGGCTTCGTTGCGGTAGGCCAGGTCGGTGGTGTTGCGGTCGCCGATGTAGAACAGGTAACCGAGCATTTTTACCGCATCGCGCTGCTGCCCTTCGCCAAGCAGGGCGGCCACCGGTACTTCGAGGAACTGCCCCAGCAAGTCGAGCAACGCCGCTTCCATCGCGGTGACGGCATGGATGGTGATACGCAGGTCGAAGGTTTGCAGGCCGCGCCCGGCAGAGTCCCGCGAGGCGAAGGTGCTGCGCATCTGGTTGAGGATGCGCTGGTAATGGCCGATGGGCTGGCCGATCACCAGGCTGCGGGCGTCTTCCAGGGTTTCGCGGATGCGCTCGCCGCCGGGCACTTCGCCGACGCCGGTGTTGCCCGAACTGTCCTTGAGGATAACGATGTTGCGCGTGAAATACGGACCGTGGGCGCCGCTGAGGTTGAGCAGCATGCTGTCATGGCCGGCGACCGGGATGACTTGGAAATCGCTGACGATAGGCGTGTTCATGGCAGGTTCCTAAATAGGTTCAGAGAGGTTTGCTGATGGCCGCGCCGCTGGGCACGACGCTGGGTGCCGCCAGCGCGGCAGAGGGCGAAGTCTTGGCAAAAAACACCAGGATCGCGGCCAGCACCGAGGTGCCGGCCAGGCCGTAGAGGCCGCCCTGGATAGACCCGGTGGTCTGTTCCAGGAAGCCGAACGTGGTCGGCGCAACAAAGCCGCCCAGGTTGCCGATGGAGTTGATCAGCGCGATCACCGCCGCAGCGATGCGCGCATCCAGGTAGCCCTGGGGAATCGGCCAGAACAGCGACGACGCCGACTTGAAACCGATCGCCGCAAAACAGATCGCTACGAAGGCAAACACCGGCCCGCCGGTGGTGGACATGAACATGCCCGCCGCCGCAATCAACAACGCCGCCGCAACCCACGCCTGCTGGAACTTGAACTTGCCCGACAGCGACGCGAAGGCGTACATGGCGATGATCGAGATCAGCCACGGGATCGAGTTGAAGAAACCGACCTGCACGTCACTCAACTCACCCATCTTCTTGATGATGCTCGGCAGCCAGAACGTCGCGGCGTAGATCGTCAACTGGATGCAGAAGTACAACGCACAGAACAGCATGATCTGGCGGTCCTTGAGCAGCTTGCCGATGGTCGGCTTGACCGTGCTCAGCGCTTCACGATCGCGTTGTTCCTGGTCGATGGCGTTGACCAGTGCGTCCTGCTCTTCGCGGCTCATCCATTTCGCGTCGTGAGGCTTGGAGTCGAGCCAGAACCACACAAAGAACCCCAGCGCCACCGAGGCCAGGCCTTCGATGCCGAACATCCATTGCCAGCCGTGCAGGCCGAAGCCTTCGATCTGCAACAGCGCCCCCGACAAGGGGCCGGAAATCAGCGAGGCAACCGCCGAGCCACTGAGAAAGATCGCGATGGCCTTGCCGCGCTCAACGCCGGGCAACCAGCGGGTGAAGTAGTAGATCACCCCCGGGAAGAAACCCGCCTCGGCCACACCCAGCAGAAACCGCAGGATGTAGAAGTGGGTTTCGTTCTGGATGAACGCCATCAGCGTGGCGACGATGCCCCAGGTGAACATGATGCGGGTCAGCCAGATCCGTGCGCCGACCTTTTGCAGGAGCATGTTGGAGGGCACTTCGAACAGCGCGTAGCCGATAAAGAACAACCCGGCGCCGAAGCCGTAGGCCGCTGCGCCGATGCCCAGGTCATGCTCCATGTGCGTGCGCACGAAGCCAATGTTGACCCGGTCGATGTAGTTGAGGATGAACATAATCACGAACAGTGGCAGCACGTGGCGCTTCACTTTGCTCACGGCGCGCGCGAGGACGGGATCACTGGTTGAAGCGGCGGATGCATGGCTTGAATGGGTCACAGTTCAAAACTCCCCCTGATTGTTTTTATGCGGGTTTGTGCGTCTTGTTGATAGACATCATACAAGTGCTTTTCTTGAAGCCGCAATCGGGCGCTGTGATTTTTGTTTTTATAAGGCCGTAGGGGTTATTGATGTTTTGGTTATTTGTCAGTGTTTGCTGGGTTTTTTAGGCTGTTTGGTGGGTGTGGATAGGTGTGGATGCCTTGGCGATGTGTTTGAGTCTGTGCCAAGCAAAAAATAGTCATCATACAAGTTGTGTGGGATTTTGAATCTGCCCGGCCTCGTCTGCGGGCAGGGTGTTAAGCTCCCACCAGCCCAGCCCCGTGGACCCGTAACGATGCCCAATGAAAACGGAACGCCTGTCCGTAAACGTTCCAACAACCTCGCCCAAGGCGTGCTCGACGCGCTGACCCAGCGCATCCTGCTCGGGCAATTGCAGCCCGGTGAAAAGCTGCCATCCGAATCCACCATCGTGGCTGAACACGGGGTAAGCCGTACCGTGGTCCGCGAGGCGCTGTCCAAGTTGCAGGCCTCGGGGCTGGTGGAGACACGCCACGGCATCGGCACCTTTGTGCTCGCGCCGCAAGCGCAATCCGGCCTGCGCCTGCATGTGGACACGGTGGCCAGCGTGCGCAGCGTGCTCGAGTTGCGCTTGGGCCTTGAGGTGCAGGCGGTGGCGCTGGCCGCACTGCGCAGGAGTGATGAACAATTGTCGCGCATGCGTGTGGCGCTGAGTAACTACCAGGCTTGCCTGGCCAACAACGACAGTTGCGTGGAAGCAGACAAGCGCTTTCACCAGTTGATCGCCGAAGCCACCGGCAATACCTTCTTCACCGAAATCATGCTGCACCTGGGCAATGCGATGATTCCGCGCACCCAGGTCAAGGGCGCCGAGCGCGGCGGCGCGGACTTCGCCCAATTGGGCCAGTTGGCGCACCTGGAGCATGAGGCAATCTTCAATGCGATCAAGCGCCAGGACCCGGACGCCGCACGCGCCGCGATGGTGCTGCACTTGAGCAACAGTCGCGATCGTTTTTCGGGAGAGTAGGGCAGTTGAACGAACACACTTTATCCATGCGCCTGGAGCGCGTGGCGGCGAACGTGCCCGCCGGTGCACGCCTGGCCGATATCGGCTCCGACCACGCTTACCTGCCGGTGGCGTTGTTACGTCGTGGCGCAATCACCGCGGCGGTGGCGGGCGAGGTGGCGGCTACGCCCTTTCACGCGGCGCAGCGCACCGTGCGTGACAACGGCCTGGAACAACAGGTCAGCGTGCGCCTGGCCAAAGGCTTGGCGGCCATCGAGCCGCAAGACGGCATCACCGCGATCAGCCTGTGCGGCATGGGCGGCGAAACCATCCGCGACATTCTCGCCAGCGGCAAGGCGCACCTGAACGGCCGCGAGCGGCTGATCCTGCAACCCAACGGCGGTGAGCAACCGTTACGCCAATGGTTGATGGACAACGGCTACGCCATCCTTCACGAGGAGCTGCTGCACGAGAACCGCTTCTACTACGAAATCATCGTCGCCGAGCGCGGCGAGCCCGTGCGCTACAGCGCCGAGCAACTATACTTCGGCCCGTTGCACTTGCAGGCCCGCAGCCCGGTGTTTTTGGCCAAGTGGCAACGTACGCTGCGCGAGAAACAAAAGACCCTGGCCAGCCTTGAACAGGCGCGCCAGGCGGGGCTTGAGGACAAGTTGCAAGCGCTTGCGCGGCACGTCAGCTGGATCAACGCACTGTTGAAAGGCGAGTGAAAACAAAATGTGGCGAGGCCGCTTGCACCCTCTCCACAAGCACAGCGTTCGCCCTTGACTGACTGGCACCAGGGCCCGCTCCAGATCCGTTGTTTTGTACCAATGGTTACGCCTGTGAGCGGTACTGAGTGCTTTTGCCCCATTTCAGGGCAAGTGGCGTGCGCTTTTTGTGTGCCACCCCGCGTAACTCAAGCCTCCCACCCTACGGCCCGTATCTTGCTTGAGCCAAGTTAATCAATGACATGGCGTTTTGCCGTTAGTCATTTCAAGGCTTCACCGTGCGGTGCACCGCGTGGGTCGTTTTAGGGAGTGGTCGGACATGCACAGCTTTTTATCACCCGGTATCCGCCTACTCGGCCGTTTTGGTTTCGCGCGCAAGTTCCAGATCCTGTTCTTCCTGTTCATGCTGCCCCTGGCCGGCAGCCTGTGGATGATCGGGCAGGACTACCGCGCCAAATTGACTGTGATCTCCAGCGAGCAGTCCGGCGTGCGCCAACTGCTGGCGATGGACGCGCTGGACGCCCAGCTGACCGCCCAGCGCAACCTGGCCGCACGCTGGAAAGCCGCCGACATCCTGCACGCCCCCACACCGGCGGCGAAGGCGGCGATGGACAAGGTCGATGCCAACTTCCCGGTGCTGCTGCAAAGCCTGCAAACCCTCGGCGAGGCGCTCAAGGCCCAGCATGCCAGCGCCGATATCCTGACGCGCTTCGAGGCGTTGCAGGCCACGGTCAAGGGTATGGATTCCCAAGCCTTGCGTACCGTGGGCTGGTGGCCGGACGGCTATGATCGCTTCACCGCAGCCCTGACTGCGATGCAAGCCCTGCGCGAACAGGTGACCCTGGACACCGGCCTGATCCTCGACCCATGGCTGGAAACCTACCTGCTGATGCAGATTTCCACCCAGCACACCCCCGACCTGATCGAGCGCATCGGACGCATGGCCAGTGTGGGCCAGTCGTCCATCGCGTCTGGCCAGTTCACCCTGCAAAGCCGCTTGCAGATGCGCGACCTGCGCGGCCGTATCGGCGATGCGCGGGATCAGTTGGTCAAGGCCGCCGCCTCGCTCAAGGCCAAGCAATACGCGGGCATCGAGGCGTGGACCGCGCAGTACGACAGCAGCCTGCAAGGCCTGGATAACCAACTCAAGGTCCTCGACGACGGCGTGTTCGGCGGCACCATCAAGCTCGATACCACAGCGTTCGAAAGCAGTGTCGATACCATGCTCGACAGCCTCGGCGCGCTGCGCAACCAGACGCTGAAGTCCCTGGATGCGCGGTTGAGCTATTACCACAACCGCTCGCTGCAGCAGATCATTCCCGTGGCGGCGACGTTCAGCCTACTGGCGTTGGCGGCGCTGTACCTGTTTATGTGCCTGCAAGCCTCGATCCGCCGCAGCGCCAGTGGCATCACCACCCTGGCGGAGTCGCTGCGTGACGGCAACCTGTGTGTGGAAGTGGCGGTGCAAGGGCGTGACGAACTGGCGGCGATCAGCACTGCGCTGAACGTCGCAGTGGTGCAATTGCGCACCAGCCTGCTGGGGGTCAATAACGAGACCCAGCAATTGGGCTCGGCGGTGCTCACCCTCAATTCGCAATCAGGCAGCACCCTCAACGAAGTCGAAGACCAGCAACAACAGATCAGCCAGATTGCCGCCGCCGCGACCCAGTTGGCCGCCACGTCCATGGGCGTCGCGCGCAGTTGCGAACAAGCCTCGGGCAGCGCCCAGCAGACCCGGCGCATCGCCGAAGACAGCAGCCGCGACAGCCAGCGCACCACCGCGAGCATCCAGCAGCTCAACCGGCGCCTGACCGACACCGCCAATGCCTTGGAGCAAGTCAGCCAGCAGGGCCAGCAGATTCAATCGGTGGTCGACACCATCCGTGGCATTGCCGAGCAGACCAACCTGCTGGCGCTCAACGCCGCCATCGAAGCCGCCCGCGCCGGCGAACAGGGCCGTGGTTTTGCGGTGGTGGCCGATGAAGTGCGCAGCCTGTCGCAACGTACCCAGGCCTCCACCGCGCAGATCGCCAGCACCGTGGACAGCCTGCGCGCGACGGTGAGCCAGGCGGTCACCCTGATGGGCGCCGCGTGCGAGCAAGCGCTGACCGATGCCGAGTCCGTCACCGGGCTCGGCACGCGCCTGGGCGAGATCGCCGGCGCGGTGCAGAACGTCACCGACACCCTGGCGCAGATCGCCACGGCGGTAGAAGAACAGGCCGCGACGGCGGATGAAGTCAGCGGCAATATCCAGCAGGTGGACCAGGCGGCGGGGCGCTTGCTTGACGGTGCACGGGCGGTCAACCAGGCGGCCGATACCTTGAGCAAGGGCAGCCAGGCGTTGAGTGATAACACTGCACGGTTCCGGCTGAGCTGATCTCTGTTTGTGTCGCGCGCTTGTGTGGGAGGGGGTGAGCCTCTTCCCATCTTTGAGTGCCTTTCAGCATTTCGATGGGAGCGGGCGGCGATCAGTCAAATGCCTCTGCAATAAAGGCTTCCAGCGTTGCCGCTTCGAGGATTTCCATGGAGAAATGCCCGAAGCGCTTGGGCAACCAGATGATGCGTCCGCCGGACGGCGATTGCAGGTTTTCGCGGGCGAGCGGTGTGCCGTTTTCGTCTTCGGGTTGCACCCCAGCGGCGACCAGTTCGTCGTAGGCGATTTCGATGTCCGGCGTGGTGTAGCAATGCCGGTAAATCATCCCTTCGCCGTGGGCGTCCAGCAATGCGCGCAAGCTCCCCGCAATGGGCTGGACCAGCATGAAGCGCTCCTGCCCCAGCAGCACCACGGCATACCGCACGTGCAGGCCGCCGCGTTCCCACACGAACGTCTTGGAGATGCGGGCCTTGAGGATGTGCGCGTAGTAGGCGCAGGCCTCGTCGAGGTTTTCGACCAGTATGTCGACGTGACTGAATTTCAGATCCATGGTGCCTCTCCGTACGAGCCGATCCCCATCGTAACCATGGCGCCCGTCACACTGAAATATATTTCCTGGCACTCCAGGCCAGTGGCGTAGTCTCTTGCTCAGTCATTCACTGTCGCCCAGCGGAGCCACCCTATGATCACCGTCCACCACCTCAACAACTCCCGCTCGCAGCGCATCCTCTGGCTGCTCGAAGAGCTCGGCCTGCCGTACCAGATCAAGCGTTACCAGCGCGATCCGAAGACCAACCTTGCACCGCCTGAACTCAAGGCCATCCACCCGCTGGGCAAATCCCCGGTGATCGAGGACGGTGGCCAGGTGCTGATCGAGTCCGCCGCAATCATCGACTACCTGATCCGCCGCCACGGCGCCGGCCGCCTGCAACCGGACCCGGCCAGTGCCGCCTACGACCAGTATGTGCAATGGCTGCACTTCGCCGAAGGCTCGGCGATGTTGCCGTTGATGCTCAACCTCTATGTCGGCCGCCTGGGCGAGGCGGGCGCGCCGTTGCATCCGCGCATCGAATCGGAAGTGGCCAATTACCTGGGGTACCTGAACGACGTGCTGGGGCAGACGCCGTACCTGCTTGGGCATGAGTTGAGCGGCGCGGATATTCAGATGAGCTTTATCGGCGAAGTCGCCGGGGCGCAGGGCAAGTTGGCGGCGTATCCGCACCTGGCGGCGTGGGTGCAGAAATTCCAGGCACGCCCGGCGTATCGCAAGGCAGTGGAGCAAGGTGGCGAGTACGCATTCGCCAAATAACCCCCCTGATGTACACCAAACGGGCCCGCTCACTACGGGTGCGTCGAGGCAGGGTGGGTTAGCGGACTACTTCGAGCGCGGTGTATTCATTTACGTAATGGGTTTGGCTCGAGGTCGATTCCAGCGTCAGGGCCACGCCCAGATCTTCGATGAACACGCGTGAGGTCTTGTAGTCGCCCTGGTCGCAGGCCAGTTTGATCGCGTCACCGGTCAAGGTTGCAAACACCTGGCGCGCCGGAATGCGCGCACCGACGGTGCAGGTCAATGACGTGTCGATGGCCTTGTCGGTCGGCCGGGCGGGCACATTGACCATGTGCAACTTCGCGCTCAGCGTCTGGCCCTGGGTCCAGCTGGCGGGGATGTGCAGCTCGGCTTCACGGGTTTGCAGCACCCGGCCATCGCCCACGCCGTTCATTTTCGATTTCAGCTGGATCATGTCCGCCTGCGTCAGGCGGTCGACGTTAAAGGTCTTGCCGTAGACCTCGTTCTTCACCAGCAAACCACCCTCGGCCTTGAACGTGACCGAAGTCGGCTGGTCCTGGCTGCCATCGCCTTTGCGGGCGAAATAGGTGTAGCTCAGTGTCTTGAACTTGGGTTGCAGCAGCGGCGAGTCGAGGCGCTGGAGCACGTTGGCCGGCACTTCGACATCGCCGATCTCTGTTTCGGCCTGCGTGCGTGGGTAGTCCACTGGTGCAATGTCCGGCCGCAACTGCGCCAGCAGCCCCGCGTTGACCCCGCCCTGCACCGAACAGCTGATGCGCGATTGCGTGCCTTGCTTGCCTTCCGGTTCGACGATCAGCACACGCTCCACCTGGCGCAGGCCCGGCGCCTTGCCCGGCTGCGGTTTGATCGACAGCCAGCCGTTGCCGACCTTGAGCTCGCTGCGGGTGTATTCCTTGTCGCCTTTTTGCAGCGAGCCGGGCTGCTCCAGCAACGCGGTGAGGCGTTGTGCGACCTCATCGACACCGCCATCGACAATGAAGCCCCAGTAATAAAACAGGCCCAGCGCGCCAAGGTCGGTGACCTCATCGTTGTACGACAGCAGCTTCAGCCCGCCGATGGCCGGCGCGCTGACCGGCACCTGGTTGGCCTTGTGGTCGGCACGGTTTTTAACCGCGATCCAGGTGAAGTTCTTTTCCTGCTTGAGCGGCGCGTAGGCCTGCCAGGCGTCGCGGTGGCTGTTCAGGCTGCTGAAGAAACTCGCATCGCAACGGGTGAAGGCCTTGAGCGTGTCGGTCAGCGCGGCATCGCTGGCGTGGGCAGCAGTGGGGAGCAGCAGGGCACAGGTCAGCAGGGCGAACGGCAACTTCATGGGGCGGGATTTCCTTATCGAAGGGCGGGGAGCAGGGTCGGGCATTATCCAGCAGTTGGGCGCCGGGCTCTAGTTGGCGGAGCGGGTCAGGCGCAAACGCCAATTGCCGCCGTGACGGGCTTGGCAGTCTTCTTCGCAGTCGAACTGGACGCAGCGGTTCAGCGGCACGGGCGCGATGTCGGCAGCGTGCAGGGCCGTGGCGGTGAGTTCGCGGATGCGCGTGTCCAGGCCGGTGGCCAGGGCGTGGTCGCGGTGGGCGCGGGTGTCGAAGACCCAGGTGATCACCAGGCTGCGTGGGAAGTCGGCGTAGTTGACCGTATGAGTCAGCCACTCGAAGCCCGGGATTTCGGCTTTGGCGGTTTCGCAGGCTTCGGTCAGGCTGGCGACGAGGCTGCGGTCGATGCGCGCGCTGTCGCGTTTTGAGAGGGCCATGGAACGCTCCGGAAAAAGGCAAGGGCCGCAGGTTAGCAGGGGCCGAGCGCAGTTTCAGCCATGGCACTGCCCAACGGTGGGAGGTGCCGAGATTGAGTGAGGCGCCGATGGGGTCGCTTCGGTCAACCTAAAGCTCACTCTATGCCCGTCGATAACCTGTAGGAACCCACCGATCATGGATTGATTGAAATGGTACTTTCCGTCAGCTCGACCTTCATCCCGCCAGCAAACACCCAGCTTACGCCTTCTGAACAGAAGCTCGAGCCCCAGCCGCTGACAGATGCCAACCAGGACACCCTGGCAAATGCCTCGCCCGCAGTCATCTACCATCCCAATGAAGACACCAGCACCACGGTGAAACAACTCGAGGTCGTCGACACGTGGATCGGCCGCTCCCAATCCCCGGAGTTCCCTCGATTCGCTGAGATTGCCGCTGGGGCGCATGGAGCGCTGAAAGCCTCTTTCCAGGCATTCCAGGCAACGCTGTCGAACAGCGCTCCCGACTTGGCCAGCAAAAAATATGGTTTCACTGTTGAGGCCGACGGCAACCTCAAGGTACTCGATACCGCCGCGCAGCTCAGCCGCTCGGACACCCAGCGGCTCACGGATCTGCTAAACAAATCCCTTGGCCTCAAAGCCGCCGCCGTTTCTTATCGAGATGCGTCTATCGATCTGGTTGACGCCGATTCACCGTGGTCGGGCAGCTACATGGGTTACTACAGCCTGACGAAGGAAAACTTCGCCAGCACTATTGATCTGGCGCCCTTGCTGAAAGACACGCGCACCATGGTTCCCGCAGAGTTCAAGGACGCGACTTTTTTCACTCAGTTGTCCAATAAAGGCGAACGGGCCACGCGCGAGACGGAAAGCGCGATGCTTGAGCGGCGAGCAGCGCAGCGGTTCTCCGCGATGGCCTGATTTGCGGGCGGGTAGGTGATGGTTTGGGGCGGTTAGTGCTGTTTGCGATTGGCTGCTTTTGGCCGGTAGCAGACGCTAGCGACAGGCAGCTATCGGCCAAAAGCGGACGCTGATGACAGGTCAGCTTCCGGCCAAAAACAAACGGAGGCTGACGTGAGCTACAGGGAACATAGCTGAACGTCGAACTCGACAAGAAGAGGAATGCACCCGTCCTCCCACCTCCTGAGTCGTTGCAGCGACTAGAGCTTTCTCTAGTTGATGGCAGACGCCTTCGATTTATATCGATTTTTGCGCTCCCGCGCGTTAATGCGCACATGGACATTTGAGCTGATTAGGTCTTGACTGAGTCTGGCCGCTAAGTGAACAACATAGATCACCGCAAAGGAACGCCCCCCATGAATACAGATAAAGCATTCAGAGCGTTTTTAGAGATCAAAAGATATGCTGAAGCTAATGCTGACTCGATCATCACAGAGCAGGATGCGCGGTTTCAATTAATCGACAGGTTTTTGATGGAGGTGCTTGGCTGGCCTAGAGAGTCTTTTAAAACTGAGCCTCATCTAGATGATGGGCGGATCGATTATTTGCTGCAGTATGGGGATCGAAATCGTTTTGTTGTTGAAGCAAAGCGAAGCGAAATCTCTCTTGTTACAACGAAACAAGAAAAGCGTGCGTATTATAAATACGACGGACCTGCGGCGAAGAATGCGCAGTCAACATTAAGGCAAGCTGAAATATATTGTTTAGACGTTGGCGTACAATTTTGCGCACTAACTAACGGATATGAATGGATAGGTCATTGGCCGATAAGAGGTGACGGCAGACCTAAAAAAGATTACAAAGTGGCGACGTTTCCTAATCTGAAGTCAATAGAAGATGATTTTTCCGAATTTTATGAGCTTTTCTCTATAGAAGGTGTAACGCAAGATCTATACAAATATTACTTCCATGAAAGTGAAGGTATATCTGTAACGCAATCGGAGCTTCTTCAGTCAGCAAAGATAGATTCTCAATCATCAATGATGAGAAAAACTGACTTAGCCAGGGATATCGACAAAGTATTTTCGAGTTTTTTTAGCTCAATGTCTGGCGATCATGATCCTGACATGCTCATCAATTGCTTTGTTGAAAGCAAAGAAAGCAGAGAAACAGACATTCATCTTGAAAAAATTGCAAAGAACATTGTGGATAGTATCTCTTACGTCGACTCGAATCCACATTATGGGCTGGAGGCAGATATACGTGACGCTGTAGCAAGCGAGCGCGGCGAATTCGCCTTAATTATTGGAAACAAGGGGGCTGGCAAATCCACTTACATTGATCGTTTTTTCAAGGTTACTTTAAATGATGAACTCAGATCCAAATGCCTTGTTCTAAAAATTGATTTGCGGGATTCGCCTGGTAGCATTGAAGGCATTACTGCCTGGTTAGACGCTCGGCTAGCTTCGATTTGTGAGCAGGCATTATTTCCGAATGAGCCAGAGTACGACGATTTACGGGGTGTGTATTGGCGCGAGTATAAGCGGTGGTCTACTGGCGAGATGAAAGAGTTATACATTACCAACAAATCACAATTTAAGATAGATTTTGGCAAGCATATTAACAAACAGCGACTTGAACAACTGGACTTGTATTTAAGTAATTTGCTATGGCATTGCGTAGGAGCTCGACAGATGATGCCATGCTTGGTGTTTGATAATGCAGATCACTTTTCAAGAGAGTTTCAAGAAGCGGTTTTTCAATACGCACAAGCTATATTTAGATCCATCAAAAAGTCTTTTGTCATATGTCCAGTCACCGATAGAACTATTTGGCAGCTTTCTAAGCATGGACCATTTCAATCATATAACTATAAGGCATTTTATTTGCCAACACCCTCGACAAAGGAAATACTTCAAAAGCGCGCTGCCTTTGTACAAACAAAACTTGACGACAATGATGCCGGCCAAGCAACTCGCTATTTTCTGACGAAAGGAATAAGGGTTGGCCTGCAAGACTTAAAAGCCTTCGTTGCTTGCATTGAAACCATTTTTATCGAAACCGAATATATATCTCGACTGATTAGCTCGCTGTGCAATTACGATATCAGGCGGAGTCTTGAACTCACGAGAAAAACGCTTGTTTCCCCTCATATCGCAATCGAAGACCTGATAAAAACTTATATGTCCCAAGGGCAAAGGCTTCGCATTCCAACTTCAAAAATAAAAAAAGCGATTTATCTTGGTGATTACACCTGTTTCTCTCAAGAGGACAATGCCTTCATACTCAACATGTACGCCATTCACGCCGATCATATTTCTTCGCCGTTAGCTAGACTCTCGATCATGCAGGTGTTGAAGAATAAGAGTGCAGTGACTGACGACATTGAATCCAAGTATCTTGAAGTTAATCTTTTGATGGATTACTTGGAGCCCATTGGTTTGGCCCGAAAAATTACACGCAGGCATTTGGACGCTCTTTTTTCCTATAGATTAGTCGAAGCATACGACCCAACCATGGAGACTCTTGAGGATAATACGCGGGTAAAAATCACCCCATCTGGATTAATCCACATAGAGCTTGCATCAGATGATGCTACCTATGTTGAGCATGTTGGACTATCAACGCCAATCCGATCATGTGACGCGCTATTTAAAATACGAAATTTACTAAATTCAAAAAAGCTGGATGCGGGTGACTGGGCACATTTGGCAGGAATGTTTGTAGAATATCTAATTACTCAGGACGAAATTTTCTGCCCCGGTGCTTCGGCACTCAGTGGGCAAGGCGTCATCCGTTCAAGTTTGCGCTATCACATTAGGGCTGAAGTAATGAACGGCTATAGGCAACCGGGTGCTTAGCTTTACAGTTATTGCATTTCAAAGAGAAATAAGCTGGCTACAATTAAGCTTGCACCTAATGCAGCCAGATTTAACGTAAAATTCTAATCGAAAAGTTCAAGCTGTGGTTTCACTGTCAATTTAACAGCCACAAGCGAACAATCATCCGTGGGCACCATCCGTACAATACGTCTACGTAGGTTTGCTGCGAATCGGCTTGGATCTTCCAGAGTACTTTCCAAAAAGCGAGGCCTCAACTCCCACGGGTGATAAGCGCCATCAGACATAATGAACAGACTAACACTTCCATCATGCGCACAAATTTGGTCATATCTCAAAAAGATCTCTTGGAAACGCAAGTTTATTTTTTTTGATATGGCCGAAAACAGAGTGTTTTTCCCGCCAGCCTCTTTAAGCTCAGAAGGTTTGTATAGACCTTCGTCTATAAGCATTTGATGCTGGGTATGATCTTTAGTGACTTGAATAAGCTTGCGATCACTTTTCAAATAAACTCGACAATCTCCAACATGTCCAATTTTTATACCCTTCTCTCCCGCATAACAGAAAGTTAAAGTAGTCGCGGCATCATAGAAACTAGGATCTTCATTAGTTAGATTCGAAACGCGAATTTTGATCTGATCAAATATTTGTTCAACAGCATCAGAGCTTTCGAACGCCGCCGGTTGCAAGCTTATCAAATATTCGATAGCAGACTCGGATGCGCTGCTTGCCCCAGCATACGACCCGACACCATCTGCAATCGCCATCAGAAATCCGCTACCTACTTTGCGTGGCGGCAGAACAGAATCTTCATTTTTCCGCGTTAGCTCTTTCGGAAATGAGAATACACTTGAGCTTAATAACTTAATCATTTGGGCTCTCCTGAGATGGCGGCAACAAGCTCATTTCGCATTTCTTGAACTTCTGCGTAACGGTCGGGTGGGCGCCGGGCAGTGCTTTTCATGTAGACTTTATGAACGCCTGGATTTTCCAACATTTCCAGATCCTCTAGCAGCACACCGAACGCGAAAATATCGGTCCTTTTGCTGTAATCTCCTGCAATGGATATTTCAGGAGCCATGTACTTAGCGGTGCCCATTGCTGTTGCAATTTTTGTGATAACTTCGGATTCTGAGCTTTTATCCAAATTTTTGACTAGCCCAAAATCTGACACTTTGTAAATGCCATCCTTGAATCGGAGAATGTTGGAAGGCTTTATGTCCCGATGTAGATAATCCAAAGAATGCAAATATATAAGACCATCCGCTACCATCATTAGTACATCGATTTTCTGGGAGGGCGTCAGTGTCCCTTTTTCGATATCCTTCTGCAGATCGCCCGCCGCGAGATCCATAATAAACCATGGCTGGTCTGATTTGAGATCGCACAGATAGATGTTCGCTACATTAGTATGCACGCAGGAAGCCTGATATGAAACCTCGCGGGCAAAGCGTCTTCGGAACTCATCGCGAAGTTCTGGCTCGAGATCGCTAAGGGATTTGCGGGCATACTCACCGCATCGATGATCGGCAATATTGAACAGCTCAATTTTTTCTACAAAGCCAAAGCCGCCTTCCCCGATTCTTTTAATTATTTTGTATTTGTAGTTTCCGTGATAGCCATCCATTCCCTGATCCACGCTGTAACGATTAGAACCGACTGGGTTGAAACCCCGATGCTGATAATGTACGCCGCGTCAGTGACGCTCACCCGCGGACGGCATCATAATGCCATAAATCATGGGCGTGCGCGTTTACACGCCCTCACACAAGCGTTAACCGGTGCTAAGCCGATACCTTCTGTAATCGGCAGAGTGACTGCTTTTGGCCGAAAGCAGCCTTCCCCAATCTGGAAAAAGGGCACGGAATTACTGTCCTGAAAAACAACCCGTCCCTTTTTCAACCCTCCAATTCCGCTTCCAGTCGAATTAGCACCCCGAATGGCAAATGCTCATCCGGAACAAGGCGTCTCACGGTCCAAAAGCTTGGCGGTGAGTAGCACGCCCAATTCACTCAGCTGATGAATGGCCAGCGCAATGTCGCGCTGCTTGCCGTTCAACTCTTCGGAAAGGTCGAGCAGCAGGGTGCTGACCGAGGTGAAGGTTTCGTAGCTATTGGTGATGAGAGCTTCATTGCTTGCGCCGGGAGCGACGCTAAAGAGACCGGTTGAATCGTTAGTCATGGTTAAGTTCCTTGCTTGGGGCCACTACCTCATCGCTACTAAACAATAAGGCGGTAGCTGTACGCAGGTTAGTAGACCGGTGGAACCTAACAAAACCGGCGCGCCCGAGGGCGCCCTGCGCACAGCCACCATCAAGCACAGACAAGGACGTCTGATAGATGATGCTCATGCAGTTGTTAGGTTAAATCGTAGGCTACTAAACCCGATCACCGAGAAATTCAGCGACCGCGCAACCTTAGATTTCGCCACTCCAGCGCACAAGCCGGCGGATTCTGACGCAGGCGTAGGCAACGGAGCAAGGTGCCGGATGGCTTTGGGATTTATCCTGGCTTGAACTGCGCAATTGATTGGTGCAACGGTCGAATTTTTAGGCCATCGCTGTAGGTTCCGGCCAGCCCTTTTGTAGCCACTTTCTGAAATTGAATTCCGCCCGCGGGCCTCGGGTGAGGCCCGTTCTAATTACCTGAATTTTAAAAGCACGAAGATTATCGCTAGCCAAACACCAGTAACAATTATCATCGCTAGATGGATTTTGAGCAGGCGCTTGAGGTGAGGGGGAAACTTTTCGTGATTGGCTGCATTTAGGTCGCCAATGCGGATATACGTTCTTGGCATCATTATCATCCTTGTGATTTTTGCCATTTCAAGAAGCGACCAAATTAAACCGCGCTTTCCCAAACTCGGTCCCCAAAGATAGATATAACGGCTATTTTTCAGCGCGTCTTTCATGGCGCTCAAGTGCCGGTGACTTAGGTGCAGGCTGTACCCAATACTTACGATTTCGAGCAGCAATGGGCCAGCCAAAAACCAGATTGCTAGCCATGAGTTCCAAAATTCCTCCGTGGTCATGGCTGAGTTCTCTCGTACAAAGTAAACGCGCGCTTATCGCGCAGTTACCCTGATGATCTGGTTTTTTGAAGTACAGTCGGACGCTTCCTGGCTTCATTTAGGAAAAGTCTGGTCGGTAGGTAAGAGCTGACGATGTACTCGCGCCGGAGGAGATATTTCCCAAAGCGCTGGGCAGATAGGTCTACCATGTCGCCCCCGGCAGCTGTTGCACGCGCTACCGACCTCTCTTTTTCAAGGTATCGCCCATGTCCATCGACCAGATCAGCCTGCCCAAAGGCGTCGGCCCCCACGCCGCTAAGCTCCTCGACGCCATCACCGGTGCATCGACCCACGAAGAACTCAACCGTGCCGGCGGCAAGGCGGAAGGTTTTGTGTTGGGGCTGGAGTCGACCAAAGCCATCAAAAGCCAGGTCGCCGAGTCGCTGTACGTGGCTTACGATGACGCGGCAAGCCACCGGGCCAGTGAGTTGAAGGGCTGATAGTCCGTGGACGCTTCATATTTCAGGATGAAATGCTCATGTTTAAAGCTGTTGTCGCGTCACTGCTGCTGATTTCCCCTCTGTGCGTTTCGGCCGCGTCTTCGGTGGATGTCTCGAGGATTTACGGCAAGATCCAGTTCGTCGACAGCTACCCCGACTACAAGGTCAAGGTAGTGAACCAATACCCTGACCTCAAAGTGCAACAGGTGAGTATTTACCCTGACTCAGTTGGAAAATGGCAGACGGTGAGTTCGTTTCCCGATTACAAGATCCAGATTGTCGATTCGTATCCGGACTTCACCATTCAATATGTGGAGTCCTACCCAGGAGTGAATTGAAGGGCGTGGCGCGACACATGGTTTGAAGGGAATACACATGACATTGACCGTCGACCGCTTGCTCGAATTGGCCATGGCCAACCCCATCAATGCCGAGATCACCGCGCGTTTGCCGACGCTGGGGTTGGATCAGTGTTTGCTCACCGCCGGCTGCTTGTTCCAGGCGGTGTGGAACCATCAGGCGAACCGGCCTGCTGGGCATGGGGTGAAGGACTACGACGTTTTTTACTTTGATACGGATCTGTCCTATGAGGCTGAGGACAAGGTCATACGTGCGGCGCAGCGGTTGTTCGACGACCTGGGTGTGAATGTCGAGGTGAGGAACCAGGCGCGGGTGCATCTTTGGTATGGCCAGCGGTTTGGGCGGCCTTACCCGCAATTGCACACCGCCAGACAGGGGATTGATCGTTACCTGGTGGCGGGCACGTGCATTGGCTTGGACGTGGCGACGGGCGAGGTGTATGCGCCGTATGGGTTGGAAGATGTCGAGCAGGGGGTGTTGCGGATCAATCCCCATCACCCGGAGCCGCAGTTGTTTGCCCAGAAGGCGCTGAGTTATCAGGCCCGCTGGCCCTGGCTCAAGATCCTGGAACCAAACCCTGCCGACACGGTTTGACGGGATAACGCGGTGTCTGGGGTGGGGCGGCTGCGCCACCCGGCGCGGCGCAAGCGGGTGTTTGAAGGGGGCGTGAACTTTTACCCCTGTGCTGCCCGTCCAAGTTGAAATGCCCAGCCAAGGACCGACCATGACTTTCTTCATCTTCCTGCTCGCCTGCGTCGCCGCCGCCAGTACCGGCCTGCTGTTCAAGCCCGGCGCGTGGTACGAATCCCTCGTCAAGCCCAGCTTCACGCCGCCCAACTGGCTGTTTCCGGTGGCGTGGACACTGATTTATCTGCTGCTGGCCTGGGCCGGTTATCGCCTCAGCCTGATCCCGGACAGCCAGGTGGTGTTGGCGTTGTGGGCGGCGCAGATTGCGTTGAATACGTTGTGGACGCCGGTGTTCTTCGGCGCGCATCGCATCCTGGCCGGGATGGTGATCCTGGCGGTGTTGTGGCTGACCGTGGCGACGATGGTGGTGCTGGCGGTGCGTCTGGATCTGATCACCGGGTTGATCCTGTTCCCCTACCTGGCGTGGCTGTGTGTGGCGGCGGCGCTGAACTTCTCGATCCTGCGCAGTAACCGCTGATGCCCTATAAACCATGGCCTGCCAGCGAACCCCAGCTGGCCGAAATGCGCCGTTTCAACAAAAAGCTCGCGTGGCTGCCGCGCTTCAAGATCCGCAACCGTGTGACGCCGCGCTTGATCCAGGCGCTGTTGCGCGCCGGTCAGGTGTTCAAGCGCTCGCCCGTGGCGCAAACCCGGCTCGCCGGCAACGTCCCCGTGCGTATCCTGCGGCCAGTCGGCAAACCCAAGGGCGTGGTGCTGGATATTCACGGCGGCGGCTGGGTGATCGGCAACGCGCAGATGGACGACGATCTCAACCTGGGCATGGTCAATGCCTGCGACGTCGCGGTGGTGTCGGTGGACTACCGGCTGGCGGTGGACACGCCGGTGGCAGGCTTGATGGACGATTGCCTGGCGGCGGCGCGTTGGTTGCTCAGCGCCGAGGAGTTTGCCGGGTTGCCGGTGGTCGTTGTCGGCGAATCGGCCGGCGGGCATCTGGCGGCAGCGACGTTGCTGGCGCTGAAGCAATCACCAGAGCTGCTCCAGCGGGTGTGCGGCGCGCTGTTGTACTACGGCGTTTACGATTTGAGCGGCACGCCCAGCGTACGCGCGGCGGGGCCGCACACCTTGTTGCTGGACGGGCCGGGCATGGTCGAGGCGCTACGCCTGCTGACGCCGGGGTTGAGCGATGAAGGACGTCGGCAGGCACCATTGTCACCGCTGTATGGCGACTTCAACGGGTTGCCGCCGGCGTTGATGTGGGTGGGCACGTTGGACCCGCTTAAAGACGACACGCTGTTGATCGCCGAGCGCTGGCCTGGGACTGAGGCGTACCTGGTGCCCGAAGCGGCACATGGGTTTATTCATTTTCCGCTGGGGGTGGGGGCGGCGGTGCTGGAGCACAGCCGGGCGTGGATTCTGCAACGGATTCAGGCGGTAAGCGCCGTGGGTGAAGCGTGACAATGCTGATCCAGCCGGTTGATACGCCGGCTATTCCCGAGGTACTGGCCTTTGTGCTGCACGCCCGTGGCGAGCTGTTTCCCAAGCTCAGCGATGCAGGTATGCCGAACGATCTTGCACAGTTCGAGGCGGTTTACGTGCAAGGCAGCGGCCGGTTTTTGATCGCCCGCGCTGGCGACGAAATTGTTGCCGCGATTGGCTACTTGCCCTATGACGGGCGTTTTCCCCAGTTGGATTACCAGGGGCGCCGGACCGTGGAAGTGGTGCGCCTGTTTGTGCTGCCAGCGTTCCGCCGTTCTGGATTGGCGAGGGAGTTGTACCGTGCGCTGGAGGTGCTGGCGCACGCGCAGGGGGTGGAGGTGATGTACCTGCACACCCATCCGTTTCTGCCGGGTGCGATTGAGTTTTGGCGGCGGCAGGGGTTTGCGGTGGTGGACGTGGAAGCTGATCCGGTGTGGCAGACCACGCACATGCAGCGGCTGCTGTAGTGGCCTGAAGAAGCACCACTGGACTCCCCGTGTTTAGTTGGAACGCAGCCGCAGTATCTGCGCGCCGTCGAACGGGTCTGTGAGGTAGTGCGCCTGCACCCCGAATGTGTCTTGCAAACGCTGCGGCGTCAGCACTTCCAGCGGCTTGCCCAGCGCCACCAATCGCCCGTGGTCCAACACCGCCAGGCGATCACAGGTCAGCGCCTGGTTCAGGTCATGCAGGGCAATCAGCGTCGTCACCGGCAGCGCTTGCACGCCTTTCAAGATCGCCAGTTGATGCTGAATATCCAGGTGATTGGTCGGCTCATCCAGCAACAGGATCTGCGGCCGTTGCGCCAGGGCGCGGGCGATGTGCACGCGTTGGCGCTCGCCGCCGGAAAGGCTGCGCCAGGCGCGTTGGGCCAGGTGGGTGGCGTCCACGTCGTGCAGGGCTTGGCGCACGATGGCGTCGTCTGCATCCGACCACGGGCTCAGCGCCGACAGCCACGGCGTGCGGCCCAGGGCCACGGCGTCGAACACGCGGATGGCGTCATCGGTGTCGGCCTGTTGCTCTACCACGGCCAACTGTTGCGCGATGCTGCGGCGCGACAGCTGCCCGAGGCGCTGGCCGCCCAGCAGCACGTCGCCACACGCCGGGGTACGCAACCCGGCGAGCAGCTTGAGCAGGGTGGATTTGCCGGAACCGTTCGGCCCGACGATACCGAGGGTCTCGCCCAGCTCCACTTCCAGGTGAATGTCGCGCAGCAACTCGGCTTCGCGCACCCTGAAGCCCAGGCCACGGCAACTGAGCACGCTCATCGCGCATTCCTCCGGCCGATCAGGATCAGCGCAAACACCGGCGCGCCTACCAGCGCGGTCACCACACCCACCGGGATCACCTGGCCCTTGATCAAGGTGCGCGACAGCACATCCGCGGCAATCAGGAACAACGCCCCCCCCAACGCGCTGGCCGGCAGCAGGCGCGAATGCCCGGTGCCGAGCAGCAGGCGCACGGCATGGGGGATCACCAAGCCGACAAAGCCGATGGAGCCGACAATCGACACCATCACCGCCGTCACCAACGCCGCGCAACCCACCAGCACAAATTGCACGCGGCGCACCGGGATGCCCAGGGACGCCGCCGAATCCGTGCCAAAGGTGAACGCATCCAGCGCCCGGCGATGCCACAGGCACACCGCCAACCCCACCAGCGCCACCGGCACCGCCAGCCACACCGACGGCCAGCGCACGCCGCTGAGGTTGCCCAGCAGCCAGAACATGATGCCGCGCGCCTGTTCGGAGCTGGCGGATTTGGTGATGAGGAATGCGGTGAGTGCGTTGAACAGCTGCGAACCGGCAATGCCGGCGAGGATGATCTGCCCGGTGCCGCTGGACGAGCCGCTGGCCCGCGCCAATAAAATCACCAGCGCAAACGCCGCCATCGCGCCGACAAACGCGCCAGCCGACAATGAAATCAAGCCGCCGCCCACCCCGATCAGCGCCACCAGCACCGCACCTGTCGAGGCGCCGGCGCTGATGCCCAGCAGGTACGGGTCGGCCAGCGGGTTGCGCAGCAGCGATTGCAGGATCACCCCGCAGGTCGCCAGCCCGGCACCGCAGGCGGCGGCGACCAGCGCGCGGGTCAGGCGGTAGTTCCACACTACGCCTTCGTCGATGGGGTCGAGCACGTAGCCGGCGCCCCACAGTTTATTGGCCAGCACCTGAAGTACGACCTGCGGCGAGATGGCGGTTTCGCCGATGGCCACGCCGGCGAGCACGGCGGCCAGGAGTAGGGCCAGGGCGAGGAGGGCACGAATCATTTCGGCAGGTCGTAGCCGTCGATGGCCGTGGCCAGTTGCTCAAGGCCGTCGAACATGCGGATGCTGGCCTGCAACGCCAGGGCGTCGAGGATGATGATGCGGTTGTTTTTTACCGCATCCATGTTGCGGGTGACCGGGTCGCTGCGCAGGAAGGCGAGTTTCTTTTCATGGTCGTCGGCAGGGTAGCGGCGGCGGTCCATGCGGGCGATGACGAGGAAGGTCGGGTTGGCCTTGGCGATGGTTTCCCAGCCCACGGCGGGCCATTCTTCATCGGACTGCACCACGTTGCGCAGGCCGAGGGTTTGCAGCATGAATTCGGGAATGCCCTTGTGCCCGGCGACATACGGGTCGCTGGCCAGCTCGGCGCTGGAGAACCACACCAGTGCGCTGGCCTGCTTGAGGCCCTTGCTCCGCACGGTGGCGACGGACTTGGCCAGGCGCGCCTTGAGTTCGTCGTTCAGCTGTTGACCGCGGTCCTGCACATCGAAGATCGCCGCCAGTTGGCTGATGCTTTTGTAGATGGTCTCGATGCGGAACGGCTCCAGCCGCGTGCCGTCGGCGCCCACCAGGTTGTCCTTGCCTTCGCAGTCGGAGGGCAGCAGGTAGGTGGGGATCTGCAGTTCGTGGAATTGCTCACGGGTGCCGACCACGCCTTGTGCGCCGACCACCCATTCCAGCTCGGCGGCCACCAACTGCGGGCGCTTGGCGATCACGGCTTCGAAGCTCGGCTCATTGTCGGCCAGGCGTTCGATGCGCTCGTTCTGTGCCTTGAACTGCGGCAGCACACTGTTGAACCACAGTGAGGTGCCGACCACTTTGTCGCCCACGCCCAACGCATAAAGCATCTCGGTGGCGGCCTGGCCGATGGTCACGCTGCGCGCCGGCGCTTGCTGGAAGGTGAGGGTGCTGCCGCAGTTTTCCAGGGTCAGCGGGTAGTCAGTCGGCGCGGCGTGGGCCAGGGCACAAACACTCAGGCCGGTGAGCAGGGCGGTAATGCGTGGCAGCATGGGGCAATCTCCGTTGGGACCGTACAGGGAGCTGGGGCGGTACGGTAGTGGAAATACAGCCATGAACGCTGCCGGTCCGGCAGGCCAGGGATGCCCTTCCCGGACACCCCGCCGGTTGGTGATAACGCTTGGCCGGCAGGTCTCCTGACTGATGCGTCATCGCCACGCTCCGGCCTTCCCGGACAGCGTCCAGTGGCAGTGGGGAGCAGGCTCAGCACCTACAGTTGCGGGGGCAGTTCCGATTGGCGCGGGTGGCCGCGCTTCGGATTCCCTATTAGTCCCGTTGGGGAACCGGCGCGGTATGGTAGTCGATCTTGGACGTGAGGGCGCGTGTCTCTTATGATGCGCGGCCACGGAACCGCCCCATACAAGGAAAATACAGTGAAACGTTTAGTCGCCCTCGCCCTGATCACCCTGCTCGCCGGTTGTGCGACCCAGGGTAAAAGCGAATCGCAGATTTTCGACGAGGCCGCCACTGCCCATGTCATGTCGCTGCCTGCCGGCGCCAACAAGGTGCGTTTGCACAGCGTCAAGATCGCCAGCCATGGTGTGATCGGCGACATGCTGGCGACTGTCCTGGGCGGCGGCGCGAATGCCGGCCAACTCAGGCAAGAACTGCTCAACGCCCAGCGCCTGGGCGACAGTGGGTTCTTGATCATTGGGGCGCGCAGTTCAATCGACGTGGCGGTTGTTGAGAACGCCTGCGAAGGCCTCGGTTTGCAGGGGATGAATATCTACTACGCGGGCAGTGAGGCGCAGCAGGACAAAGTGCGCCACGCGGTTGAACAGGCCCGGGCGCAATTTCACTTCATCAATACCCAGTGACCAACGGTCTGTAGTGAGCGGGCTTGCCCCGCGCCGGGTGGCGAAGCCGCCCCAAACCCAGGCACCTCGGTCTTTCTGATACACCGGGTTGTCTGGATTTGGGGCGGCTTCGCCACCCAGCGCGGGGCAAGGGTGTTAGCCCGGCCGGGGGGTTATTTGCGGTCCAGCCACACGGTCTGCGCGTTGCAGAATTCCCGCACGCCGAAGTGTGACAGTTCACGGCCAAAGCCGCTTTTCTTGATCCCGCCAAACGCCACCCGAGGGTCGGACACGCTGAAGGCGTTGACGAAAATCCCGCCGGTTTCCAGGCGGTTGGCTAGATCCCGCGCCTTCGCCGCGTCGGTGGTGAAGATGCTCGCGGTCAGGCCGAACTCGCTGTCATTCGCCAGCGCTACCGCGTGGTCGGCGTCGCGGGCGGTGATGATCGAGGCTACCGGGCCGAACAGTTCCTGTTTGAACGAGGTCATCTGGTCGGTGACGCCTGCCAGTACGGTCGGCTCATAGTAGTTGCCGGCACCGGCGACCTTATGGCCGCCCAGTAGCAGGGTCGCGCCTTCTTCAAGAGTCGCCTGGACCTGGCCGTGCAGCTCGTCGCGCAGGTCGAAGCGGGCCATCGGGCCGATGTACGTGGCGGCGGATGTCGGGTCGCCCATCACCAGGGCACGGCTGGCCGCGAGGAATTTGGCGGTAAAGGCTTCGGCCACGCCGGCTTCGATGATCAGACGCTTGGCAGCGGCGCAGACTTGCCCGCTGTTCTGGAAGCGTCCAATCACGGCGGCTTGCACCGCGGCGTCAAGGTCGGCGTCGTTGAGCACGATGAACGGGTCGGAGCCGCCCAGTTCCAGCACACACTTTTTCAGCGCGGCACCGGCCTGGGAGCCGATGGCCATACCGGCGCGCACGCTGCCGGTGAGGGTGACGGCGGCGATGCGCGGGTCGGCGATGGCTTTGGATACGCCGTCGGTCGTCACGTTGATCACTTCGAACAGGCCTTCAGCAAAGCCGGCTTTTTTGAATGCCTGCTGCATCAGGTAGGCGCTGCCCATCACGTTCGGCGCGTGCTTGAGCACGTAGGTGTTGCCGGCGAGCATTGTCGGCACGGCGCCGCGCAGCACTTGCCAGACCGGGAAGTTCCACGGCATCACCGCGAGGATCGGGCCCAGTGGGCGGTATTCGATATGGGCGCTGCCGTTGTCCACCAGGGTCGGCTCCGGGGCGAGCATGGCCGGGCCCTGGGCGGCGTACCAGTCACTGAGCTGGGCGCATTTTTCGATTTCGGCGCGGGCCTGGGCGATGGGCTTGCCCATTTCCAGGGTGATCATCTGCGCCATCTCTTCGGCTTGTTCGCGCAGGGCGGCGGCCAGGGCCAGCAGCCGTTCGGCGCGCTGGCTGAGCGGCTGGTGGCGCCAGGTGCGGAAGGCAGCGGTGGCACGGTCGAGGGCGGCGTTCAGCTGCGACTCGCTTTCATACGGGTAGCTGCCGACCGTTTCACCGTTGGCCGGGTTGATCGAGAGGGCGTGGGTAGTTGCGTTCATGGCACCGTCCTGCGCAAGGGATAAGTTGAGTTCAGGTTACGGGGCTGGTTCTTTTCTGGAAACTGAATAATATTGAGCAATACATTCACGATTGGAGAATGACTTGGATCTGGTGCAGCTGGAAATCTTCAAGGCCGTTGCCGAGCAAGGCAGCATCAGCGCCGCCGCGCAGTTGATTCATCGGGTGCCGTCGAACCTGACCACCCGCATCAAGCAACTGGAGCTGGACCTGGGCGTGGAACTGTTCATCCGCGAGAAAAGCCGCCTGCGCTTGTCACCGGCCGGCTGGAATTTCCTCGGTTATGCGCGGCGCATTCTCGATCTGGTGCAGGAGGCCCGCGCCACGGTGGCGGGGGAGGAGCCCCAGGGTGCGTTTGCCCTGGGCTCGCTGGAGAGTACGGCGGCGGTGCGCATCCCGGCGTTGCTCGCGGCGTATAACCAGAAACACACCAAGGTCGAGCTGGACCTGAGCACCGGACCGTCGGGCACCATGATTGAAGGCGTGCTATCGGGGCGCCTGGCGGCGGCGTTTGTCGATGGGCCGGTGTTGCACGCGACCCTGGAAGGCGTGGCGGTGTTTGAGGAGGAAATGGTGGTGATCGCGCCGCTGCATCACGCGCCCATCACCCGGGGCCAGGATGTGAATGGCGAGAATATCTACACGTTCCGCTCGAACTGCTCGTACCGGCATCATTTCGAACGTTGGTTTTCCCAGGACGGTGCGGTGCCGGGGAAGATTTTCGAGATCGAGTCGTATCACGGCATGTTGGCTTGCGTCAGCGCCGGTGCGGGCTTGGCGCTGATGCCGCGCAGCATGTTGGAAAGCATGCCGGGGTTTGCGGCGGTGAGTGTGTGGCCGTTGACGGACAAATTCCGGGTGCTGCACACCTGGCTGATCTGGCGGCGGGGCACGGTGTCGCAGAGCCTCAACAGCTTTGTGAAGCTGCTGCAAGAGCGCGTTCTAGAGCCAACATAGATCAGGTGTGGGAGCTGGCTTGCCTGCGATGCAGGCGACGCGATCGTCCTGCATGACCGAGTAGAGGCCATCGCAGGCAAGCCAGCTGCCACAGTTTGATCGGTGTCAGCCGCCAAATTGCAGGGTGCCCATGGCGAGCTTGGCCATCAGTGCCGTGGCCCCCAGTTGCACCAGCCACAACGCCAAGCCACCGAGGAACACCCCTAGCGCTACCTGCAACACCAGGCTCTTCTGGCGCTTGGGTTGCGGCGCGCGGGGCACATAGTCATCCAGCTCGTCGCGGTCGGCACGCAGGTCCAGGTCGTCGTTTCTCATAAGGTTCTCACAGCAAAGGGGCGGGCAAGGTTCAGTCTAGGGGCTGGATACGAAAAAGGGGAAGCCAGCGGCTTCCCCTTCTGTGCAACGGCTCCAGGCTTACAGGACCTGGACGATTGCCTTTGTGACTGCGTCGATGTTCGACTGGTTCAACGCCGCCACGCAGATGCGGCCGGTGTCGAGGGCGTAGATGCCGAACTCGGTGCGCAGGCGGGTGACTTGCTCAACGGTCAGGCCGGAGTAGGAGAACATCCCACGCTGGCGGCCGACGAAGCTGAAGTCATGGCCCGGTGCAGCCTTGGCCAGTTCCGACACCATCTGCTCACGCATCCCACGAATGCGCAGGCGCATTTCAGCCAGTTCGGCTTCCCACTGCGCGCGCAGCTCAGGACTGTTCAGCACGGCAGCTACAATCGCGGCGCCGTGGGTTGGCGGGTTGGAGTAGTTGGTGCGGATCACACGCTTGACCTGGGACAGGATGCGCGCGCTTTCTTCCTTGGATTCGCCGACGATGGACAGCGCGCCCACACGTTCGCCGTACAGGGAGAACGACTTGGAGAACGAGCTGGACACAAAGAAGGTCAGACCGGACTCGGCGAACAGGCGCACGGCCGCGGCGTCTTCGTGGATGCCATCGCCAAAGCCCTGGTAGGCCATGTCGAGGAACGGTACGAGGCGCTTGGCCTTGACCACGTCCAGCACGTTCTGCCAGTCGGCCGGGGTCAGGTCGACGCCGGTCGGGTTGTGGCAGCAGGCATGCAGCACCACGATGGACTGCGGCGGCAGGGCGTTGAGGTCTTCGAGCAGGCCGGCACGGTTTACGTCATGGGTGGCGGCGTCGTAGTAGCGGTAGTTCTGCACCGGGAAACCGGCGGTTTCGAACAGGGCGCGGTGGTTTTCCCAGCTTGGGTCGCTGATGGCGACGACGGCGCCTGGCAGCAGTTGCTTGAGGAAGTCAGCACCGATTTTCAGCGCGCCGGTGCCGCCAACCGCTTGCACGGTGGTGACGCGGCCAGCGTTCAGCAGTGGCGACTCAGCACCAAACAGCAGGGTCTGCACGGCCTTGTCGTAGGCCGCGATGCCGTCGATTGGCAAGTAGCCACGGGCAGCGTGTTGCGCCACGCGAATGGCTTCCGCTTCGGCAACGGCACGCAAGAGTGGAATCTTCCCCTCCTCGTTGCAGTAAACGCCTACGCCAAGGTTGACCTTGGTGGTTCGAGTGTCGGCGTTGAATGCTTCGTTGAGGCCCAGGATAGGATCGCGTGGTGCCATTTCGACAGCGGAGAACAGGCTCATTTTTGCGGCAGCTCTATGGGGGAAGGGAGGGACGTGTCGCGCTCCAGCCGAATGCACTAGAGCGGTGCACAAACGGGGAGCTAGTATAGAGGCCATCACGGCTGAGAGCGACAACCGAAACGGCTTTTCGGCCAAGTTTTTCGGTTTATTTGCCGACCGTTAGTCTTATTGCAACGCAGATCGACAGCGGCATGCAGGACGATTGCCTTGAAACCCGTCACATTCGCCACCACTTCTACGGCTATCATGGTTTTTTCCTGCTGCCCGCTCTGAATATTCGCGGGTGGTGGTCTTTTTCGTTCCCGACGGGTTTACAGTCTGGGGTGACTTCAAGAGGTACGTTATGTCGGATTTCCAACTCGTCACCCGCTTCGAGCCCGCCGGCGATCAACCCGAGGCGATTCGCCAGATGGTCGAAGGCATCGAGGCCGGCCTGGCGCACCAGACGCTGCTCGGGGTGACCGGTTCGGGCAAGACCTTCAGCATCGCCAACGTGATCGCGCAGATCAATCGCCCGACCCTGGTGCTGGCACCGAACAAGACCCTGGCCGCGCAGCTCTACGGCGAGTTCAAGGCGTTCTTCCCGAACAACGCGGTGGAGTACTTCGTTTCCTACTACGACTACTACCAGCCTGAAGCCTACGTGCCGTCGTCGGACACCTTCATCGAGAAAGATGCGTCTATCAACGACCACATCGAACAGATGCGCTTGTCGGCGACCAAGGCGCTGCTGGAGCGCAAGGACGCGATCATCGTCACCACGGTGTCGTGCATCTACGGCCTGGGCAGCCCGGAAAGCTACCTGAAGATGGTGCTGCACATCGACCGGGGCGACAAACTCGACCAGCGCGAAGTGTTGCGCCGACTGACGAGCTTGCAGTACACCCGCAACGACATGGATTTCGCCCGCGCCACCTTCCGCGTGCGCGGCGATGTGATCGACGTGTACCCGGCCGAGTCCGACCTGGAAGCGATCCGCATCGAACTGTTCGACGATGAAGTCGAAAGCCTGTCGGCCTTCGACCCGTTGACCGGCGAAGTGATCCGCAAGTTGCCACGCTTCACCTTCTATCCGAAAAGCCACTACGTTACGCCGCGTGAAACCTTGCTGGACGCCGTTGAGCACATCAAGGTGGAGCTGGCCGAGCGTCTCGACTACCTGCGCGCCAACAACAAGCTGGTGGAAGCCCAGCGCCTGGAGCAACGCACGCGCTTCGACCTGGAGATGATCCTGGAGTTGGGCTACTGCAACGGCATCGAAAACTACTCGCGCTACCTCTCGGGCCGCGATTCTGGCGCGCCGCCGCCGACGCTGTATGACTACCTGCCGGACGATGCGCTGCTGGTGATCGACGAATCCCACGTCAGCGTGCCGCAGGTCGGCGCGATGTATAAGGGCGACCGTTCGCGTAAAGAAACGCTGGTGGAATACGGTTTTCGCCTGCCTTCGGCGCTGGACAACCGGCCGATGCGGTTTGACGAGTGGGAAGCCATCAGCCCGCAGACGATTTTTGTATCGGCGACGCCGGGCAACTACGAGGCTGAGCATGCCGGCCGCGTGATCGAGCAGTTGGTGCGTCCGACCGGCCTGGTCGACCCGGAAATCGAAATCCGCCCGGCGCTGACCCAGGTCGATGACTTGCTCTCGGAAATCCACAAACGCGTCGCGCTGGAAGAGCGGGTGCTGGTCACCACGCTGACCAAGCGCATGTCCGAAGACTTGACCGACTACCTTGCCGACCACGGCGTACGCGTGCGTTACCTGCACTCGGACATCGACACCGTGGAGCGCGTGGAGATCATCCGCGACCTGCGCCTGGGCACCTTTGACGTGCTGGTGGGGATCAACCTGCTGCGTGAAGGTTTGGACATGCCGGAAGTGTCGCTGGTGGCGATCCTCGACGCGGACAAGGAGGGCTTCCTGCGCTCCGAGCGTTCGCTGATCCAGACCATTGGGCGTGCCGCGCGTAACCTCAATGGCCGCGCGATTCTCTATGCCGACCGCATCACCGGCTCCATGGAGCGCGCGATTGGCGAGACCGAGCGCCGTCGCGACAAGCAGATTGCCTTTAACCTGGCCAATGGCATTACGCCCAAGGGCGTGTTCAAGGACGTTGCCGACATTATGGAAGGCGCTGTCGTACCGGGTTCGCGCAGCAAGAAGCGCAAAGGCATGGCCAAGGCGGCCGAGGAAAGCGCCAAGTACGAGAACGAACTGCGCTCGCCGAGCGAGATCACCAAGCGTATTCGCCAGTTGGAAGAGAAAATGTACCAGTTGGCGCGGGATCTGGAGTTTGAAGCGGCGGCGCAGACGCGCGATGAGATTGGCAAGTTGCGCGAGCGGTTGTTGGCGGTTTGATTTTGCGCTGACGGTACTGGCCTCTTCGCGAGCAAGCCCGCTCCCACACTTGACCGTGTTCTAACGTTGAAATGCGGTCAAGTGTGGGAGCGGGCTTGCTCGCGAAAGCGGCACCACGGTCTCAATGACTCTCCCCAGCCTTCAACCCCGCCGGCAACGTCTTGGTCAACAACACCGCGACCATACTGACCCCCAGCGCCAACCCGACAAAGTGAAACGCATCGTTGTAGGCCATGATCTGCGCCTGCTGGTGCGCGATCTCGCTGAGCTTGCCCAGCGCCGCGGTGTCGCTGCCGAACTGCTGCGCCAGTGTTGCCAGTCGCTCCGCCACCTGCGGGTTGGTCGGCACGATCGCCTCGCGCAAATAATCGAAATAGGTCTTGGTGCGCGCATCCAGCAGCGTCGCCAGCAATGCAATGCCGATGGCGCCGCCCAGGTTGCGCAGGATGTTGAACAGGCTCGACGCCGAGCCTGCGTCCTGGGGCAGGATGTAGGCGGTGGCGATCAGCGAGATGGTTACCATGATCAGCGGCTGCCCCAGGGCGCGGATGATCTGGATCTGGTTGAACTGGCTGCCGGCGAAGTCCGGGTTGAGCACCCCCGAGGAAAAACTCGCCAGGCCGAACAGGCCGAATCCTACAGTGCATAGCCATTTGGGCGACACGTACTTCATCAGCTTGGGCACCAGCGGAATCAGAAACAGCTGGGGCACGCCCATCCACATGATCACTTCGCCGATCTGTAAGGCGTTGTAGTTCTGGATCTGCGCCAGGTACAGCGGCAGCAGGTAGATCGAGCCGTACAGGCCGACGCCCATGCCGATGCTGGCAATGCTCGACAGGCCAAAGTTGCGGTTGGCGAGGATGCCCAGGTTGATCAGTGGGTTGGGTTTGGACAGTTGCACGATGACAAAGGTGATCAGGCTGAGCAGGGCGATGCTGCCGAGGCTGACGATCAGGTTCGACTCAAGCCAGTCTTTGCGGTGGCCTTCCTCCAGAAACACCTGCAAGCAGCCGAGGCCCACCGCCAGGGTGGCGATGCCCAGGTAGTCGGTGCTCTTCAGCAGGTCCCAGTTCGAGGCCTTTTTTTCCAGGCCATAGAGCAGCCCGGCGATCATCAGCAGGCCCGGTGGCACGTTGATGTAGAAGATGTATTCCCACCCCCAGTTTTCCGTGAGCCAGCCGCCGATGGTCGGGCCGATGGAGGGCGCGAAGGTGGCGGTCATGGCGAACATGGCCATGCCTTTGGCGCGGTGGTGTTCGGGTAGCTTGATCAGGGTAAGGGTGAACGCCAGCGGGATCAGCGCACCGCCGGTAAAGCCTTGCAGGGCGCGGAACACGATCATGCTTTCCAGGCTCCAGGCCATGGAGCACATCAACGAGGCGATCAGGAACCCCACCGACACCCAGACCGCCAGCCGCCGCGCCGAGAGCAACTGCACCAGCCAGGCGGTGAGGGGGATCATGATGATTTCGGCTACAAGGTAGGACGTGGAAATCCACGAGCCTTCTTCCAGGGTGGCTGACAGCGCGCCCTGGATGTCCTTGAGCGACGAGTTGGTGATCTGGATGTCGAGCACCGCCATGAACGCGCCGAGCATCACGCTCATCACCGCGATCCAGTCGCGCCGGCTCGGTTCGCCGAGCGGGCGCAGCAGTTGATCACCGGCCATCGGGCTGGTCTTTGATGTTCACTTTGACGGTCACGGACATGCCGGGACGGATCTTGCCGTGCAGCGGGTTATCCGTGGCGAAGGTCAGTTTTACCGGGATGCGCTGTACGACTTTGGTGAAGTTGCCCGTGGCATTGTCCGGCGGCAACAGGCTGAACTGCGCGCCGGAGGCGGCGAACAGGCTGTCGACCTTGGCCTCGATGGGCGTGTCGGGGTAGGCGTCGAAGGTCAGCTTGGCCTTTTGCCCGGGCTGCATGTGGCCGATCTGGGTTTCCTTGAAGTTGGCCTGGATCCAGATGTCTTGGTCGGGGACGATCGACAGCAGGTAGGCGCCGGCCTGTACGTACTGGCCGTTGCGTGCGGCGCGCTGGCCCACCAGGCCGCTGATCGGCGCGTGGATCTCGCTGCGGGTGAGGTTGAGTTCGGCCTGGGCCAGGTCAGTCCTGGCGTTGGCGATCAGCGCGTCGAGGCGCTTGATCTCGGCGTTGAGGGCGTTGACCTGCTGGCGCTGGCCCTGCAAGTCGGCCTGGGCCATGGTCACCTGGGAGCGGGCGATGTGGTTGTCGGCGGAGAGGGTGGTCACGCGTTCTTCCGAGACGTAGCCGGGCTTGCGCAGGGTTTGTGCGCGGGACAGGTCGATCTGCGAGCGGCCGAGGCTGGCCTGGCTTGACGCGACTTTGGCCGCGCCGGCGGCGATCAGGCTGGCTTGCTGGGTGAGTTTGCTTTGTGCCTGGGTGCGTTCGGCCTCGCGCATGGCCAGGGCGGCGTTGGCGCGGTCGACGGCGAGGTGGAAGTCGTCGGCTTCGAGCTGTACCAGGAGCTGGCCTTTTTGTACGTGTTCGTTATCGCCGACCTTGACCTCGACGATGCGGGCGCCGAGCTGGCTGGACACGCGGGTGATCTCACCCTGCACATAGGCGTTGTCGGTGCTCTCATAGAAGCGGCCCTTGAAGAACCACTGGGCGAAGAAGCCCAGGCCGATCAGGACTACGAGGCACACGAAGATAAACAGTCGGCGTTTCAGTGGGGCTGGCATGGGCGAGGTGTCTGTAACAAGAGGTAATGGAATATAGCCAGCCAAGCATCTGTCCAATAGCCATGACTGGCCTCCAGACCGAAGCTTGGCCTAAATGCCCTTCTGCTGGAGCCCAAGTGCCGAGGGCTGTTACCATTCGCGCCTTGTTTCAATTCCAGTTTTATCGCCAATTCGAGACCCGCCATGACCACCGTCCGCACGCGCATCGCGCCATCGCCTACTGGGGATCCCCACGTCGGCACTGCCTACATCGCCTTGTTCAACTACTGCTTTGCCAAGCAGCACGGTGGTGAATTCATCCTGCGGATCGAAGACACCGACCAACTGCGCTCGACCCGTGAGTCGGAGCAGCAGATTTTCGATGCCCTGCGCTGGTTGGGCATTACCTGGGCCGAGGGCCCGGACGTCGGTGGTCCCCACGGCCCGTATCGCCAGAGCGAGCGCAGCGACATCTACAAGCAGTACACCCAGCAACTGGTCGACATGGGCCACGCGTTCCCATGCTTCTGCACCGCCGAAGAGCTGGACCAGATGCGTGCCGAGCAACAGGCGCGTGGCGAAACCCCGCGTTACGACGGCCGCGCGCTGCTGCTGTCGAAAGAAGAAGTGGCCCAGCGCCTGGCGGCCGGCGAGCCCCATGTGATCCGCATGAAGGTGCCGAGCGAAGGCGTGTGCGTGGTGCCGGACATGCTGCGCGGTGACGTCGAGATCCCGTGGGATCGCATGGACATGCAAGTGCTGATGAAGACCGACGGCCTGCCGACGTACTTCCTGGCCAACGTGGTCGACGACCACCTGATGGGCATCACCCACGTGCTGCGCGGTGAAGAATGGCTGCCGTCGGCGCCTAAGCTGATCCTGCTCTACGAGTACTTCGGTTGGGAACAACCACAACTGTGCTACATGCCGCTGTTGCGTAACCCGGACAAGAGCAAGCTGTCCAAGCGCAAGAACCCGACCTCGGTGACGTTCTACGAGCGCATGGGCTTCATGCCGGAAGCGATGCTCAACTACCTGGGCCGCATGGGCTGGTCGATGCCGGACGAGCGCGAGAAGTTCTCGCTGCAGGAAATGGTCGACAATTTTGACCTGTCCCGCGTGTCCTTGGGGGGGCCGATCTTCGACATCGAGAAGCTGTCGTGGCTCAACGGCCAATGGTTGCGTGACCTGCCGGTGGAAGAGTTCGCCAGCCGCGTGCAGCAGTGGGCGTTGAACCCCGAGTACATGATGAAGATCGCACCGCTGGTGCAGGGCAGGGTGGAGACGTTCAGCCAGGTCGCACCGTTGGCCAGCTTCTTCTTTGCCGGTGGCGTGAACCCGGATGCCAAGTTGTTCGAATCCAAGAAGCTCTCGGGCGATCAGGTGCGCCAGTTGATGCAGTTGATCCTGTGGAAGCTGGAAAGCCTGCGCCAATGGGAGAAGGACGCGATCACCGCGACGATCCAGGCGGTGGTGGAATCCCTTGAATTGAAATTGCGCGATGCCATGCCGCTGATGTTTGCCGCGATCACCGGGCAGGCCAGTTCGGTATCGGTGCTGGATGCGATGGAAATTCTCGGCCCGGACCTCACGCGTTTCCGTCTTCGCCAAGCCCTTGATTTGCTTGGTGGTGTGTCGAAGAAAGAAAACAAAGAGTGGGAAAAGCTGTTGGGCGCTATCGCTTAATCAGCCTGCTGCAACGGCGAAACCCAGGTTTTCCGGGGTTTCGCCGGTAAGTGATTGTTATCCCGGCAAAAAACTTTGGAAATTGTTGAAAATAAATTTGACACACTTCCAAACCGCCATTAAGATTCGCCCCGTCCTCACCGATGAGGGGCTATAGCTCAGCTGGGAGAGCGCTTGCATGGCATGCAAGAGGTCAACGGTTCGATCCCGTTTAGCTCCACCAATTTACAGGTTCAAGGTCTGGCCACACCGTCCTTGAATCGATCAGTTCTCAGCGCTGATCATGTTGTACAGAAGGTTTTGTCCCCTTCGTCTAGTGGCCTAGGACACCGCCCTTTCACGGCGGTAACAGGGGTTCGAGTCCCCTAGGGGACGCCA
>NZ_JAPFHC010000025.1:0-95067 GCF_059803535.1 Pseudomonas sp. RP-B7
TTCGGCTGGGTATCAAGAACTTGCGGCAGGACGCAGGTCTGGCTTGTGTGGGAGCTGGCTTGCCTGCGATAGCGGTGCATCAGGCACTGATGTGCAAGCTGACACGCCGCCTTCGCGGGCAAGCCCGCTCCCACAGTTGATTGGTGTTGCTGGGCCGTCGCCGTTCGGCTGGGTATCAAGAACTTGCGGCAGGACGCAGGTCTGGCTTGTGTGGGAGCTGGCTTGCCTGCGATAGCGGTGTATCAGGCGCTGATGTGCAAGCTGACACGCCGCCTTCGCGGGCAAGCCCGCGCCCACATTGATCTGCTTCCACCTTTTGAGCGCGGTCAGACCTGCACTGGCAAGCGCTGGTCGATGAGTTTGTACAACGCACTGTCCGGCGCCCAGTTGCGCATAAACCGCGCGCGGTCCTTGGCGTAGGCCGGGGCGAAGCTGGCATTGCTGCTGTGTTGGCGCATTGCATCGAGGTCGATCAGCGACCAGCGCCCCTTATCCCAGAACAGGTTGTGCCCCTTGAAATCACCATGACTGATGCGCTCGCGGATCAGTTCGGCGAATAAATGATCCAGGGCCAGCAACTCACTTTCCGGGGCGTCACCGCGTTCAACATAGGGCGCAAAACGCTCGATGATGTCCGGGCCCGACAGGTGCTCGGTGATCAGGTAAGCGCGGCTGCGCAGCCAGAAAAAGCGCTTCTCCAGCACCGCCAGCGGTTTGGGCGTGGCGATGCCGAGGAACGCCAGGCGATTGCCTTCGCGCCAGGAGTGCCACGCGCGGCTCGGGCGCCAGAAGCGCTTGAGCCAATGGACGAAACCCTTGATGTTGTAGCGCTTGATCACCAGCGGGCGGCCCGCCACGTCGACCTTGGCCACGGTGGCCGCGCCTCCGGTCTTGAAGAGGTGACCCCTGTCGAGCAACGCGTCGGCCTGGTCCAGCACCGGCAGCATCGCGGCCTCTTCTTCGCGACGGATCGCGCGCAAGGCAAACGGCCCACGCAGCACGCTGAACAGGGTGCACTCGCGGCCGACCTTGTTGAGGAAATCCTTCAGGCGCCAGGCACTGACCTTGCGCACCTGTTTTTCCAGGGCTTGCAGCGGCAAGGCGTGCTCACCGTTGCTCAGCAGGTAATACACCAACAACTCTTCGGTGAACGGCTCGAGGTTTTTCGGCAACTGGGCGAAAAATACCCCGAGGTTTTCCAGCACGCGGTCACGCGACAGCGGCTTGCCCGCCTCTTGCACGCGAATCCCGGCGCCATCGATCAAATACAGTTTGCCGTCCTGGCGCAGCAGGTTGTCCAGGTGCAGATCTTCCTGCCACAGGCCCTTGGCGTGCATTTGCGCAATCGCGCCCAGGGCTTCGGCGAGGACGGCGGTTTGTTCGTCGGCCAACGGTGGCAGGTCTTCGACGGCCTGCCAGGCATCGGCCAGGCTTTCGGCGCCGTCGATGAACTCAAAGAGCAGCCAGCCGCCCTCACCTTCCTGCAAACCGTCGGCGAGCAACGCCGGCGTGGTAAGGCCTTGTGCGGCGAGCAGGCGCACGCCGTTGAGTTCGCGCTGAAAATGCCGCGCCGCCTTGCTGCCCACCAGCAACTTGGCCAGTACCGGACGCCCGCGCCAAACCGCCGCGCCCACATAGCGCTCGCCCGGCAACACGCGCAACAGGCTCAGCAGTTGCAGTTGGCCGGGGCCCGCCGCGTCGGCCAGCTCAAGGGTCAGCGGCAAGTCGGGGGTACGGCCGGCGGTTTTCAGCTCGGACAAACGCATCAACGGTTTTCCTTGTGGCTACGACGGGCATTCAGGCGCTGATACCAAGTGGCGACCAACGCGCTGTCCTCAGGCTGATCGAGGTACGCCGCCAACAGTTGGCGCACGTGGGCATCCGACCATTGCGGCGCGCGACGCAGCAACGGCTCCAGATCCTTGACCCGATCACGCCAGCCGAACAGCAGCGGGCGGGTCTTCTCCAGGTCGATCAGCTGCGCAGCGTAGCCGTCGCCGGTGGCCTGCAAAAAAATATGCTTGGGGTAAAAACAGCCGTGCACCTGGCCGACGCTGTGCAGATGCCGCGCCAATTGACCGCAGGCCCGCAGGATGGCGCCGTGCTGGGCGTCGCTCAGTTGCGGCCACTCGTCGAGCAGTGAATCCAGGTCATTCCAGCCGTCGAGGGCGCGGGTCAGCAGCATTGCACGATGCTCACCGGCGACCTTGCGCTCGCCGTAGAACGCCGCCTGCAATGCCGGGATACCGAGCTTGCGGTAACGGCTGATATTGCGGAATTCGCGGGAGAAACTCGGCTCGCCAAACGGCCGGTGCAGGCTGCGCGTCAGGTAGTTGCTCTGGCGCTTGAGGTAGTAGCCGTGGCCGTCGAGTTCCAGGCGAAACACGCTGCTCCAGCCACCACGGCTGGTGTTCGGCTCGTCCACCGCATCGAGTTGCTTGGCCCACAACGCATCAAACGTGGCGAGACCATGGCGCTCCAGCAGCGCACGGTCTTCAGCCGCCAGGAAGTCAGTCATTCGCGCCCCTCAAAAAACTTCACCACGTGACGAATCCGCTGCTTGTCCGATGCACTCAGGTGCCGGCGCTGGCGGTACTGCATGTAGAAACGCAGGCGCTGGGTGGCCGACAAGTGATACTTGGCGACCTTGTCCAGGCACGCCAGGTCCTTGGTGATGCGGTACTTGAGCCAGAACCCGCGCCAGAAGTCGCCGTTGGGGCAATCGATCAGGTACAGGGTCGACTGGTCGTCGATCAGCAGGTTGCGCCACTTCAAGTCGTTATGGGTGAAGCGGTGATCGTGCATGGTGCGCGTGTATTCGGCGAGCTGACGGCTCACCGCATCGACCCACTTCGGATCGTGCAGGCGTGCATCGTCGCGCTCGGCCAGCACCGACAAATCTTCGGTGCGCGGCAATTCGCGGGTGATCATCGCGCCACGGTCATAGGCCAGGCCGTTGCGTTCCAGGCCCCAGGCGACCACATCGGCGGTGGGAATGCCCCATTTGGCGAAACGCTTGAGGTTCTGCCATTCGGACTTGACCCGCGGCTTGCCGAGGTAGCGGCGCAGGCCCTTGCCGGCGCCGGTGTAGCGCTTGACGTAGTAATTGACCCCACCACGCTCCACGCGGATCACTTCCGACAGCGGGTCGTGGGTCAGTTGCTCGCCTTGCAGGGCGAAGACCGCTTCAAGGCTGCCAAAATCATGCGCCAGGCTGGCGTAGGCCGGCTCCAGGTTCCAACCCGCCATCAGATCGCATCTCCGTAGCGTTGTTTGCGTGCGTAGAGCTTGTCGGCCTTGCGTTGCATCAGGTTCAGCGACGCCGATTGCTCGGCGAGGACCTGGCGCAGCGGCTGGCGGAAATAGCCCTTGAGGAAGCGCAACTTGTCGCGTCGGGTCAGGCCGATGTCCAGCGCCGAGTAGTACAACGCGGACAGGTCCTTGTCGCGCCAGCGCAGCGGCAAATGCGCGCGCAATTGGGCGCGGTGCAGGTCGATCACCGACAGCTTGATGTTGTTGGCGTCGATCGGTTGCGAGGTGTCGAGCAGGAAGTGGCACAGGTAGCAGTCGCGATGGTTCACGCCGCCACGGTGCATATCGCCGACCATGCGCGCCAGCTCAAAGGTGAGCGCATGGCGCAACGCCGGTGCCGGCGGTTGCGCGACCCAGTCGAGGGTCAGGTCTTCGAGGCTGAGGGTCGGCGCCAGTTCTTCGGTGATGATGAACGAGTGCTGATCCGCTGGATTGTTGCCCTTCTCGCCGAACGCCACGCCGGTCATGGTCGGCACGCCGAGATCCTGCAGGCGGTGAATGGCCGCCCACTCAAGGCCCGCGCCGAGCACCGGCAGCTTGGCGGTGATCAGGTTCTTGAAGATCTCGCCCCAGCCGATGCCACGGTGGATCTTCACGAAATAAGGGCGGCCCTCAACCACGGTGCGCAATGTGCGCCGCGCCGCCAGTTCGCGGAATACTTCGCCTTGCAGTTTCTCGACTTCGGCAAAGGCGTCACGCCCGGCCCACAACGTCTTGAACGGTTCGGCAAGAATCAACTTCATCGTTTCGGCTCCGCCAGAATCACATCCGCAGCGTGCTGCGGCATGCTGTAGAGGTCGGCCGTCTCGGCGAAGGCCAACCCATTGCGGCCCCAGGCCGCGCGCTGTGCAGTGTCGCTGAGCATTTGCGTCAGGTAGCGGTTGAGCTGGGCTTGTTCGAATGGCTCATCCAGCACAAGGCCGCAATCGGCTTCGGCGATGTAATGGGCATAACCACATACCGCCGAGACCAGCACCGGCAGCCCGGCGACCAGGGCTTCGAGCAATACGGTGCCGGTGTTTTCGTTGTACGCCGGGTGGATCAACAGGTCGGCGCCCAGCAGGAAACGCGGGATGTCGCTACGGCCCTTGAGGAACTGCACGTTATCCCCCAGGCCCAGCGTCGCGCTTTGCAGCTGGAATACCTTGGGGTCGTCCTGGCCGATTACAAACAGGCGCGTGCGTTTTTTCAGCTCCGCTGGCAGCGCGGCCACGGCCTTGAGGCTGCGGTCGACGCCCTTGGTCTTGAAGCCCGAGCCGATCTGCACCAGCAGCAGGTCGTCATCAGCGAGGTTGAATTCCTTGCGGAAACCTTCGCGGATTTCGGCGGCATTCGGCGGTGCGCGACGGTCCTGGGCAATGCCTGGCGGCAGCAGGTGGAAGCGTTCCAGCGGGGTGTCGTAATACTTGATGAACAGCGGCTGCTGCACTTCGGAGATCATCAGAACCTGGGTCTTGGCGTCCTTGGCAAACACCGCGCGCTCGTACTCGGCGAAGTGCTTGTAGCGGCCAAAGTAGCGGTACAGCGAGTGCCGCAGGTTCTGCGCCTTATCTTCAAAGCAGCCGTCGGCGGCGTAGTACACGTCAAGGCCGGGCATTTTGTTGAACCCGATCAGACGGTCCACCGGGCGCTTGGCCAGGTCGGCAGCCATCCAGGCACTGAGTTTCTCGTTGCGTCGATGGTTGAAGAACGCCTTGACCGGCGCCACCAGCACTTCGAAGCCGGGCGGGATGTCGCCTTCCCAGATCAGTGTGTAGACACGGATCTGGTGGCCGCGCTGCTGGCACTCCAGGGCGATGCGCATGAAGTCGCGCTGCAAGCCGCCGAAGGGGAAGTATTTGTACAAAACGAAAGCCAGTTGCATCAGTGCAGCTCCTCAGCCAATAACAACGTGCTCAGTCGGCTGGCCACACGCTCAGGGTTCAGGCGCGTGAAACACAGGGGCGACTCGCGCTTGAGGTCGAACCGACGCTGGTCGTCGGCCGTCGGTTGATAGGTACATTGTTTTTGCAGGCACGGCGCGCACGGGAAGTCGCTGCCCAGGTGAATCTGGCCCTTGCCGTAGGCGCCGGTGAGGCCGGGGTTGGTCGGGCCGAACAGGGAGATGGTCGGCACATCCAGCGCGGCGGCCAGGTGGCCGAGGCCGGTGTCCACCGCCACACAGGCGCGGGCGCCGGCCAATACGCGGGCGATGCCGGCCAGGTTCAGCCTGGGCAGCACTTCGGCGTTTGGCAGGCCTTGGGCCAGGCGCTCGGCGCGGGCTTTTTCGGCGGCGTTGCCCCACGGCAACTTCACGTCCACACCCAGGCGGCCCATGCGCTCGGCGAGTTCGCGCCAGTAGACTTCGGGCCAGTGCTTGGTGTCCCAGGTGGTGCCGTGCAGCAGCAGGACGAAAGGCTTTTTCGGCGGCAAACCGAGCAGCTTGTCGACGCTCAGACCATAGTCGCCCAAGCCTTTGGGCAGGTCATAACCGAGGGCCACGGCAAACAGCTGGCGCAAGCGCTCCACCGCGTGCTGCCCACGGGCGACGGCCAGGCGGCGCGAGTAGAAGCGTGCGGCGATGGGCTCACGGGCGGAGTTTTTGTCGAAACCGGCAATCGGCGCACGCACGTAGCGGGTCAGCCAGGCACTTTTGAACAGGCCTTGGGCGTCGATCACCAAGTCGTATCTGGTCGACTGGACTTGCTGCTTGAAGCGCCGCCACTCGCCGCTCTTGATGGTCTGCCAGAGGTTCTTGCGCCAGCGGCGGATCGCCACCGGGATCACCTTGTCGACGGCCGGGTGCCAGGTCGGAATCTCGGCGAAGCCTTCTTCCACGACCCAGTCGAACCGGATGCCGGGAATCGCCCGCGCGGCGTCGGTGAGTGCCGGCAGCGCATGGATCACGTCGCCCAGGGATGAGGTCTTGATTACCAGTACGCGCAAACTATCGGACCTCGACCGCAGAGTCCTGCAACCGCTGCAAGGCTTCGTTCACCGGCTGCGGCAACAACTGGCGCATGCAGTTGTAGTGGCCGAAGCGGCAAGTGCGATCAAAACACGGGCTGCACTCCAGGCCCAGGCGCACCACTTCGACCTTGTCGGCCAGCGGCGGGGTGAAGCCAGGGGACGTGGAGCCGTACACCGCCACCAGAGGGCGGTTCAGCGCGGCGGCGACGTGCATCAGGCCGGAGTCGTTGGACACCACCGAATCGGCGCAGGACAGCAGGTCGATAGCCTCGGCGAGGGACGTGTCGCCACTCAGGTTGACCGCTTCTTCACGCAGGCCAGGGATCAGGCGCTGGCGAATATCCTCGCCGACCGGATGGTCCTTCTTCGAACCAAACAGCCACACCTGCCAGCCTTCGCGGATTTTCATCTCGGCAACCTTGGCGTAATGCTCCGACGGCCAGCGCTTGGACTCGCCAAACTCAGCCCCCGGGCACAGCGCCAACACCGGACGGTCCAGGCTCAGGCCGAACTTGGCCAGGGCCGCATCGCGGCTCACCGGGTCGATCTGCAAGCTGGGGCGCGGATACGGCTTGGGCAGCTCGGCACCCGGTTCGTAGGCCAGGGCCATGAAGCGTTCGATCATCAGCGGGTAGCGTGCCTTGTCGAGCGTGCGCACGTCGTTGAGCAACACATAGCGGAACTCGCCGCGCCAGCCGGTGCGCTTGGGAATACCGGCAAAAAACGGCACCAACGCGGACTTCAGCGAGTTGGGCAGCAGGATCGCCTGGTCGTACGCGCCGGCCAGGGATTTGCCGATGCGACGACGGGTCGCAAGCTCCAGGGCCCCGTGACCGAGCGGGAAGCTCAAGGCCTGGCGGACTTCGGGCATGCGTTCAAGGATCGGTCGGCTCCACTCGGGGGCGAGCACGTCGATCTGGCAGTCGGGATGACGTTGTTTCAGGCACTGGAACAGTGTCTGCGCCATCACCATGTCACCGACCCAACTGGGCCCAACGATCAAAATATTCATGTAGTTTCCACAAACGATGCGGGGAGGCTTATGCCTCCCCGCCCTAATAGTGTTTCAGCTCAAGCCCAGCTCCTGCCAGATTCGCATCACCTGGCGCCGTTCGTCGGCAAACTGCTCGCCGGTCACCGTCCCCGCCTCGTTTTGCAACGCCTGGCGGTGCGCGGCGGAACGGTAGGCCTTATACACCTCGCGCAGCAGATGGGCATCGGCGGCGGGCATCAACCCCACCTGCTCCAGACCTTCCAGAATGCGGATATTGTCGGTGTAGCGCAGCAACGATGGATGTTGCGCAGACCACGCTAAAGCCGCGTATTGCACCATAAATTCAATATCGACGATACCTCCGGCGTCCTGCTTGAGGTCGAACGCCACCGTGGCGTCGAAGGCATTGGCGCCGGTACCGGCCGCCGTGCCCTTGGTGCCCAGGTTGTCACGCATCTTGGCGCGCATCTCGCTGACCTCCTGGCGCAGCGTCGCCAGGTCGCGCTCACGCCCCAGCACCTTGGCCCGTACCTGCTCGAACGCATGGCCGACATCCTGGCTACCCACCAGCACCCGCGCGCGAATCAGAGCCTGATGTTCCCAGGTCCAGGCTTCGTTTTCCTGATAGCGCTCGAACGCGCCCAACGAACTGACCAGCAGCCCGGAGGCGCCGGACGGACGCAGGCGCATATCGACTTCGTACAACTGGCCGGAGTTGGTCTGGGTGGTCAGCAAGTGAATGATGCGCTGGCCCAGGCGCGTGAAGAACTGCGCACCGTCAATCGGCTTGGCGCCATCGGTTTCGGCCTGGGGGTCACCGTCGTGGATAAACACCAGGTCCAGATCCGAACCATGCCCCAGTTCGATGCCGCCGACTTTCCCATAACCGACAATGATGAACCCAGGATCGCACAGGGTGCCGTCCACCCGCTGCGGCGAGCCGTGGCGCGCCACGGTCTGGCGCCAGGCCAGGGCCAGTACTTGTTCGAGGATGGCCTCGGCGAGCCAGGTCAGGTAGTCGCTGACCTTCATCAACGGCAGGCTGCCGGCGATTTCCGAGGCCGCAACGCGCAGGCGGTGGGCCAGTTTGAAGTGGCGCAGGGCTTCCATTTGTTGCTCGAGGTCGTCCTCGGGGATGCGCGTGAGGCGCTCGCGCAGTTCGGCCGCCAACTCAGGGGCCAACGGCGGCTTGAACAGACGGCCTTCGTTGAGCAATTCGTCGAGCAGCAACGGGAAGCGCGTGATCTGCTCGGCGATCCACGGGCTGGCGGCGCACAGGGTCAGCAGGCGGCGCAGGGCGTCGGGGTTTTCCGTGAGCAGCACCAGGTAGGCGGAACGACGGGCCACGGCTTCCACCAGCGGCAATACGCGCTCCAGCACCAGGTCCGGGTTGGCATGCTCGACGGCCTGAGCCAGCAGGCGCGGGATAAACGCATCCAGGCGCTCGCGACCGAGGCGCTGCATCGCCCGCAATTGCGGGCTGCTGCGCAGGCCGGCCAAGGCCTTGAGGGCCTTGGGCGCGTCACTGAAACCGCCTTCGGCCAACTGACGGCAAGCGGCCTCTTCATCCTGGGACTCTTCCCACAGCGGCAACCACTCGCCGCCCACGACCAACTCGCTTTCTTCGCCCTCTTCTTCATCCGGGTCGGCGATCACCTGACGGAAGTGCCAGTCCACTCGACCGCGCCAATACATCAAGCGCTCATGGAAGGCCGCCCAATCATCAAAGCCCAGAATGAAGGCAATACGCGCCTGATCTTCCTCGGTGTCCGGGAGCATTTGCGTCTGGCGGTCGGCAATCGCCTGGATCGCGTGTTCGGTGTAACGCAGGAATTCGTAGCCATCGCGCAACTCGGCGATCACCGCCAGCGGCAGGTAGCCCTGGCCTTCAAGGGTGCCAAGGACCTTGAGCAGCGGCCGTTGTTGCAGGCTGAGGTCGCGGCCGCCGTGGATCAGCTGAAAGGCCTGGGCGATGAACTCCACCTCGCGGATGCCGCCCGCGCCCAGCTTGATATTGTCGGCCATGCCCTTGCGCCGCACTTCCTGCTGGATCAGCTGCTTCATGGTGCGCAGCGCTTCGATGGCGGAGAAGTCCAGGTAACGGCGATAGACGAACGGTCGCAGCATGTCGAGCAACTGCGCACCGGCCACCTGGTCGCCCGCGACTACCCGCGCCTTGATCATGGCGTAGCGCTCCCAGTCGCGCCCCTGGTCCTGGTAATACTGCTCCAGCGCGTTGAAGCTGAGCACCAGCGAGCCCGACGAGCCATAAGGACGCAGGCGCATGTCGACGCGGAACACAAAACCGTCGACGGTCATCGGATCGAGGGCCTTGATCAGTTTTTGACCAAGGCGAATAAAGAACTCCTGATTATCCAGCGCCCGCTTCACACCCACCGTTTCGCCGCCTTCGGGGTACGCGAAGATCAGGTCGATGTCCGATGACAGGTTCAGCTCCACCGCACCGAGCTTGCCCATGCCGAGGATGACCATGTGCTGCGGCTCACCGCTGCGCCGGCCGGTGGGGGTACCGAATTGTGCGCTGTGGCGCTGGTACAACCATTGGTACGCCTGGTCGATGCTGGCGTCGGCCATGTCGGAGAGGTCGCGACAGGTTTGTACCAGGTCCGCCTGGCGGGTCAGGTCGCGCCAGATGATGCGCACTTGATGACGGGTACGCTGGCGGCGCAGGACGCGGCCCAGCTCATCTTCTGTTTCAGCCTGTTGCACAGCGCCAGCAATCTGCCCACACAGCTCGCCGGGGGCGAAACCGCGGTCCAGCTCGCCCCAGGCCACCAGCTCCAGCAACATCAAAGGGTCACGAACGCTCTGTTCAATCACGAAATCACTGGCGGCGCACACACGGGCAAAGTCGGCCCAGCGTTGCGGCGACCACGCAGAAAGGCCATGATCGTCGCCCAGCGCGGCCACTGCGTCACGAAATGACTGCTCGGCCCGGCTGGCGTAAGGCAGGAGGATGGCCGGCAGGTTGGCCAGCGTTGGAAGGCTCATGGTCTATCCTTGATCGGCGCGTAATTGACTGATTGCGGTGCCGACAAGAACCCCACGCGGCGACGAACTGTCGAACAAAGGTTATAAATAGCTGAAAATTCATATTTTTTGGCAGGCAACATTAAACTTCTACCTTTTCTTGTCTGCAAAAGATCAACATTAACGATTATGCTCACCAGCCAGACCGAGCAATCCGCTCTGTCTTGTGTAGTTTTACTACTCGTATATACATTCGAAAGGCTGAAATGGCCGACGATTTGTAGTAAAACTACAGGACGCCGAAGCAACCTTCGGCCATCCAAGAATTTATGTCGTCTGCCCACAAGGCCAGTCGCAAACTTCAGGCAACCGATTCTGGTAGCCTTTCCGCCCTGGAGCAAGCCATGCAAGACCTCGATCCCGTCGAAACCCAGGAATGGCTGGACGCCCTGGAATCGGTTCTCGACAAAGAAGGCGAAGACCGTGCTCACTACCTGATGACCCGTATGGGCGAACTCGCAACCCGCAGCGGTTCGCAATTGCCTTACGCCATCACCACGCCATACCGCAATACCATCCCCGTTACCCACGAAGCACGCATGCCTGGCGACCTGTTCATGGAACGCCGCATTCGCTCGCTGGTACGTTGGAACGCCATGGCGATGGTAATGCGCACGAATCTGAAAGATTCGGACCTGGGCGGTCACATTTCCAGCTTCGCTTCCAGCGCAACCCTGTATGACATCGGCTTCAACTACTTCTTCCAGGCCCCGACCGACGAACACGGCGGCGACCTGATCTACTTCCAGGGCCACACCTCGCCAGGCGTCTATGCCCGCGCGTTCATGGAAGGTCGCATCAGCGAAGAACAAATGAACAACTTCCGCCAGGAAGTGGACGGTCAGGGCCTGTCGTCCTACCCGCACCCTTGGCTGATGCCTGATTTCTGGCAGTTCCCGACCGTTTCCATGGGTCTGGGTCCGATCCAGGCGATCTACCAGGCACGTTTCATGAAGTACCTGGAAGCCCGTGGCTTCATCCCTGAAGGCAAGCAGAAAGTCTGGTGCTTCCTGGGCGACGGCGAGTGTGACGAGCCGGAATCCCTGGGCGCCATCTCCCTGGCTGGCCGCGAGAAGCTCGACAACCTGATCTTCGTCATCAACTGCAACCTGCAGCGCCTCGACGGCCCGGTTCGCGGCAACGGCAAGATCATCCAGGAACTCGAAGGCGTGTTCCGCGGTGCTCAGTGGAACGTGACCAAAGTCATCTGGGGCCGTTTCTGGGACCCACTGCTGGCCAAAGACGTCGACGGCATCCTGCAACGTCGCATGGACGAAGTCATCGACGGCGAGTACCAGAACTACAAAGCCAAAGACGGCGCGTTCGTACGTGAACACTTCTTCAACACGCCTGAACTGAAGGCGATGGTTGCAGACCTGTCCGACGACGAGATCTGGAAACTCAACCGTGGCGGCCACGACCCGTACAAGGTCTACGCGGCGTACCACGAAGCGGTGAACCACAAGGAACAACCGACCGTCATCCTGGCCAAGACCATCAAGGGTTATGGCACCGGTGCCGGCGAAGCGAAGAACACCGCGCACAACACCAAGAAAGTCGACGTCGACAGCCTGAAGTTGTTCCGTGACCGCTTCGACATCCCGGTCAAGGACGAAGAGCTGGAAAACCTGCCGTTCTTCAAGCCAGAGCCAAACAGCGCCGAAGCCCGCTACCTCAGCGAGCGTCGTACTGCACTGGGCGGTTTCGTGCCACAGCGCCGTGCCCAGAGTTTCAGCGTACCGACACCGGACCTCAGCACCCTCAAGGCAATCCTTGACGGTTCGGGCGACCGTGAAATCTCCACCACCATGGCCTTCGTGCGTATCCTGGCGCAGCTGGTCAAGGACAAGGAAATCGGCCCGCGCATCGTCCCGATCATCCCGGACGAAGCCCGTACCTTCGGTATGGAAGGCATGTTCCGTCAGTTGGGCATCTACTCCTCCGTCGGCCAGCTCTACGAGCCAGTCGATAAAGACCAGGTGATGTTCTACAAGGAAGACAAGAAGGGCCAGATCCTCGAAGAAGGCATCAACGAAGCGGGCGCCATGAGCTCCTTCATCGCTGCCGGTACTTCGTACTCCAGCCACAACCAGCCAATGCTGCCGTTCTACATCTTCTACTCGATGTTCGGTTTCCAGCGTATTGGCGACCTGGCTTGGGCAGCCGGCGACAGCCGTACCCGTGGCTTCCTGATCGGCGGTACTGCCGGCCGGACCACGCTGAACGGCGAAGGCCTGCAACACGAAGACGGTCACAGCCACATCCTGGCTGCCACCATCCCGAACTGCCGCACCTTTGATCCAACCTACGGCTACGAGCTGGCGGTGATCATCCAGGACGGCATGAAGAAGATGACCGAAGAGCAGCAGGACGTTTTCTACTACATCACCGTGATGAACGAATCCTACCAGCAGCCAGCCATGCCGGCCGGTGTCGAGGAAGGCATCATCAAGGGCATGTACCTGCTCGAAGAAGACACCAAGGAAGCAGCGCACCACGTACAGCTGATGGGCTCCGGCACCATCCTGCGCGAAGTGCGTGAGGCGGCGAAGATCCTGCGTGAAGAGTTCAATGTCGGCGCTGACGTGTGGAGCGTTACCAGCTTCAACGAACTGCGTCGCGACGGCCTGGCCGTAGAGCGCAGCAACCGCCTCAAACCTGGTCAGAAACCTGCGAAGAGCTACGTCGAAGAGTGCCTGGCCGGCCGCAAGGGTCCAGTCATTGCCTCTACCGACTACATGAAGCTGTTCGCTGAACAAATTCGCCAGTGGGTCCCGTCCAAGGAATTCAAAGTCCTGGGCACCGACGGTTTCGGCCGCAGTGACAGCCGCAAGAAGCTGCGTCACTTCTTCGAAGTCGACCGTCACTTCGTGGTGTTGGCAGCCCTGGAAGCCTTGGCTGACCGCGGTGAGATCGAACCCAAGGTGGTAGCAGACGCTATCGTCAAGTTCGGTATCAACCCGGACAAACGCAACCCACTGGACTGCTGAGGAGACTTTTTGTGAGCGAACTCATTCGCGTACCTGACATCGGCAGCGGTGAAGGTGAAGTAATCGAGCTGTTTGTGAAGGTCGGCGACACCGTCGAAGCCGACCAGAGCATCCTGACCCTGGAATCGGACAAGGCGAGCATGGAAATCCCTGCTCCCAAGGCCGGCGTGGTCAAGAGCCTGAAAGTGAAGCTGGGCGACCGCCTGAAAGAAGGCGACGAACTGCTGGAGCTGGAAATCGAAGGTGCCGCTGATGCGGCCCCTGCTCCAGCGGCTGCTCCGGCTGCCGCTGCTGCACCGGCGCCTGCCGAGAAGCCAGCCGAGGCCCCTGCGGCCCCGGCTGCTGCTCCGGCCGCTGCTTCGGTCCAGGACATCCACGTGCCGGACATCGGTTCGTCGGGCAAGGCCAAGATCATCGAGCTGCTGGTCAAGGTCGGCGATACCGTCGAAGCCGACCAGTCGCTGATCACCCTGGAGTCCGACAAGGCCTCCATGGAAATCCCCTCGCCGGCTGCCGGTGTGGTGGAAAGCATCGCGGTCAAGCTGGAAGACGAAGTCGGCACTGGCGACTTCATCCTCAAGCTCAAAGTACAAGGCGCTGCGCCTGCTGCTGCCCCTGCCCCGGCTGCTCCAGCGGCCAAGGCTGAAGCGGCTCCGGCTGCTGCCGCGCCTGCACCTGCTGCAAAAGCCGAGGCCGCTCCAGCCCCTGTGGCTGCCGCACCTGCGCCAAGCGGTGCCAAGGTTCACGCCGGCCCTGCCGTGCGTCAGCTGGCCCGTGAGTTCGGCGTCGAGCTGAGCGCCGTCGCGGCTACCGGCCCTCACGGCCGTGTGCTGAAGGAAGACGTGCAGGCTTACGTCAAGGCCATGATGCAGAAAGCCAAGGAAGCTCCGGCTGCCGGCGGCGCTACTGGCGGTTCGGGCATTCCGCCGATCCGCACCGTGGACTTCAGCCGCTTCGGCGAAATCGAAGAAGTGCCGATGACCCGCCTGATGCAAATCGGCGCGGCCGGCCTGCACGCCAGCTACCTGAACATCCCGCACGTGACCCAGTTCGACCAGGCCGACATCACCGACCTGGAAGCTTTCCGCGTTGCGCAGAAAGCCGTGGCCGAGAAGGCTGGCGTGAAACTGACCGTGCTGCCACTGCTGCTCAAGGCCTGCGCGCACCTGCTCAAGGAGCTGCCGGACTTCAACGCCTCGCTGGCACCAAGCGGCAAGGCGATCATCCGCAAGAAGTATGTGCACATCGGCTTTGCCGTCGACACCCCGGATGGCCTGCTGGTACCGGTCATCAAGAACGTCGACCAGAAGAGCCTGCTGCAACTCGCTGCCGAAGCGGCTGCGCTGGCCGCCAAGGCCCGCGACAAGAAGCTCACTCCGGACGACATGCAGGGCGCGTGCTTCACCATCTCCAGCCTCGGTCACATTGGCGGCACTGGCTTCACGCCAATCGTCAACGCGCCGGAAGTGGCGATCCTGGGTGTGTCCAAGGCCACTATCCAGCCTGTGTGGGACGGCAAAGCGTTCCAGCCGAAGCTGATGCTGCCGCTGTCGTTGTCCTACGATCACCGTGTGATCAACGGCGCCGCTGCTGCACGCTTCACGCAGCGCCTGGGGCAACTGCTCGGCGACATCCGCACCATCCTGCTGTAAATCTCCACAGGCCTCCCTTTCACCGGGGAGGCCTGGTTGCATCGATTTCCGAGCGCCACGCTCGTACCTCAACCCCGCCACTTGGCGGGGCTTTTTTTGCCCGCTTTTCAGGTGAAAGTTGGACAGACAAAACAGGTTTGTACACCTTCCGTCAGTACCATTTCAGAAATCCCCCGCGCGGCCGATAACACCCATATAGCACTTAGCCTTCATCCTCTCTTGTCAGTGCGTGCTGCATGATGCAACCTTGCTTGCAGGCGACAGAAAAGAGGGCGTGAGCCCGGCGCCGTGCGCATTTTCCCAAGCGAGTTTCCCCCATGAAAAGCCAACCCGATGTCGCCCGTATGGCGGCCGAGGTAGTGACGCAGTTACCGGTGCCTTCGCGCCTCGGTATGCTGCGTTTCGAGCGGCTGAATGAGGCAAGCTGGGCCCTGCTGTACCTCGACCCCAATTGCGAACGCCAGTTCGGCCTGCCGGCCGTTGAGCTGTGCGCCCTGCTCGGCACCCCCTACGCCAGCCTGATGGAGCCGCAAGCGCGCTATCAGCTGCATGACGCGATCCAGCAACAACTCAGCCACAGCCCCCACTACCTGGTGCGCTACACCCTGCACACCAGCGACGGTCCACTGAGCCTGCTGGAGATGGGTGAAGCCTACAAACAACACAATCGCCACCTGCTGCGCGGCTACCTGATGGTGGTCGACGGCCTGTTCAACGAAATCCCGACGACAGTCCCGACGGCCGACCTGGAAAGCCAGAACAGCCGCCTGCAAATCGCCCTGGAGCTCAACCAGCGCGCGCAACAGGAACAGTTGCAACATCTGGAGCGCGTACGCGCCCAGCAGGAGCTGATCCTGCTGCTGGCCCGCCAGCGCTACACCGCCAACAATTCGTTGCAGGAAGCCGCCGAGCTGATCACCCGCAGCGCCTGCGAGATCTATCAAGTCGACAGTGCGCGCATCTGGCACCTCGAAGACCAGCGCCTGGTGCCGATTGCCGCCTACCTGCGTGCCGAGCAGCAGCACTATCTGCCCGAGCCCATCGATGCCAGCGGTTTTCCGGATTATCTGGAAGCCCTGCACAGCAGCCGCGCCATCGACGCCACCAACGCCCTGCGCGACCCGCGCACCCGCGAGCTGGCCGAAGAACTGCGCGCCAAGGACATCCAGGCCCTGCTCGACGCCAGCATTCGTGTGGATGGCCAGGTGGTCGGCGTGCTCTGCCTGGAGCAAGGTCGCAACACGCGTATCTGGCAGGCCGACGAAATCGCCTTTGCCGGTGAGCTGGCGGACCAGTTCGCCCAGGTCATCAACAACCACAACCGGCGCACCGCCACCAGCGCCCTGCACCTGTTCCAGCGTGCGGTCGAGCAAAGCGCCAACGCCTTTCTGCTGGTCAATTGCGACGGCGTGGTCGAATACGTCAACCCGAGCTTTACCGCGATTACCCAGTACAGCGCCGAAGAAGTCCATGGTCACCGCCTGGCACAACTGCCGGCGCTGGAGAACCTCAGCGAGTTGCTGTTCGACGCCCCCTCCAGCCTGGCCAAGAGCAACAGCTGGCAGGGCGAATTCAAGAGCCGGCGTAAAAACCTCGAACCCTACTGGGGCCAGTTGTCGATTTCCAAGGTGTACGGCGACAACCGCGAGCTGACGCACTACATCGGCATCTACGAAGACATCACCCAGAGCAAGCTGGCCCAGCAGCGCATCGAGCGCCTGGCCTACACCGACAATCTGACAAACCTGGGCAACCGCCCGGCGTTTATCCGCAATCTCGACGAACGGTTTGCCCGCGACAGCGACAGCCCGATCAGCCTGCTGCTGGTGGACATCGACAACTTCAAGCGGATCAACGACAGCCTCGGCCACCAGACCGGCGACAAACTGCTGATCAGCCTGGCCCGGCGCCTGCGCAACAGCCTCAGCGCCAGCGGCAGCCTGGCGCGGTTTGCCAGTAACGAATTCGCGGTACTGCTCGACGACACCGACCTGGAAACCGGCCAACAAGTCGCCGGCCAGCTGTTGGCGACCCTCGACAAACCGATGTTCGTCGACAACCAACTGATCAGCGTCACCGGCTCCGTGGGCCTGGCCTGCGCACCGCTGCATGGTCGCGACCCGCAGACCCTGATGCGCAACGCCGGCCTGGCTCTGCACAAGGCCAAGGCCAATGGCAAACATCAGGTGCAGGTATTCACCGAAGCGCTGAACGCCGAAGCCAGCTACAAGCTGTTCGTGGAAAACAACCTGCGCCGCGCCCTGACCCAGAACGAGCTGGACGTGTTCTACCAGCCCAAGCTGTGCCTGCGCAGCGGGCGTTTGCTGGGCATGGAAGCGCTGCTGCGCTGGAACCACCCGGAAAAGGGCATGATCCGCCCCGATCAGTTCATCAGCGTGGCGGAAGAGACCGGGTTGATCATCCCCATCGGCAAATGGATCGCGCGCCAGGCCTGCCGCATGAGCAAGCAACTGAGCGCCGCTGGCATGGGCAACTTGCAGGTCGCCATCAACCTGTCGCCCAAACAGTTCTCCGACCCGGACCTGGTGGCCTCGATTGCCACCATCCTCAAAGAAGAACAGTTGCCGGCCAACCTGCTGGAGCTGGAGCTGACCGAAGGCCTGCTGCTGGAAGCCACCGAGGACACGCGCCTGCAACTGGACCAGCTGAAAAGCTTCGGCCTGACCCTGGCCATGGACGATTTCGGCACCGGTTACTCGTCGCTGAGCTACTTGAAAAAATTCCCGATCGACATCATCAAGATCGATCGCAGCTTCATCCACGAAATCCCGGACAACCAGGACGACATGGAAATCACCTCGGCGGTGATCGCCATGGCCCACAACCTCAAGCTCAAGGTCGTGGCCGAAGGCATCGAAACCGCCGAACAGCTGGCGTTCCTGCGCCGGCATCGCTGTGACGTCGGCCAGGGCTACCTGTTCGACCGGCCAATCCCCGGCGCAGAGCTGTTTGCTATGCTCAAGCGCTACCCACGCGGACCTGTCGCCTGACAGCGTGGTAACACTCGGGCACACTGGCTGTCTGACTCTTTACCGCTAACCCAACCTGACGAGAGGACTGATCATGGTCTTGCGCTCGGAAATTCTGGTGAATAAAAACGTGCTTCCTACTGCAGAACAAGCTTTGCCTGGCCGCGAAACCCCGATGGCGCTGCCCGAAACCCACTTCGTCAACGGCAACCCGTTGCTCGGCCCTTTCCTGGATGACGTCGGTTTCGCGATCTTCGGCCTGGGATGCTTCTGGGGCGCCGAGCGTAAATTCTGGCAGCGCGACGGCGTAGTCAGCACGGTGGTCGGCTACGCCGGCGGCTTCACGCCGAACCCGACCTACGAAGAAGTCTGCTCGGGCCTGACCGGCCACAGCGAAGTGGTGCTGGTGGTGTACGACCAGGCCAAGGTGAAATACGAAGACTTGCTGAAGATGTTCTGGGAACTGCACAACCCGACTCAGGGCATGCGCCAGGGCAATGACATTGGCAGCCAATACCGCTCGGTGATCTATGCGACCACGCCGGAGCAATTGGCGGCGGCGCAAGCCAGTGCGCAGGCGTATCAGCAAGAGCTGAACAAGGCCGGGCTGGGGGAGATCACCACCGAGATCGACGAAGCGCCGACGGTGTACTTCGCCGAGGCGTATCACCAGCAGTACCTGGCAAAGAATCCGCAGGGCTATTGCGGGATTGGCGGCACAGGCGTGACCTGCCCGATCTAAGGCTTACACAGTTCAAATGTGGGAGCGGGCTTGCTCGCGAAAGCGGTGGATCAGTCAACTGACTCTGTGACTGACACTCCGTATTCGCGAGCAAGCCCGCTCCCACACAAGCCCGCTCCCACATTTGGTTCTGTGTCTGGCCTTAGAGCTGATTACTCAGCAATCAGCCAATCCATCTGCCACCCACCCTGGGTCTGCCCAAGCTGCTTGGACAACCACGGCAGCAGCTCACGCAATTCCTCCTCCAAACCCCACGGCGGGTTGGCAATCGCCAGGCCCGAGCCGGTCAGGGTGTTCGGCGTATCCAGCGGATGCACCAACAACTCCACGCGCAGCAACTTCGGCGCACCAGTGCCGGCCAGGTCCTGGTAGAAGCGGCGCAACATGCGCTGGTCTTTCACCGGATACCAAATCGCAGCGACGGTCTGGCGCATGCGGCTCACGGCTTCCTTGAGGGAAGCGGCGCAGCGCTGCATCTCGTCGAGTTTCTCGAACGGCGGATCGATCAGCATCAGTGCGCGTTTTTCCGGCACCGGCAACAGGGCACGCGGCACGTGCCAGCCTTCGCCCAAATGCACTTTGACGCGGCGATCACCCTTCATATTGTCTTTGAGCAGCAGGCCGTCTTCCGGGTGTTTCTCGTTGAGCAACACCCGATCCTGCCGCCGCGTGAGGCGGCGCGCCAGCTCCGGCGAGCCCGGGTAGTAGCGCAACTGGCCATCCGGGTTCATCTCGTGCAGCACGCGCATGTAGTCGGCGGTCAGTGGCGGCAGGTCGCTTTGGCCCCACAGGCGCGCGATGCCTTCCAGGTATTCACCCGTGCGGTTGGCCTGGTCGCCCTGCAGGTCGTACAGACCGATACCGGCGTGGGTGTCGAGGTAGGCGAACGGCTGCTCCTTGCGCGACATCAGGGCGATGAGGCGGGTCAAGGTCAGGTGTTTGAAGACATCGGCGTGGTTGCCGGCGTGAAAGGCGTGACGATAATTCATGGTTGCTCCTGCGCAGGGGGCGAAGTTTACCTTTTACGCGGGCTCAGGTGCAGTGCGGTGCTTATGCTTAAAGCGCAGGAACCTCGCTGAAAATGATCTAGCCCGTTATGTGGAAGCGGGCTTGCCCGCGATGCAGGCGACGCGGTATTACCTGCACACCGCGGTGATGCTATCGCAGGCAAACCAGCTCCCACACTGTCCAAGGAGGTCAATAACAATCATGAAAGACGCCACTATCGCACTGCACCACGGCTTCAAGTCGGACCCCACCACCAAGGCCGTCGCGGTGCCGATCTACCAGAACGTCGCCTTCGAATTCGATAACGCCCAGCACGGCGCCGACCTGTTCAACCTGGACGTGCCCGGCAATATCTACACGCGCATCATGAACCCGACCAACGACGTGCTGGAGCAACGTATCGCAGCCTTGGAAGGCGGTATTGCGGCCCTGGCCGTGTCGGCTGGCAGCGCGGCGATCCACTATGCGATCCAGACCCTGACCCGCGCCGGCGACAACATCGTCACCACGCCGCAGCTCTACGGCGGCACCTACACCCTGTTTGCGCACCTGCTGCCGAGCTTTGGCGTGGACGTACGCTTCGCCCGTGACGACTCCGCGCAAGCCATCGCCGAGCTGATCGACGACAACACCAAGCTGGTGTACTGCGAAAGCATCGGCAACCCGGCGGGAAATATCGTCGACCTGCAAGCCCTGGCGGACGTCGCCCACGCCCGAGGCGTGCCGCTGATGGTGGACAACACCGTGGCCACGCCGATCCTGTGCAAGCCCATCAGCTTCGGCGCCGACATCGTGGTGCACTCGGTGACCAAGTACATCGGCGGCCATGGCAACTCCCTGGGCGGCGTGATAGTCGACAGCGGCACCTTCCCCTGGAGCGATTACCCGGAGAAATTCCCCGGCCTCAACAACCCCGAGCCGGCCTATCACGGCGTGGTCTACACCGAGAAATTCGGCCCCGCCGCCTTTATCGCGCGCGCCCGCACCGTGCCGCTGCGCAATACCGGCGCGGCGTTGGCCCCGATGAACGCGTTCCTGCTGCTGCAAGGCCTGGAAACCCTGGCCCTGCGCATGGAGCGCCACACCGAGAACGCGTTGAAAGTTGCGCAGTTCCTGCAAGGCCATGCCGAGGTGGAGTGGGTCAGCTACGCGGGCCTGCCGGATCACCCGCACCACGCGCTGGCGCAGAAATACCTGCAAGGCAAACCGTCGGCGATCCTGTCGTTTGGCTTGAAGGGCGGCTACGCAGCCGGGGTGCGCTTCTACGACGCGCTGCAAATCTTCAAGCGCCTGGTGAATATCGGCGATGCCAAATCCCTGGCCTGCCACCCGGCCTCCACCACCCACCGACAGATGAACGAGCAAGAACAGGCCAAGGCCGGGGTCAAGCCGGAGATGATTCGCCTGTCGGTGGGCATCGAGGCGATTGAAGACCTGATCGAGGATTTGCAGCAGGCGTTGGGCTCAACCCAGCTCTGAGGCGAGGTAACCGGCCAACCCCGCATGGCTGATCTGCCGCCCGCGCGCGAAGTAGGCGACCTTGTGCCGCAAGGTCGTCGGCGGGAAGGCGGTATGGAGGTCCGGGCATTGCTCTTCGAGCCCTTGCAACAGGTTATCGATAAGGGTTCGGCGCGATCGCCCGGCCAGCTGTTCGAGCAGCGACGCCGGCACGTGCCACCACGGGCCGGGGTTGGCAACCGCCACCGGGCCGGTCGCCACGCTCAGCGGCTGACCGTTGATCAGGTAGCGTTGGAACACGGGCAATAGCTCCGCGCCGCACTGCTGAACGATCGGCCACCACTGCACCCCGTCCCAGAACCGCAAGAACACCTCCTGACCATCCGGCAGGAAGACCTTGGTCAGGCTTTGCAGGTACGCGACCACACTTTCCAGCGGGCTGGACGAAACCGCCAGCCAACCCCAGTCGGTGGACTCGGTGGCGGCTACCCAGTCGAGGAACGGACTGCCCGGTTCGACAATGGCGACGTAGGGCATCACCTCGCTCCATGTCCCATAGGGCGTGCCGGCCCAAACGGGTTGCAGAGGCGTTCCGGCGGCCAGCGCTCGCCAGGCGTCCACTGGCTTGGCGTCGCTGGCGGCGCCCAGTATGGCGAAGAGCTGTTCACCCGCACGCAAGGATTGATGCATCGATGTAGGCTCCTTTTCAGGCAACGGCGCACTGGCCATTCTTGCAACGCTCACATTCTTCGCAGAACGGCGCACTGCGCTTGAGGCTGGCGACTTGTACGCGACTCAACGGTGCAGGAACCACCGTCTGCAACGCCTCCTTCAGCCCAGGCCGCAACGGCGCCGACACCACAGTGGGTGCACCACCGGGCTGGATCGGCACGCTGCTGAAAATCCCGCCGGCCGACAAGGTGATCGATTGCCCCCCGGCCTGGATCGTCACGCTCGCGCCCGCATCGATCACCACGCTTTGCCCGGCGCCAATCTGAATGGTGCCTGCGGCCCGCATCTGCTGCGAACCGCCGACCAGCAGATGATCATCCCTCTTGAGTTCGGTCAGGCGATTGCCGTGGGTGATGCGCTGCTCCTCGCCTTGCAGTTCGTGGTGCGACTCGCCGCCCACCGTGATCCGCCGCCGGTTGTCGACCTGCACCTGCTGGTCATGCAGCACATGCTGGGTCCAATCGCGCTGGGCACGCAGGTAGATTTCCTCGGCGCCCTTGCGGTCCTCGATGCGCAGCTCGTTGTAACCGCCACCCCCGGGGCTGCTGTGGCTGCGCAAGATGCTGCGGGTCTTGTCCGCCGGCAGGTCGAGGGGCAGCGGCGTCGCCGCGTTGGGCAGGCAACCCATCACCAACGGCATGTCCATGTCGCCATTGACGAAGCCCACCAACACCTCCATGCCCACTCGCGGGATCAGCACCGCGCCATAGCGGTCGTGGGCCCAACCGCTGGCCACCCGCAGCCAGCAACTGGAATGGTCGTTGTGTTCGCCGTTGCGATCCCAGGCCAGTTGCACCTTGACCCGTCCGTATTCGTCGCAATGGATTTCGCTGTCGGCGGGGCCGGTGACGACCGCGTTCTGATACCCCGAAATACTCGGGCGCCCAGGCAACGGTGGACGAAAGATCACATCCCACGGTGCCGCCACAAATTCATTGCGATACCCCTGGCGAAAGTCCCCGCCCGGCACCTCGGTGACCGCCTCTTCCAGCACCTGGGGTTGCTTGCCTTCGTGGACGATATGGGTCACCAGCCACAAATCATTCCACTCCTCGCGCGGGTGCCCGGCCAGCTTGAGAAACCCGCCGGTGACCAACGCCGGTTCATCGCCACTGCCCCGGGCGATTCGATAGTCGCTGCGATAGCGCTCCAGGCCACGCTGCGCCAGGTACTTGCCATGGGCGCGGTCGCTGAAGTGCGCGGGGTAGTCCTGCGCCTCAAGGTGGGGAAGCTGCTCGCCGGCCACCGTGCTTTCCAGCGTCAGACGCGGCTTGCGCCAGTCGTAATCACGCAGATTCAGCGCTGTAGTACGCGTCTCCAATTGCACCGCAAAACGCTTGATCGCCGGGGCGTGCGCAACCATCCCGGAACCGGGGGAGTAAGGGCTGGGCCGGTCAGGCTGGGCAAACACCGTCTGGTCATCGCCAAACACCAGCAGGTGCCGCTCGACGCAATGTTGGAAGTGATAGTGGATGCCAGCCTCGGCACACAGCCGCTGAACGAACGCCAGGTCGCTCTCGCCAAACTGCACGCAATACTCACGCTCGGGATACGTACCACTGAGGCGGAACTCAAAACGATCGCCCTGAATGCCCTGCGCCGTCAGCACCTGCGCAACCATCTGCGGCACCGTCTTGTGTTGGAAGATGCGCTGGTGGCTGCTGTGGGCCAGGTAGGCCAACTGTGGAACCAGACTGAGTTGATAACGCGTCAGCCGGCGCCCCGAGTCACCTTGAGCCACGCGATAGACCACGCCGTGAATGCCATGACCCTGCGCGTCGAAACCCAAGTACATCTGACGATGCAGCAGGCCTTCGAGATCCAGATCAGGCTGTTCGCTGACCAATTCAAGATCAAAACAATAGGGTTGGCTGAGGGCTTCGGTGCCCGTGAAGCTCAAGACCTTTAAGTCACTGGCAAGCCCATCCAGGGTCAGGGTGAAGGCACTTTGATTGGCAGGAGCGAACATCCGGTGTTTCTCTGCGAAGGGGTGGGCCGGGGATAGTGCCTCAGCCACTTGCCGTACTGATCACAGCGCCAACAAATCAGTAATTCCTTACGTCACGGGTTTGCTTTTCGCCCGTTCACGTTTGCCTGGGTTTTCAGCGCAAAAAAGCAGGCATCTGACGGAAGCTTTTCGTCACCGCGTAGCCCGTTTCCCAAACTGAACCCCCCCCCCCAATTCCCCCCTGCATAACCACGACGTTTTCCAGACAACTGATTAAATTTCGCTGCCATGTTCACTCCAAAGGAATGCGTTCATGGCGGGACATCTCGACACCCAATCGCTGAGGGACTTGTAATGCCTCAGCCCTATGCCTTTATCAATGAGCGGCCACTGACGTCTGTGGAACTCAAGGCGAGCTTGTGCATGAGCCGACACGCCGAAGCCAAGTTCGACGCGCTGAATACGCATATCCGCAATGTGGTGGTGCTGCCGGGACACCTGGTGATCATCGGTGACCACACCACCTCAGCCTGCACCGCAGAGGAGTCATGCCTGGTGCGCGCCGCCTGGGATGTCCGCCATAGCGTGACGGCCCATGGCGGGGCTGCCTTTGCGCTGCAGAATTATGATTTGCTGCAAAAACTACTCGGATACGCTTCGCTGGGGATAGGTACCGCAGGGGATGCCTGGAGCCGGCATTTGCAGGAAATCGTGAAAACTCTCGATGAAATCGAGGCCCTGCATAAACAGTCGCTGCGCCGAGGCGGTGGCGCGGCGCGAGATGATTTTTTGGCTCGGCGCAAAGTGCTGTTTGCCAAACTGGAAGCGCAAATGCGCAGCTTTGCGCGTTACGGCACGGGCCTGCGCAATGAAGGATCGATCAAGAAAATGCTGGGGATATCAACCAGGAGCTATTTGCACACCGGGGAGATCAATCGATACGCAGAAACGATTGCCAAAATTTCCAAGACGGCGAAGCTGCTTAAACACGGCACGCCGTTGGGGATGGCGTTAAGTACGACGTCCACGGCGCTGGAGATCAAGGAGGCGTGTTCTACCGGCAGAGGGGAACAATGCCGAAAAGCGAAGTATGTGGAAGCGGGTAAATTAACCTTTGGTGTAGCGGGAGGAATCATTGGAGGCCAGATGGGAATGGGCTTGTGTATAGCGGTAATGGCTCCGACAACCGGGCCGGGCGCCCTGAGCTGTCTTTTGATCGCTGGCGGCGCCATGGGCGCGGCGTTCGGCAGTTGGGGCAGCGAAATTGGCGCGGTCACTGGAGAGGTACTGTATGAGTATTGAGTACATACTCAACCTCCCTGCCAAAGACCAAATAGCATTGGGCTCGGCAGCCTCAATGCTTCTGGCGGTCGCGCTCGACATCTTCCTGGCCTATCGCAAATTGGAGTCGATGGAGCAACGCCTGGACCAATGCAGTCTGCTGGATAATTACAAGCACCTGTGGGGCAACAGCCTACGAGGAAGATTGACCAGACTGTGCGCGGTCTATGTAGCAATTGCACTGCCGAAGTGGAACACAAGACGAGGCGTCATCAACGCAAAACAAGTCGCAGAGTTTCCCCGCTGCCTGAAATTCGCCCTTCACGGAACAGCTCTTATCGGTCTGGTCGGCGCAGTGGGTGCGATGTTTTTTCATTTCAGCGATCAACCAAGCCTGTAATCCAGCACGTTTTCACCTCCAGACCGACAAAAAAACGGCCCGTCATCCAAAGGACGCGGGCCGCTCTTTTCAACTCGACAGGCGCTTAACGCCCAGCGCAATTACTTGTTGAGGTTGTAGTCCTTCTCCGCCGCATCAAAGCGCTCGACCATACCTGCAGTCGGTGCGCCCAGCTTGCTCACGAAGTAGATCGCCAGGCTGGCGAAGATGAAGCCCGGGATGATTTCGTACAGGCCCAGCAGTTCGAAGTGTTTCCACACGATCACGGTGATCGCGCCGACCAGGATGCCGGCCAGCGCGCCGTTGCGGGTCATGCCTTTCCAGATTACCGAGATCAGCACCACAGGGCCGAACGCCGCGCCGAAACCGGCCCAGGCGTAGCTCACCAGGCCCAGCACGCGGTTGTTCGGGTTGGCGGCCATGGCGATGGCGATCAGGGCAACCAGCAGCACCATCAGGCGGCCAACCCATACCAGCTCACGCTGGGAAGCGTTTTTGCGCAGGAAAGTCTTGTAGAAGTCTTCGGTCAGGGCGCTGGAGCACACCAGCAACTGGCAGCTCAGGGTGCTCATCACGGCAGCCAGGATGGCCGATAGCAGCACGCCAGCAATCCAAGGGTTGAACAGCAGCTTGGCCAGTTCGATGAACACACGCTCGTGGTTCTCGGTCACAGGGCCGGCCACTTCCGGGTGCGCCGAGAAGTAAGCGATGCCGAAGAAGCCTACGGCCACGGTGCCGCCCAGGCACAGGATCATCCAGGTCATGGAGATGCGGCGCGCCTTGGCGATCGACTTCACCGAATCCGCCGCCATGAAACGCGCGAGGATGTGCGGCTGGCCGAAGTAACCCAGGCCCCAGCCCATCAGCGAGATGATGCCGATGAAGGTAGTGTTCTTCAGCATGTTGAAGTTGTCAGGGTTCTTGGCTTCGATGGCCAGGAAGGTGGTGTCGACGCCGCCGGTGGCCAGCAGCACGATGATCGGCGTAAGGATCAGCGCGAAGATCATCAGGGTGGCTTGTACGGTATCTGTCCAGCTCACTGCCAGGAAACCACCGACGAAGGTGTAGGCAATGGTCGCAGCAGCACCGGCCCACAGCGCGGTCTCGTAGGACATGCCGAAGGTGCTTTCGAACAGACGGGCGCCAGCCACGATGCCCGAAGCGCAGTAGATGGTGAAGAACACCAGGATCACCACGGCGGAGATGATCCGCAGCAGGCCGCTCTTATCTTCGAAACGGCTGGAGAAGTAGTCCGGCAGGGTCAGGGCGTCGCCGTTGTGTTCGGTCTGTACCCGCAGGCGACCGGCCACGAACAGCCAGTTGAGGTAGGCACCGACGATCAGGCCGATGGCGATCCAGCTTTCCGACAGGCCGGACATGTAAATCGCGCCGGGCAGGCCCATCAACAACCAGCCACTCATGTCGGACGCACCGGCCGACAAGGCCGTGACCACGCTACCGAGGCTGCGACCGCCGAGGATGTAATCGGAAAGGTTATTGGTGGAGCGATAGGCCATGAAGCCGATCAGCACCATTGCTGCGATGTAGATCACGAACGTGATCAGGGTTGGATTGCTAACGCTCATATGAGTGACGCCCTGGCTTTGTTTTTATGTAGCGACGGTCTGTCAGACGGCCACCCACTGAAAGTAGGTAGACGTAACTGCGTGCCGCGCATTTATGACTGACGTTTCCCCAGGAAAGCCGTCAGCCGATGAACCAAACCTTGCGGTGGTTGCACCTAGGGCGCGAATCCTATTCAACAAACTAAATAAGGTGCAACCAGTTTCTCGAGAATAAGTTGCACCTTGATGTTAATTCCAGAAAACACCCCGTTTTTGCTCCTTTTCGGAGCAAGCACAGCCGATCTAAGAAGCAAATGCACCGCCGTGAAGCGGATTCTGTTGAGGGCCGATTTTTTTCATGCCCTCCTTCAAAAATTTCATGCATAAAAAGGGTTGCACCCGGTTGCACCTCTTCATGGGCGAAGCTAATCTTGCCGCCAGCTGATGCCACTCGGTAGTGGCACCCATGAGGATAAGAAAATGGCTACGACCACCCTTGGGGTCAAACTCGACGACCCGACCCGCGAACGCCTGAAGGCGGCCGCGACCTCCATTGATCGCACGCCACACTGGCTGATCAAGCAGGCGATTTTCAATTACCTGGAGAAACTGGAGGGTGGTGCAACCCTGACCGAACTCAATGGCTTGAGCAGCAAGGACGGCGACGACGCTGGCGAGGTCCAGACCGACCACGCGCACCAGTGCTTCCTCGAATTTGCCGAGAGCATCCTGCCGCAATCCGTACTGCGCGCCTCGATCACCGCCGCCTACCGCCGCCCTGAGCCGGAAGTGGTGCCGATGCTGATCGAACAGGCTCGTCTGCCAGCATCAATGGCCGAAGCCACCAACAAGCTGGCTGCGTCGATCGCTGAAAAACTGCGTAACCAGAAGAGTGCCGGCGGCCGTGCCGGTATTGTTCAGGGCCTGCTGCAAGAGTTCTCCCTGTCGTCCCAGGAAGGCGTGGCACTGATGTGCCTGGCCGAAGCGCTGCTACGCATCCCGGACAAGGGCACCCGCGACGCGCTGATCCGCGACAAAATCAGCACCGGCAACTGGCAGCCGCACCTGGGCAACAGCCCGTCGCTGTTCGTCAACGCCGCCACCTGGGGCCTGCTGCTGACCGGCAAACTGGTCGCCACCCACAACGAAGCGGGCTTGACCTCGTCCCTGAGCCGCATCATCGGCAAGAGCGGCGAGCCGATGATCCGCAAGGGCGTCGACATGGCCATGCGCCTGATGGGCGAGCAGTTCGTCACGGGTGAAACCATCGCCGAAGCCCTGGCCAACGCGAGCAAGTTCGAAGCCAAGGGCTTCCGCTATTCCTACGACATGCTCGGTGAAGCCGCACTCACCGAACACGATGCGCAGAAGTACCTGGCCTCGTACGAACAAGCCATTCACTCCATCGGCAAAGCCTCCCACGGCCGCGGGATCTATGAAGGCCCGGGCATCTCCATCAAGCTATCGGCACTGCACCCGCGTTACAGCCGTGCGCAGTACGAGCGTGTGATGGACGAGCTGTACCCACGCCTGCTGTCCCTGACCTTGCTGGCCAAGCAATACGACATCGGCTTGAACATCGACGCCGAAGAAGCCGACCGCCTGGAGCTGTCGCTGGACCTGCTGGAACGCCTGTGCTTCGAGCCGCAACTGACCGGCTGGAACGGCATCGGCTTCGTGATCCAGGCTTACCAGAAGCGTTGCCCGTATGTGATCGACTACGTGATCGACCTGGCGCGCCGTAGCCGTCACCGCCTGATGATCCGCCTGGTAAAAGGCGCGTACTGGGACAGCGAGATCAAGCGCGCCCAGGTCGAAGGCCTGGAAGGCTACCCGGTGTACACCCGCAAGGTTTACACCGACGTGTCCTACATCGCCTGCGCACGCAAACTGCTGTCGGTGCCGGAAGTCATCTACCCGCAGTTCGCCACGCACAACGCCCACACCCTGTCGGCCATCTACCATATTGCCGGCCAGAACTATTACCCGGGCCAGTACGAGTTCCAATGCCTGCACGGCATGGGTGAACCTCTGTACGAGCAGGTTGTAGGCAAGGTTTCCGATGGCAAGCTGAACCGTCCGTGCCGCGTGTACGCTCCGGTCGGCACCCACGAAACACTGTTGGCTTACCTGGTACGTCGCCTGCTGGAAAACGGCGCCAACACCTCGTTCGTCAACCGCATCGCTGACCAGTCCATCTCGATTCAGGAGCTGGTGGCCGATCCAGTGGCCAGCATCGAGCAAATGGCCACGCTGGAAGGCGGCTTCGGCCTGCCACACCCGCGCATTCCATTGCCCCGTGACCTGTACGGCAGCGACCGCGCCAACTCGGCCGGTATCGACCTGGCCAACGAACATCGCCTGGCATCGCTGTCCTGCGCCCTGCTGGCCACTGCCCACAACAACTGGAAGGCCGCGCCGATGCTCGGCTGCGCCGCCAGTGAGCAGCCGGCGGCACCGGTGCTGAACCCGTCCGACCTGCGCGACGTGGTCGGCCACGTACAAGAAGCTACGGTCGAAGACGTCGACAACGCCATCCAGTGCGCCATCGGCGCCGGTCCGATCTGGCAGGCCACCCCGCCCGCCGAGCGTGCCGCGATCCTGGAGCGCGCCGCCGACCTGATGGAAAGCGAGATCCAACCGCTGATGGGCCTGCTGGCCCGCGAAGCCGGCAAGACCTTCGCCAACGCCATCGCCGAAGTGCGCGAAGCCGTGGACTTCCTGCGTTACTACGCGGTGCAGGCACGTAACGACTTCACCAATGACGCCCACCGCCCACTGGGGCCGGTGGTGTGCATCAGCCCGTGGAACTTCCCGCTGGCGATCTTCAGCGGCCAGGTCGCCGCTGCACTGGCCGCCGGCAACCCCGTACTGGCCAAGCCTGCCGAGCAAACCCCGCTGGTCGCCGCGCAAGCCGTGCGCATCCTGCTGGAAGCCGGTATTCCGCAAGGCGTGCTGCAACTGCTGCCGGGCCAGGGCGAAACCGTGGGTGCCCGCCTGGTGGGTGATGATCGCGTCAAAGGCGTGATGTTCACTGGTTCCACCGAGGTTGCGCGCCTGCTGCAGCGCAATGTCGCCGGTCGCCTGGATGCCCAGGGCCGTCCGATCCCGCTGATCGCCGAAACCGGCGGCCAGAACGCAATGATCGTCGACTCCTCGGCACTCACCGAACAAGTGGTCATCGACGTCGTGTCCTCGGCCTTCGACAGTGCCGGTCAACGCTGCTCGGCCCTGCGCGTACTGTGCTTGCAGGAAGATTCGGCAGACCGCGTCATCGAAATGCTCAAGGGCGCCATGGCCGAATGCCGTCTGGGCAACCCGGAGCGCCTGTCGGTAGACATCGGCCCGGTGATCGACGCCGAAGCCAAGGCGGGTATCGAGAAACACATCCAGGCCATGCGTGACAAAGGCCGCAATGTGTACCAAGTGGCAATCGCCGACGGTGAAGAGATCAAGCGCGGCACCTTCGTGATGCCAACCCTGATCGAACTGGAAAGCTTCGACGAACTGCAACGCGAAATCTTCGGCCCGGTACTGCACGTGGTGCGCTACAAGCGCAAAGAGATCGATCAGCTCATCGGCCAGATCAACGCGTCGGGCTACGGCCTGACCCTGGGCGTGCACACCCGTATCGACGAGACCATCGCCAAGGTGATCGACAACGTCCACGCCGGTAACGTCTACGTAAACCGCAACATCGTGGGTGCCGTGGTTGGCGTACAACCGTTCGGTGGCGAAGGCTTGTCGGGGACTGGCCCGAAAGCCGGTGGTCCGCTGTACCTGTATCGCCTGCTGTCGACTCGTCCTACGGATGCCATCGAGCAGTCCTTCGTGCGTGGCGATGCCCTGGCCGCTCCAGATGTACGTCTGCGGGATGCCATGAGCCAGCCGCTGACCGCCCTGAAAACCTGGGCCGACGGCAACAAGCTCAGCGAGCTGAGCGCCCTGTGCAGCCAGTTCGCCGCGCAATCGCAAAGCGGTATCACCCGCCAACTGGCCGGCCCGACCGGCGAGCGCAACAGCTACGCCATCCTGCCCCGCGAGCACGTATTGTGCCTGGCGGAAGTAGAAGGCGACCTGCTGACGCAACTGGCGGCAGTGCTGGCGGTAGGCGGTTCGGCGGTATGGCCGGAAACTGACTTGACCAAGGCGTTGCTCCCACGCCTGCCGAAAGAAATTCAGGCGAAGATCAAGCGCGTGACTGACTGGACCAAGGACGAAGTGGTATTCGACGCCGTTGTGCACCACGGCGACTCCGACCAACTGCGTGCGGTGTGCCAGCAAGTGGCGCAGCGCAGTGGTGCGATTGTCGGGGTGCATGGTTTGTCCCAAGGCGAGACGGCGATTGCGCTGGAACGCCTGGTGATCGAGCGGGCACTGAGCGTTAACACCGCAGCCGCGGGCGGTAACGCGAGCCTGATGACCATCGGCTAAACCTGTGGGAGCGGGCTTGCTCGCGAAAGCGGTGGGTCAGTCAACTAATTCAGTGACTGGCACTCCGTCTTCGCGGGCAAGCCCGCTCCCGCATTTGGACTGCGTATCTCTCACCCGTCCGTGTTCTGCCCCTCCATCACCCAAATCAATCTTGCTATCCAGCCTCTATTTGCGCACTTAGACTCGGCCCTATTCCCACATAGGTGATCCGCCATGTCCGAGACGCTGCTCAGTTCCCGCAATCTGGCTTTCGAGCTGTACGAAGTCCTTGATGCCGAGAGCCTGACCAGGCGCGAGCGGTTTGCCGAGCACAATCGGGAAACGTTCGATGCGGCGATCAGCACCGCTCGAAACATCGCCGAAAAGTACTTCGCCCCCCATAACCGCAAGAACGACGAAAACGAGCCGCGCTACGAAAATGGCGCAGCCATCCTGATTCCCGAGGTCAAACCGGCCGTCGATGCATTTCTGGAAGCCGGCTTCCTCAACGCCGCGCGCAGCTTCGAAGCCGGTGGCATGCAGTTGCCCACCCTGCTCTCCCAGGCATGCTTTGCGCATTTCCAATCGGCCAACGCCGCATCCACGTCCTACCCGTTCCTGACCATGGGCGCCGCCAACCTGATCGAAAGCTTCGGCACCCAAGAGCAGAAACAACGCTTCCTGCAGCCGATGATCGATGGCCGCTTCTTCGGCACCATGGCCCTGACCGAACCCCACGCGGGCTCGTCACTGTCGGATATTCGTACCCGCGCAGAACCGGCGGCCGACGGCACTTATCGTCTGAAGGGCAACAAGATCTTTATCTCCGGCGGCGATCACCCGCTGTCGGAAAACATTGTGCACATGGTGCTGGCCAAGCTGCCGGACGCGCCCGCCGGGGTGAAGGGCATTTCGCTGTTCATCGTGCCCAAGTTCCTGGTCAACGACGATGGCAGCCTTGGCGAACGCAACGACGTGCTACTCGCCGGGCTGTTTCACAAGATGGGCTGGCGCGGCACCACTTCCACGGCGCTTAACTTCGGCGATAACGGTAACTGTGTCGGCTATCTGGTGGGCAAACCGCACCAGGGCTTGAGCTGCATGTTCCAGATGATGAACGAAGCGCGAATCGGCGTGGGCATGGGCGCGGTGATGCTCGGTTACGCCGGCTACCTGTATTCCCTGGAATACGCCCGTGAACGCCCGCAAGGTCGCCTGCCGGACAGCAAGGACCCGACAACGGCGCCGGTCTCGATCATTCAGCACGCGGATATAAAACGCATGCTGCTGACGCAAAAAGCCTACGTCGAAGGCGCCTTCGACCTTGGCTTGTACGCCGCACGCCTGTTCGACGACACCACCACCCTGGAGACTGAAACCGAGCGTAAACAGGCCCACGAACTGTTGGACCTGCTCACCCCCATCGTCAAATCCTGGCCCTCGGAGTTCTGCCTCAAGGCCAACGAACTGGCGATCCAGATCCTCGGCGGCCACGGCTACACCCGCGAATACCCGGTGGAGCAGTACTACCGCGACAACCGCCTGAACCCGATCCATGAAGGCACCCACGGCATCCAGTCCCTCGACTTGCTGGGACGCAAGCTGGCGCAGAACGGCGGCGCGGGCTTGAAACAACTGATCCGGCTGATCGCCGAAACCGGCGCCCGGGCGCAGGAATATCCATCACTCAATGCCCTGAGAGAACCCCTGGAGCAACTGGTCAACCGCTTGCAAAGCGTCACCATTGGCCTGCTCACGGATCTGGCCCACGGCAAGGTCAACAGCAGCCTGGCGAATTCGGCGCTGTACCTGAAGGTATTTGGGCACACGGTGATTGGCTGGCGCTGGCTGGAACAGGCGATTCGCGCCGAAGAGGGGTTGGCCAAGGGCAATGCGGCGGATGTCGCCTTCTATAAAGGCAAGTTCCAGGCCGCCCGGTATTTCCTGACCTGGGAAGTACCGGGCTGCCATCATGAACTGGCGATTCTGGAGGCGCGGGATGATACGTGCCTCGCGATGCAGGACGCGTGGTTCTAAGGCTGTCCGATTACCTTGGAAATCACCTCGACCGTGGCGCTGACTTGCTCTTGGTAACGGTCGAGTTCCTCCTGGTGCGCCTGCTGCATTTCGATCTGTTCGGCGCACAGGTTCAACGCCGCCAGCACCAGTAACTTGTCCCCGATCAGGGTCGGGTACTTTTTCTTGGTGGTGGCCAGGGAGGCCTTGAGCATGGTCACGGCGTGCATCAGGGTTTTGTCTTCCCCGGCTGGCGCCTTGATCGAGTAATCCTCACCGAGAATCGAAACGACCTTTATCCCTTCATTCATGCGCCGACCGGACCTGCGCTCACACGCTCAACCAACGCTTGGATACGGGCGGCGGTGGCGCCTTGTTTTTCTTCCTGTTCCATCAGGCTCAGTTGCAGGCTGTCGTTCTCATCCTTGGCGCGAGCCAGTTCGGCCTTGAGGGATTCGTTGCTGCCCAACAGATCCTGGTTCTGCTGTACCAGGTCGCTGACCAGTTGTTCCAATTGGCTGAGGGATGCTTCTAACATTTTGATTTCTCGGGCTTTTTCAAAGGGCGGTGACGATAAAGAAAATTCACCTCGGATGCCAGGGTTATCCCCGGCGCGCAGCCCGATTATTCAGGGCCGGGCCGCGCTTTCGAGCCTTAGTGACTGCAATTCCCCCATCTGGTTCCTGAACCTCGTCGGATGCGACAAAAACGCACAGCCCCCTTTAGACTTTAGTCGTACGACCGATAGAGAGGCACACCCCGTATCACGCCCGCACGGATCGCGCTTCTCCCCCAGGATTCCAGCATGTCCCTTCGTAATATGAATATCGCGCCGCGCGCCTTTCTTGGCTTCGCGTTTATCGGCGCACTCATGTTGTTTCTCGGCGTGTTCGCCCTGAACCAGATGAGCAAGATCCGTGGCGCCGCCGAAGACATCACCCTGTCCAGCGTGCCGAGCATTCGCGCACTGGATGAGTTCACCCAGCTGACCCTGCGCCTGCGCGTCCTGTCCTACCGTTTGCTGACCAACCGCGAGCCGGACGTGCAGCAGAAGACCCTGGAAACCTTCGAACTGCGCGACCAGCAGATCCGCGCCGCCCAGGGCATTTACGAAAAACTCATCGACAGCCGCGAAGAGCGCGCCGCCTATGACGAGTACGTCACCTTGCTGGGCCAGTACCGTCAGATCGAAACGCGCATGAAGAGCCTGTCCCAGGCCAATCAGGTGGAAGCCCTGCGCACCCTGATCAACACTGAGCTGCTGAGCAACTCCGAGCAGGTCAACGCCGTGCTGGCGCGCCTGCTGGACATCAACAACAAGATGGCCCTGGTCACCAATCAGCAAGCCAAGGATCAATACGACCTGGCTTTCGACCTGGTGGTAGGCCTGCTGGTACTGGCCACCGCGCTGACTGTGCTGTTCGCCTGGCTGCTGACCCGCAGCATCACCGTGCCTATCGCCCAGGCTCTGGAAGCAGCCGAAGAAGTCGCCGAAGGCAACCTGACGCGCCCGATCAAGGTCGACGGCAATGACGAAGCCGGCCGCCTGCTGGCCGCCATGGCCAAGATGCAGGACAAACTGCGCGACACCCTGCAACGCATCGCCGGGTCCGCCACCCAACTCGCCTCGGCCGCCGAAGAGCTGAACGCCGTCACCGACGAAAGCGCCCGTGGCCTGACCCAGCAAAACAACGAGATCGAACAAGCCGCCACCGCCGTCAATGAAATGACCAGCGCCGTCGAAGAAGTCGCGCGCAATGCCGTGAGCACCTCCGAAGCCTCGCGCAACGCCACCACCTCGGCTGGTGACGGGCGTGATCTGGTGCAGGAAACCGTCAGCGCCATCGAACGCATGAGCGGTGATGTGCAAGCCACCGCCACATTGATTGGCGACCTGGCCAATGAGTCGCGGGACATCGGCAAGGTACTGGACGTGATTCGCGGCCTCGCCGACCAGACCAACCTGCTGGCCCTCAACGCCGCCATCGAAGCCGCCCGCGCCGGTGAAGCCGGACGTGGTTTTGCGGTGGTCGCCGATGAAGTGCGCGCACTGGCCCATCGTACCCAGCAATCCACCAGCGAGATCGAGCGGATGATCGGCAGCATCCAGGCCGGCACCGAACACGCGGTGGATTCGATGCGCAACAGCACCGAGCGTGCGGAATCGACGCTGAACATCGCCAAAGGTGCAGGGATGTCGCTGGATACCATCAACACTGCGATTGTCGAGATCAACGAGCGCAACCTGGTGATCGCCAGCGCCGCGGAAGAACAGGCGCAGGTGGCGCGGGAAGTGGACCGCAACCTGGTGAACATCCGCGATCTATCGGTGCAATCGGCGACGGGCGCCAACCAGACCAGTGCGGCGAGCAGTGAGTTGTCGCGATTGGCGGTGGATTTGAATGGGATGGTCGGCCGTTTCCGCCTCTAACTGACACACCTCGGCCAAAAATGTGGGAGCGGGCTTGCTCGCGAAAGCGGTGTATCAGTCGCCAGATGTATCGACTGGCACACCGCTTTCGCGAGCAAGCCCGCTCCCACATTGGATCTTCGCCAACCTGCAAAAGCTTTTTGACAGCGCAGCAATTCAACAGGTTAGAATCGCTGGCACGCAGACTGCATGGTCAGTTTGCGCCCCGTCTTGTTTGCCCATGGAGTACTGCCTTTGAATGCGACGACCATCAACAGCCTGTTCTTGATCGGCGCGTTGCTGGTGAGTGCGAGCATTCTGGTGAGTTCTCTTTCGTCCCGCCTGGGGATTCCGATCCTGGTGATCATCCTGGCCGTGGGCATGGTTGCCGGTGTCGATGGCGGCGGCATCATCTTTGACAATTACCCGACCGCCTACCTGGTGGGCAACCTCGCACTGGCCGTGATCCTGCTCGACGGCGGCTTGCGCACCCGGGTGGCGAGTTTCCGCGTGGCACTCTGGCCGGCATTGTCGCTGGCCACGGTGGGGGTGTTGATTACCACCGGCCTCACCGGCATGGCCGCGGCCTGGCTGTTCGACCTCAATATCATCCAGGGCTTGTTGATTGGCGCGATTGTCGGCTCGACCGACGCCGCCGCCGTGTTCTCGCTGCTGGGCGGCAAGGGCCTCAACGAACGGGTGACCGCCAGCCTGGAGATCGAGTCCGGCAGCAACGACCCGATGGCGGTGTTTCTCACCGTCACCCTGATCGACATGCTCGCCAGCGGCCAGACCGGCCTGCACTGGAGCCTGCTGACCCACCTGGTACGCGAATTCGGCATCGGCGGCGTCGTCGGCCTCGGGGGCGGCTGGCTGATGCTGCAAATGGTCAACCGCATCAACCTGGCCACCGGCCTGTACCCGATCCTGGTAATCGCCGGCGGCCTGTTCGTCTTCGCCGTGACCAACGCCCTGCACGGCAGCGGCTTTCTCGCCGTGTACCTGTGCGGCCTGGTGATCGGCAACCGGCCGGTGCGCAGCCGTCATGGCATTTTGCATATGCTCGACGGCATGGCCTGGCTCGCACAGATCGGCATGTTCCTGGTGCTGGGCCTGCTGGTCACGCCCCATGACCTGCTGCCGATTGCCCTGCCGGCCCTGGGCCTGGCGCTGTGGATGATCCTGTTTGCGCGGCCGCTGTCGGTGATCGTCGGCCTGCTGCCGTTCAAGGCGTTCCACGGCCGCGAAAAAGCCTTTATCGCCTGGGTAGGCCTGCGCGGCGCGGTGCCGATCATTCTCGCAGTGTTCCCGCTGATGGCCGGCCTGCCTCACGCGCAGCTGTACTTCAACCTGGCGTTCTTTATCGTGCTGGTCTCGCTGCTGGTGCAGGGCACGAGCCTGCCGTGGGTGGCCAAGCTGCTCAAGGTCACCGTACCACCGGACCCGGCGCCGATTTCCCGCGCGGCTCTGGAAGTGCACGTCACCAGCGAGTGGGAGCTGTTCGTCTACCGCCTGGGTGCCGAGAAATGGTGCATCGGCGCCGCCCTGCGCGAGCTGAAAATGCCCGAGGGCACGCGGATCGCCGCGCTGTTCCGTGGCCAGCAACTGCTCCACCCGTCGGGTAGTACGGTGCTGGAAGTCGGCGACTTGCTCTGCGTGATCGGCCACGAACACAACCTGCCGGCCCTGGGCAAACTGTTCAGCCAGGCGCCGCAACGCGGCCTCGACCTGCGCTTCTTCGGCGACTTCGTCCTCGAAGGCGACGCCCAGCTGGGCGCGGTTTCCGCCCTGTACGGCCTGAAACTGGAAGGCATCGACCCGGACATGCCGCTGAGCAGCTTCATCACCCAGAAAGTCGGCGGCGCGCCCATCGTCGGCGACCAGGTGGAATGGAACAACACCATCTGGACCGTCGCGGTCATGGACGGGAACAAGATCGGCAAAGTGGGCGTCAGATTCCCCGAAGGAAGTCGCCCGGGCCCCGGACTCTTCCTCTAAACTGCGGGGCGACAACACCCCCGATTCTTCACCTTGCTCGACCGGTCTCTATGCCAATCCTGCGCTCGTTTCTCGCCACTGCCCTGCTGGGCCTGACCCTTTGTGTCGGCACCGTTCACGCGGCCGACCCGCCCAGCGCCGACGCCATCCAGCAAACCCTGGACAAGCTGCCCGACCGCAAGCTGCCCGACGCCGACATGAAGGCCTTGCAGACCATCCTGCAACAGACCCTGACGTACCTGGGCAACAAGCAGGATTACGAGCAGCGCCTGGTGGACCTCAAGCGCCAGCTGGGCGATGCGCCGCGCCAGACCGCCGAAAACCAGCGTGAACTGACCCGGCTCAAGGCCACCAAGGTCATCCCGGTGGCCCAGCGCTACGCCAGCCTGCCGGTGCCGCAGCTCGAACAATTGCTGGTGCAGCGCACCACCCAGCAAGGCGACCTGCAAAAAGAGCTGGCCGACGCCAACAGCCTGAGCATCGCCGCCCAGACCCGCCCCGAGCGCGCCCAGACCGAAATCAGCAACAGCCAGACGCGCATCCTGCAGATCAACTCGACCCTCAAGGCTGGCAAAGACAACGGCAAGACCCTCAGCGCCGACCAGCGCAACCAGCTCAACGCCGAACTTGCCGCGCTCAACGCGCTGATCCCGCTGCGCCGCCAGGAACTGGCCGGCAACAGCCAACTGCAAGACCTGGGCAACAGCCAACATGACCTGGTGATGGAAAAGACCGCGCGCCTGGAACAAGAGATCCAGGACCTGCAAACCCTGATCAACCAGAAACGCCTGGCACAGTCGCAACAGACCGTCACCCAGCAATCCATCGAAGCGCAGAAAGCCGGGGGCAGCAGCCTGCTGGCCACCGAAAGCGCGGCCAACCTGAAGCTGTCCGACTACCTGCTTAAAAGCACCGACCGCCTCAACGACCTGACCCAGAAGAACCTGCAGACCAAGCAGCAACTGGACACCGTGACCCAGAGCGATGCCGCCCTGGACGAGCAGATCAACGTGCTCAAAGGCAGCCTGCTGCTGTCCAAGATCCTCTACAAACAGAAGCAGGCCCTGCCGCGCCTCACCGTGGACCGCGACTTGGCGGACGACATCGCCAACATTCGCCTGTACCAGTTCGAGGTCAACCAACAGCGTGAGCTGATCAGTTCCCCGAGCGCGTATGTGGATAACCTGCTGGCGAACCAGTCGCCGGAAGACGTCACCCCGCAACTGCGCCGCACCCTGCTGGAACTGGCGATCACCCGCAGCGACCTGCTGGAGCGCCTGAGCCGTGAGCTGAGTGCGCTGCTGAATGAATCGATCACCCTGCAACTCAACCAGAAACAACTGCTGAGCACCGCCACCACCTTGCGCGCGACGCTGGATGAGCAGATGTTCTGGATCCCCAGCAACAAGCCGCTGGACACCGAGTGGCTGGAAACCGTACCGGCGAACCTGAGCAAGCAAATCACCACCCTGCCCTGGGCTTCCAGCGTCAGCGAGTTGTATGACGGCCTGACCCAGCGGCCGCTGCTGTTCCTGCCGTTGCTGCTGTTGATCGGCGCGCTGCTGTGGCGGCGTAAAAACCTGTATCAGCGCCTGAACAAAGTCCATCAGGACATCGGCCACTTCAAGCGCGACAGCCAGTGGCATACGCCCCAGGCGATCCTGATCAATATCCTGCTGGCGATGCCGGTATCCCTGGGCCTGGCGCTGTGCGGCTATGCCTTGCAGATCGACGCCCGTGGGCAAAACGCCAACCTGGGCGCTGCGCTGTTGCAGATCGCCCAGGCGTGGATGGTGTTCTACACCGCCTATCGCATCCTGGCGCCCGGCGGCGTGGCGGAGCTGCACTTCCGCTGGGAGAAACCCCAGGTCGAGTTCCTGCAAGGCTGGGTGCGCAAACTCGGCCTGGTGGTACTGGCCCTGGTGGCCGTGGTGGCCATCGCCGAGCACCAACCGGCGGCGCTGGCCGACGATGTACTGGGCATCGGCGTGGTGTTGCTGTGCTACGCCTTGATGGCCTGGCTGCTGGGCCGCCTGTTGCTGCATAGCCCCGCGCACGAAAAGGCCTCGCTGTTCCGCAAAGCCGTGGGCGTGCTGTTTACCGCGCTGCCCATCGCACTGTTTATCGCCGTGTGCTTCGGCTACTACTACACCGCGCTCAAGCTCAGCGACCGCTTGATCAACACCCTGTACCTGCTGATGTTCTGGCTGGTGATCGAAGCCACTTTCGTCCGCGGCCTGGGCGTTGCCGCACGGCGCCTGGCCTATGCCCGCGCCCTGGCCAAACGCCAGGCGGCCAAGGAAGCCGGCGACGGCGAAGCGGTGATCGAAGAACCGACCCTGGACATCGAGCAGGTCAACGAACAGTCGATGCGCCTGATCCGCCTGGCCCTGCTCGGCGGCTTCATCGCGGCGCTGTACTGGGTGTGGAAGGACCTGATCACGGTGTTCTCCTACCTGGACAACGTGACCCTCTACGAATACACCAGCGGCACAGGTGCCAATATCAGCATGGTGCCCATCAGTATCGGCGACTTGCTGGGGGCGTCGATCATTGTCGGCATTACCTTTGCCCTGGCACGCAACCTGCCGGGCTTGCTGGAAGTGTTGGTGCTGTCCAAGCTGGACCTGGCCCAGGGCAGCGCGTACGCGACGACCACATTGCTCTCCTACGTGATTGCCGGCGTCGGCTTTGTATCTACGCTGTCCACCCTCGGCGTGAGCTGGGACAAGTTGCAATGGCTGGTGGCGGCGCTGTCGGTGGGGCTGGGCTTCGGCATGCAGGAGATCTTCGCCAACTTTATCTCTGGCATCATGATCCTGTTCGAACGCCCGGTACGGATCGGCGACACCATCACCATCGGCAACCTGTCGGGCACGGTGAGCAAGATCCGCATTCGCGCCACCACGATCACCGACTTTGACCGCAAGGACATCATCGTCCCGAACAAGACCTTCATCACCGGGCAGTTGATCAACTGGTCGCTGACCGACACCATCACCCGTGTGACCCTGAAACTGGGCGTGGACTACGGCTCGGATCTGGATCTGGTGAAGGAATTGCTGCTCAAGGCCGCCCGGGAAAACCCACGGGTGCTGAAGGAACCGGAACCTCATGTCTACTTCCTCAACTTCGGCGAAAGCACCCTCGACCACGAACTGCGCATGCACGTGCGCGACCTCGGTGACCGTAACCCGGTGATCGACGAGGTGAACCGCTTTATCAACCGCGAGTTCAAGAACCACCACATCAACATCTCGTTCCGCCAGATGGAGGTCTACCTCAAGAACCTCCACGGCCAGGAATACAAACTGGTGGAAGTCGACAGCCCGGCCAAGCCCGCCAACGACGGCGGCGTCATCGAACCGCCGCCGAGCAAACTCGACTAACCGCGCTATCCCCAGCAGAATGCTCGGACATTCTGCTGGAGATGGCCGGTGAAAGCCCTCGACGAACTGACCTTCGACAATCGCTTCGCACGCTTGGGCGACGCGTTCTCAACCCACGTTTTGCCCGAACCCCTCGATGCCCCCCGACTGGTGGTCGCAAGCCCTGCCGCCATGGCGCTACTCGACCTCGACCCGGCCGTGGCCGAAACACCGGTGTTCGCCGAACTGTTCGGCGGGCACAAGCTGTGGGCAGAAGCGGAGCCGCGGGCGATGGTCTATTCCGGGCATCAGTTCGGCGGCTATACCCCGCAACTCGGTGATGGGCGGGGCTTGCTGCTGGGCGAGGTGTACAACGCCGCCGGCGAGCACTGGGACCTGCACCTCAAGGGCGCCGGGCAGACGCCCTACTCGCGCATGGGCGATGGGCGTGCGGTACTGCGCTCTTCGATTCGTGAATTCCTCGCCTCTGAAGCGCTGCATGCGCTGGGCATCCCGAGCAGTCGTGCACTGTGCGTGATCGGCTCCGACACCCCGGTGTGGCGCGAGAAACAGGAACGTGGCGCGATGGTCTTGCGCATGGCGCCCAGCCACATCCGCTTTGGGCATTTCGAATACTTTTACTACACCAAAAAGCCCGAGCAGCAGGCGCTTTTGGCCGAGCACGTACTGAATCTTCACTACCCTGAATGCCGCGAACAGCCTGAGCCGTATCTGGCGATGTTCCGTGAAATCGTCGAGCGCAACGCCGAGCTGATTGCCAAATGGCAGGCCTATGGCTTCTGCCACGGGGTGATGAACACCGACAACATGTCGATCCTGGGCATCACCTTCGACTTTGGGCCGTTTGCCTTCCTGGATGATTTTGACGCGCACTTCATCTGCAACCATTCGGATCATGAAGGGCGTTACTCCTTCAGCAACCAGGTGCCGATCGGCCAGTGGAACCTGAGCGCATTGGCGCAGGCGTTGACGCCGTTTATCAGTGTGGATGCGTTGAAAGAAGCGCTTGGCCTGTACCTGCCGCTGTATCAGGCGAACTACCTGGACTTGATGCGCCGCCGGCTGGGCCTCACCACCGCTGAAGATGACGACCAGAAACTGGTGGAGCGCCTGCTGAAGCTGATGCAGAACAGCGGCGTGGATTACACCCTGTTCTTCCGCCGCCTTGGCGATGAGTCGGCGGCGCTGGCCGTGGCGAAGCTGCGTGATGATTTTGTCGACAGGGCCGGGTTTGATGCCTGGGCCGACCTGTACAAGGCCCGCGTTGAACGGGACGGGGATTACAGCCAGGAACAGCGCCGCGAACGGATGCACGCGGTGAACCCGCTGTACCTCCTGCGCAACTACCTGGCGCAGAACGCCATCACCGCTGCCGAGTCCGGAGACTACAGTGAAGTGCAGCGGCTGCATGAGGTGCTGAGCAAGCCGTTTGAGGAACAGCCGGGGATGGAGCAATACGCGCAGCGGCCGCCGGATTGGGGTAAACATTTGGAGATTAGTTGTTCGTCGTAACCTTTCAATTACTGTAGGAGCCCTCATGTCCAACCCTCTCGTCATCCCCTGCCCTCACTGCAACGGCCTCAACCGCATCCCCGGCGAACGCCTGGGCGACGCGCCCAAGTGCGGGCGCTGCAAGCAGCCAGTCTTACTGAGCAAGCCTTTCGAGCTGAAGCAAGGCGACTACGCCAGCCAGATCAAAGGAGACTTGCCGCTGCTGGTGGACGTGTGGGCCGACTGGTGTGGGCCCTGCAAATCCTTTGCGCCGGTGTTTGAGCAGGCGGCGGGGCAACTGGAGGGTAAGTGCCGGTTGGCCAAACTGGACAGTGAGGCCAATCAGCAGCTGTCGGCGCAGTTGGGGATTCGTTCGATTCCTAGCTTGATCCTGTTCAAGAACGGCCGCGAAGTGGCGCGCCAGAGCGGGGCGTTCCCGTTGCCGCAGTTGATGGCCTGGCTGCGCAGCCAGGGCGTGTAACTCGGTCGAAATGTGGGAGCTGGCTTGCCTGCGATGACAGTGTTGAATTCACTACAGCTATCGCAGGCAAGCCAGCTCCCACATTGATCGCATTGCAGGTTCAGGCCAGTGGGGCTTCGCGGTCCATCATCTGGCCGACCAGCAGCACGCCCAGTTCGCTCAATTGGTGGATCGCCAAGGCCACGTCGCGGTGTTCGCCGGTGAGGTCGTTGGACAGGTTGAGCAGCAGGGTGCGCACGGAAGAGAAGGTTTCGTAGCTGTTGAGCACGAGGGTTTCGGTGGGGAGGTTGGGGGTGACGCAATAAACATTAGCCATGGATCGTCTCCTAAATGGAGCTGCAACCGACCGCTACTAAACAGAGGGTGGCAGCTGTACGCAGGTTAGTAGACCGGGAGACGCAACCGGCGCGCTCGAAAGCGCCCTCCGTACAGCCACCATAAAATGGAGAATTGCTGTACGCCTCAACACGGGCTACTAAACCCGATCACTGAACATTCAGCGACCGGCGAACCTTAAGAGACACCCCTCCAGACGCACAAGCCGGCGGATTCTGGCGTACGCGTAGGCAACGATACAAGGCTCATGCCCTATTGCCAGACCTGTCCTACAGCCTCTGTGGGACAAATCCAAATCCCTCTGCCGGAATGCAAAACAAATGTGGGAGCGGGCTTGCTCGCGAATGCGGTGGGCCAGTCAAAATACCTGTGACTGATACACCGCATTCGCGAGCAAGCCCGCTCCCACAGGGATTTTCAGTGATCTGTCAGATCAGGCGTTTTCCAGCAAGTTATGCAACTCCACAAACTGCTGGGTCAGCTTGTGCCGTGGGTCCAGGTGGATCAGCGGTTTGCTCTCCTGGTGCGATTCGCGCATACGTACCGAACTGGCCAGGTACACCGGCAGCACCGGCAGGCCCTCGGCAATCAACTCGTCGAGCATCTGCTGCGGCAGGCTCGCCCGGGCCTGGAACTGGTTGACCACGATGCCTTCCACTTCAAGGCCTTCGTTGTGGTCTTCCTTCAATTCTTCGATTTCCGCCAGCAGGCCGTACAGGGCCTGGCGCGAGAAACTGTCGCAATCGAAGGGGATCAGTACGCGATCAGCGGCAATCAGCGCTGAAACCGCATAAAAATTCAGGGCTGGCGGTGTGTCCAGGTAAATCCGGTCGTAGTCTTCGCTCAGCTCGTCCAACAACTTTCGCAGCTTGTTGATCTTGTGCTTGGCCTCAAGCTTGGGCTGCAAGTCCGCCAGCTCGGCGGTGGCGGTGATCACGTGGAGGTTATCGAAGGGGGTTTCGTAGATGTCCACCTGGTTTTTCTTGGAAAACGGCCCGGAAGACAGGGTCTGCTTGAAGAAATCCGCGATCCCCATGGGGATGTCGTTGCCGGTCAGCCCGGTGAGGTACTGGGTTGAATTGGCTTGTGCATCGAGGTCCACCAACAGGGTTCGATAGCCTTCGCTGGCGCTGACTGCCGCCAGGTTGCAGGCGATGCTGGACTTGCCCACACCGCCTTTCTGATTGAACACCACACGCCGCATGGAAAAACCTCCGTGTATCAATGAATGTCCGAGTGTAGAGGGCAAAAGCGCCTGTTAGCTACCTCGTTCATCCATGCATTGCTGCATCACGGGCGATTGGCGCGCGGACTGTCATCCATCGCCGACAAATGAAACAGAACGAACCGACAATCCAACCGGACCTGCGGTGACGGACAATCTGTAAATCTTTCCAACACATTTGTAATCAGCCTTGAACAATTCATTACCAAAGTTTGCTAGAACCCCACGGCACCGGGATAATGCGCGCCATTCGGCCATTGCTCCCTGTCCCGGTATTCGGGGCCAACGGCCGCACATGGAAGCCCGCAGGGGCGGGATAACCTCTCAGTGATCAATTTCAATATCGCCCAATGGCGTGCCTGGGCCCCAGGTCTCGACAGCGCGCAGGACTGGCACACCTGGTGCCAGGCCCCGGTGTTGCTGCCAGCCAGCGAAGCCTCCCCCGACGTGTCGTTCCTGCCGGCCATGCAGCGCCGTCGCCTCAGCCGCCTTGCGCGCATGGCGTTCAGCGTCGGTTGGCCATTGGCCGAAGGCCTGCAGGATCTGCCGCTGGTGTTCATCTCCCGGCATGGCGAAACCCCGCGCACCCTCGACATCCTCAGCGACCTGGCCAACGACCAGCCCCTGTCGCCGACCCAGTTCAGCCTGTCGGTGCATAACGCGGTGATTGGCCTGTGGTCGATCCTGCGCAATGAAACCAGCGAAATGACCGCCCTCGCCGCCGCCGGCGATGGCCTGGAGCACGGCGTGCTCGAAGCCGCCGCGCTGCTCAACGAAGGCGCCCCGGCGGTGTTGCTGGTGATCACCGAAGAACAGCCGCCCGCCGCCTACGCCAGCTGGATCAAAGACGTGCCATTCCCCTACGCCCTCGGTCTGTTGCTGACACCGGGCGACGAGTGGCAGCTGGAACTGCACACCGGCACTGTCCAACCCACTCAAACCCAGTGGCCCCACGCCCTGAACCTGCTGCGCACCCTGCTCACCGAGCAGGGCGCCTGCCAACATGCCTGGAAGAACCGCGTATGGAACTGGCAACGCAAGTAATGACCGACAAGCCACGGCAGGCCTACTACTGGCGCCTGTTCGCGACCGCCATCAGCTTCCTGACCTTTGGCATCGGCGGCCTGTGCCTGCGTTTGCTGGTATTCCCGCTGCTCAGTTGCCTGCCGGGCGATGCCAAGCAGCATCAACGGCGCGCCCGCCACACCATCAGTTGCCTGTTCTGGTTTTTCATTCGCCTGATGTACCGCCTGGGCATCCTCACCTACAGCGTCGAAGGTGCGGAAAAACTCGGCCGCCCAGGCCAGATGATCGTCGCCAACCACCCGTCGCTGATCGATGTGGTGTTTCTGATCGGCCTGATGCGCCAGACCAACTGCGTGGTCAAGCAGAGCCTGTTCCAGAACCCGTTCATGCGTGGCCCGGTGCGCGACGCGGGCTACATCAGCAACGACGGCAGCGCCGACATGCTCGACGCCGCCGCCGACGCCCTGCGCGACGGCCAGACCCTGATCATTTTCCCCGAAGGCACCCGCACCACACCCGGTGCCGCGCCCGCCTTTCATCGCGGCGGCGCCGCCATTGCCCTGCGCGGTGCGACAATCGTCACCCCGGTGGTGATCAAGGTCAGCCCCACGACCCTGACCAAGGCCGAACCCTGGTATCGCATCCCAAAACGCCGCTTTCACTTCAGTTTGCGCGTGGGTGCCGATATAGAACCACAGGCGTTCGCCACACTGGGGCCCGCGCCCCAGGCTTCACGCAAGCTCAACGATTACCTGCACGACTATTTTATTAAGGAGCTCGCCGAAGATGAGCAACCGAGACACACGCCTTGAGCAAGAAATAAAAGCGCTGATCATCGAGGCCCTGGGCCTTGAAGACATCAGCGTCGACGACATCGGTAGCGACCAAACCCTGTTCGGCGAAGGCCTGGGCCTGGACTCGGTAGACGCCCTGGAGTTGGGCCTGGCGATCCAGAAAAAGTACGGCATCAAGATCGATGCCGACGCCAAGGACACCCGCAATCACTTCACCGACGTGGCCAGCCTTGCGGCGTTCGTCACGGCCCGACAGGCAGCTTGAGACCGTACCATGCAAACTCGTGACGATATTTTCAACACCTTGCGCGATGCCCTGGTGGAACTGTTTGAACTGGAGCCGGAACGCGTCACCCTTGACGCCAACCTGTACCAGGACCTGGAAATCGACAGCATCGACGCGGTGGACTTGATCGACCATATCAAGCGCCAGACCGGCAAGAAAATCGCTGCCGAAGAGTTCAAGGCGGTGCGCACCGTGAACGACGTGGTTGAGGCGGTGTACCGTCTGGTCCAGCCCGCCGCATGAGCCGACTGATCGGCCTTGGCCTGTTGTTGGCGGGGCTGCTGTACCCCTTTGCGGTGTATTACGGCACCGAGCACTTTGCACCGTGGCAATTCGGCCTGCTGTTGGGCAGCCTGTGGCTGTTGCGCGCAATGACCGGCGCGCGGCGTCCCGGCAGCCGCTGGATGGCCTTGGCGGTGATCGTGTTCTGCCTGCTGTTGGCCTGGTTCGACAACCCGCACTTGCTGCGCTGGTATCCGAGCCTGGTCAGCGCATTCATGCTGGCGCTGTTCGGCCTGAGCCTGAAATACGGCCCGCCGATGGTCGAGCGCCTGGCGCGCATGACCGATCCGCAACTGCCACCCCACGCGATTGTGTATACGCGCCAGGTCACCGTGGTCTGGAGCGCGTTTTTTCTATGTAATGGCCTGCTCGCCGCCGCCCTCACCCTATGGGCGCCGCTGAGCTGGTGGACGTTGTACAACGGCCTGATCGCCTACGGGTTGATGGGGCTGTTGTTTGCCGTGGAATGGCTGGTACGACAAAGGGTTCGAGGCCGCGTATGAATGGGTTGAAACTTGAGCAGTTGCTGCTTGAGCCGCTGGAACAGCGTCCGGTCACGACCGAACCTGCAATGAATCACGCCCAGCTGTGGGAGCAGTCCCTGAGCCTGGCCGCGGGCCTGCAAGCGCGTGGTATCCAGCACGTTGCCGTGCACCTGGAAGACGCCGGCCTGCTGGCGATCGCCCTGCTGGGTGCCTGGCGAGCCGGTGTCGGCGTACTGCTGCCCGCCGACTTGCAACCGCAAACCCGCCAACGCTGGGACGCAGCCGTCGACGCCTGGTTAACCGAAGTCGCGGACCTCGACGCCCTGTATCAGGCGCCGTTGAGCGCTGCGGCGCTGGATCTGGATACCTGCCAACTGAGCCTGTGCACCTCCGGTTCCAGCGGCGAACCCAAGCGCATCGACAAGACCCTGCGCCAACTGGCCAACGAAGTCGACGCCCTGGAAACCCTGTGGGGCGCAGACCTGAAAGACGCCTGCATCATCGGCAGCGTCGCCACCCAGCATATCTACGGGTTGCTGTTCCGCGTGCTGTGGCCCCTGTGTGCCGGGCGTACCTTTGTGCGCAAGCAACTGGCCTTTCCCGAGGACTTGCAGCGCGCCAGCCGCGAACACCCACAATTCGCCTGGGTTGCCAGCCCGGCGCTGCTCAAGCGCATGGGCGACAACCTCGACTGGCCGGCGCTGAGCCAGGTAGCGCGGGTGTTTTCCTCCGGCGGTGCCTTGCCCATCGAGGCCGCTGGCGAGTTGTACGACCGCTTGCAGCAATGGCCGACGGAAATCCTCGGCAGCTCGGAGACCGGCGGCATCGCCTGGCGCCAGGGCGCACAGCCCTGGCAGCCGTTCGCCGACGTGGCGCTGAGCCAGAACGCCGACGGTGCCCTGCGCATCGCCTCGCCCTATTTGCCCGCCGGGCATGTCGAACAGACCGCCGACGCCGCGCGCATCCATGCCGATGGCCGCTTCGAACTGCTCGGGCGCCTGGACCGCATCGTCAAGCTGGAAGAAAAACGCATCTCCCTGCCCATGCTCGAACAGGCGCTGATGGCCCACCCGTGGGTCGCCGAAACCCGCCTGGGCGTGGTCCAGGAAAACCGCGCCTCCCTCGGCGCGCTGGTGGTGCTGAGCGCCGAAGGCCTGCATGCCCTGCGCAATCAAGGCCGTCGCGCGCTCACCCAAGCCCTGCGCCAGCACCTGAGCCAACACTGCGAAGCCTTGGCGCTGCCGCGTCGCTGGCGTGTGCTGCGCCAGTTACCCCTCAACAGCCAAGGCAAACTGCCCCAGGCCCACGTCGAGGCGTTGCTGCTGGCCCCACGGCCAAAAGCCCCACAAGTGCTGGAACAAATCGAAGCCGACGGCGAATGGACCTTGCAACTGAGCATCCCGCCGGACCTGGCCTACTTCAGCGGCCACTTCCCGGTCACGCCGGTATTGCCGGGCGTGGTGCAGATCGAATGGGCGTTCAACCTCGGCCAGCAACTGCTCGACCTGCCCGCGACCTTTGCCGGGATGGAAGTGCTCAAGTTCCAGCAACTCGTACGGCCGGGCGACCACATCCAACTGCACCTGCGCTTTGATCAGGAGCGCAGCAAGCTGTACTTCGCCTACCGCAATGGCGAGGCGGCCTGCTCCAGTGGGCGGATTTTGCTGGAGAAACCAAGTGAATAAGCTTCTGTGGGCAAACCATGCATAACCCCTGCGCCCTGATCCCGGTCTACAACCACGAAGCCGCCGTGCCCGCCGTGGTCCAGAGCCTGCTGAACAGCGGCCTGCCCTGCCTGCTGGTGGACGACGGCAGCAGCCCGGCCTGTGCGGCGGTGCTGGCACAACTGGCAAGCCTGGACAACGTCACCTTGCTGACCTTGCCGAACAACCAGGGCAAGGGCGGCGCGGTCATGGCCGGTTTCCGTGAAGCCGCACGCCTGGGCTTCAGCCACGCCCTGCAAGTGGACGCCGACGGCCAGCACGACCTGCGTGAAGTCGAGACCTTCCTCGACGCCTCGCGCACCCACCCCGACGCCGTCATCTGCGGCTACCCCGAATACGACGAGAGCGTGCCCAAGGGACGGCTGTACGCGCGCTACCTGACCCACGTGTGGGTGTGGATCAACACCCTGTCGCTGCAGATCCGCGACTCGATGTGCGGCTTTCGCGTGTACCCGCTGGCCCCCACGCTGGCACTGATGGACTCGGCCTACATCGGCACGCGCATGGATTTCGACTCCGACATCCTGGTGCGCCTGGCCTGGCGCAACCAGCCGATGCGCTGGCTGCCGACCCAAGTGCATTACCCGGCTGATGGCCTGTCGCACTTCCGCCTGCTGCGCGACAACGTACGCATCTCGGCGATGCACACCCGCTTGTTCTTCGGCATGCTGGTGCGTGCGCCGATGATCCTGTGGCGACGGTGGCAGGCATGAGCGACAGCGCCAAGCACTGGGCCGACCGCGAGGAGCGCGGCAGCTTCCTGCTGATGAAACTCACCGCGTTCGCCGCCAAGGTTCTTGGCCGCCGCGTGCTGAGCCCGCTGCTGTACGCCATCGTCCTGTACTTCTACTTGTTCGGCCGCACTGCGCGCCAGAGCGCCTGGCAATACCAGCAGCGCCTGGCCGACTGGAGCGGGCGTGACGAGCTGCGCCCGACCCAGCGTAAAGTCTTCGGCCAGTTCATGGCCTTCGCCGACTCCCTGCTCGACAAGCTCGACGTATGGAACGGCAAGCTGCGCCTGGAGCAGATCGAGATCAACGATCCGGCCAAGTTACGCGGGCAACTGCGCGGCGAGCGCGGGCAAATGCTGGTGGGCGCACACCTGGGCAACCTCGAAGTGTGCCGCGCCCTCGCCGAAATCGGCGAGCAAGTGACCATGAACGTGCTGGTGCACACCAAGCACGCCGAACAATTCAACCGCCTGCTCGGGGAAGCCGGGGCGACCCACTTGCGCCTGATCCAGGTCAGCGAGCTGGACCCGGCCACCATGCTGCTGCTCAGCCAGCGCCTGGATGACGGCGAGTGGCTGGCCATCGCCGGCGACCGCGTGCCCCTGCATGGCGGGCGCACGGTACGCGTGGACTTCCTCGGCCACGATGCCGCCTTCCCCCAAGGCCCGTGGCTGCTGGCCGGCTTGCTCAAATGCCCGGTGAACCTGCTGATGTGCCTCAAGCACCAAAGCCGCTATCGCCTGACCATCGAGCCGTTCACGCCGTTGATCGAATGGAAACGTAATACCCGCGAGCAGGTCATAGCCCTATGGACCGCGCGTTACGCCGCACGCCTGGGTCAGTTCTGCCTGGAAGCGCCCCAACAATGGTTCAACTTTTACCCTTTCTGGAAGACCGATGACGACGCATCTTGAGCCGGTAACCTTTGGCGAACGCGCCTTGCGCATCGAAGACGTGCTGGCCCTGGCCAACCGTCAGGCGCCCACCCAATTGCAGGGCGATGCCGCTTATCGCCAGCGCATCGCCAAGGGCGCGCAGTTCCTCGACTCGCTGCTGGACAAGGAAGGCGTGATCTACGGCGTGACCACCGGCTACGGCGACTCGTGCGTGGTGGCCGTGCCGTTGCAGCACGTCGAAGCGTTGCCCCGCCACCTGTACACCTTCCACGGTTGCGGCCTGGGCAAGCTACTCGACGCCCAAGCCACCCGCGCCGTGCTGGCCGCGCGTTTGCAGTCGCTGTGCCACGGCGTGTCCGGGGTACGCGTGGAACTGCTGGAGCGCCTGCATGCGTTCCTCGAACACGACGTGCTGCCGCTGATCCCGGAAGAAGGTTCGGTGGGCGCCAGCGGTGATCTGACGCCGCTGTCCTACGTGGCCGCGACCTTGTCCGGTGAACGTGAAGTGATGTTCCGTGGCGAACGCCGCCAGGCCGCCGACGTGCACCGTGAGCTGGGCTGGGACCCGCTGGTGTTGCGCCCCAAGGAAGCCCTGGCGCTGATGAACGGCACCGCCGTGATGACCGGCCTCGCCTGCCTGGCCTTCGCCCGCGCCGACTACCTGCTGCAACTGGCCACGCGCATCACCGCGCTGAACGTGGTGGCGCTGCAAGGCAACCCGGAACACTTCGACGAACGCCTGTTCGCCGCCAAGCCCCACCCGGGGCAGATGCAAGTCGCCGCCTGGCTGCGCAAGGACCTGGCGATCGACGCGCCGACAGCACCGCTGCATCGCTTGCAGGACCGCTACTCGCTGCGCTGCGCCCCCCACGTGTTGGGCGTGCTGGCCGACAGCCTGAACTGGCTGCGTTCGTTCATCGAAATCGAACTGAACAGTGCCAACGACAACCCGATCATCGACGCCGAAGAGGAGCGCGTGCTGCACGGCGGCCACTTCTACGGCGGCCACATTGCCTTCGCCATGGACAGCCTCAAGACCCTGGTGGCCAACGTCGCCGACCTGCTCGACCGCCAGCTCGCACTGCTGGTGGACGTGCGTTACAACCACGGCCTGCCGAGCAACCTGTCCGGCGCCCCCAAGGACCGCGCGATGATCAACCACGGCTTCAAGGCCGTGCAGATCGGCACCAGCGCCTGGACCGCCGAAGCGTTGAAAAACACCATGCCGGCCAGCGTGTTCTCGCGCTCCACCGAATGCCATAACCAAGACAAAGTGAGCATGGGCACCATCGCCGCCCGCGATGCGATCCGCGTGCTGGAGCTGACCGAACAGGTCGCCGCCGCCACCTTGCTCGCCGCCAACCAGGGCGTATGGCTACGCGCCCAGGCCGAAGACGCCCGGCCGTTGCCGCCAGCCCTGGCCGCGATGCACGAACAACTGGCCCAAGACTTCCCGCCGGTGATCGAAGACCGCGCCCTCGAAGGCGAACTGCGCCTGTGCCTGCAGCGCATTGCCGCACAACACTGGAGGCTGCATGCGTAGCCCCGGCGTGCTGCACTGCGACACCGAAATCCTCGTGCCGTTTTTCGACGTCGACACCATGAACGTCGTCTGGCACGGGCATTACGTGAAGTACCTGGAAGTGGCGCGCTGCGCGCTGCTCGACAAGCTCGGCCACAACTACACGCAGATGCTGGAATCGGGCTATGCGTGGCCGGTGATCGACATGCAGTTGCGCTACGTGCGTGGCGCCGTGTTTGGCCAGACCATCAACGTGCGTGCCAGCCTGGTGGAGTGGGAAAACCGTTTGAAGGTCAATTACCTGATCACCGACCTGGCCAGCGGCGAGCGCCTGACCCGCGCGAGCACTGTGCAAGTGGCGGTGGAAATCGCCAGCCGTGAGATGCAGCTGGCCTCGCCAAAAGTCTTCACAGACGCCGTAGAGAGAGCCCTGAAATGAGGTCCCCTGTGGGAGCGGGCTTGCTCGCGAAGGTCGTCAACGATATTGCAACCCGCCTGGCACTACGCGGCGTCATCAGGTCCTTCGCGAGCAAGTCGAATCGTCGCACCGCCGCTCCCACATGGATCGCGCTGATCTTGCTGTTCAGTATTCCAAGTCTGGCCCGTGCCTTCGACTTGCAGCAACTCAGCGACCAACTCGCCAAACCCTCGGTGATCCACGGCAACTTCACCCAGGAAAAACACCTGCGCGCCCTGCCCCAGCCGCTGGTCAGCAAAGGCACCTTCGTGCTCGCCAAGGACCACGGCCTGCTATGGCTGCTCAAAACCCCGCTGCAACAGGACTACCGCATCAGCGCCCAGGGCATTGCCCGCCGCGACGCCAACGGTTGGCAGCCGCTGCCGAACAAGAGCGCCGGTGCCGAGCAGAATCGCCTGTTCCTCGCCGTGCTTCAGGGCGACAGCAGCGGCTTGCAACGCGACTTCGAACTGCAACTGCAAGGCGAAGCCAACGACTGGAAACTGACGCTGATCCCACGCTCGCTGCTGTTAAAACAAGTCTTCACCCAGATCAATATCGACGGTGGCGAGCTGGTGCAAAACATCGAACTGCTGGAAACCCAGGGCGACAGCACCCTACTGCGCATGCAAGACAGCACCGCAGCCCTGCCCCTGAGCGACGCGGAGCGACATGACTTTGCCCAGTGAGCGCCTGCTGCCGCGCCTGTTCCTGATCCTGCTGGTGGCCGTGCTGGCCCTGGCCGGCTGGCAGTGGCGCCATGGCGCGCCGTTGTCGGCCAACCTGATGGAACTGGTGCCGGGCAACACGCCGGACGCGCTCGAACAAAAAGCCGAACAGCGCATGCAAGAGCCGCTGAACCGCGAAATGCTGGTGCTGGTCGGGCATGCCGACCGCCAGCAAGCGGTGGCCGTGGCGCAACAGTTGGGCGAGCGCTGGCAGGCCAGCGGGCTGTTTGAAAAGGTCCAGTGGAACCTGCAAGCGGACCTGCCGGCGCTGCGCGAGCAACTGCTGCGCGGGCGCCTGGCGATGCTCTCGGCCAAGGACCGCGAACAACTGATCGAACAGCCCGACGCGTTTATCCAGCAACGTGTGCAAGCGCTGTTCGACCCCTTCACCGGCTTCAGCCTGGTGCCGAGCCAAGATGACTGGCTGGGCCTGACCGGGCGCATCCAGAACAGCCAACCGCAGCACGGCGCGGTGCAGTTGGACATTGGCAGCGGCGCGTTGATCGCCGATGCCGACGGCAAGAGCTGGGTGCTGCTGCGTGCGCGCACCACCGGCAATGCCTTCGACATGAAATTGCCGCTGCAAGTGGCGGACCTGCTCCAAACCAGCCGTGCACAGGCCGGCGAGCAAGGCGCCCAGCTACTCGCCGCCAGCGGCCTGCTCTATGCGGCCAACGGTCAGCAGCAAGCCACGCGGGAGATCACCTGGGTCGGCGGTGGCGCCACCGTGGGCATCCTGCTGTTGCTGTTGCTCGCGTTTCGCCGCTGGCGCGTGCTGCTGGCGTTTGTGCCGGTGCTGGTGGGCATGCTGTTTGGCGCGGTGGCCTGTGTGGCGCTGTTCGGCCACATGCATGTGATGACCCTGGTGCTGGGCTCCAGCCTGATTGGCGTGGCGGTGGATTACCCGTTGCACTACCTGTCAAAAAGCTGGAGCCTGAAACCCTGGCGCAGTTGGCCGGCCTTGCGCCTGACGCTACCGGGGCTGAGCCTGAGCCTGGCCACCAGTTGCATCGGCTACCTGGCCCTGGCCTGGACACCGTTCCCGGCGCTGACCCAGATCGCGGTGTTCTCCGCTGCCGGCCTGATCGGCGCTTACCTGTCCGCCGTGTGCCTGTTGCCGGCGCTGCTCAAGGGTGTGGAACTGCGCCCGGCGCAGTGGCCGCTGCGCATCGCCGAATGCCTGTGGCTGGTACGTGCCTCGTTGCTCAAGCGCGTACCCAGCCCGGCATTGCTGGCGCTGCTGTTGCTGTTTTGCGCCGGTGGACTGTGGCAGCTCGACAGCAAAAACGATATTCGCCAGTGGATCGGTGCGCCGCCGCAATTGCTCCAAGAGGCCCAGGCTGTGGCGCGGATCACCGGGTTCCAGCCCACCAGCCAGTTCTTCCTGGTGCGCGCCGAGAACCAGCAGCAGTTGCTGGAGCGTGAAAGTGCCTTGGGCCAACGCCTGGATCAACTGGTGAACATGGACAAGCTCCAGGGCTACCTGGCGCTCAATCAACTGGTCAGCCTGCCCGCCGAGCAACAACGCCTGCGCGATGCGCTGAACAACCTGCCCCAACACTGGCAACCGCTGCTGGACCTCGGCGTCCCCGTCGCCGCCCTGCAGGCCGAAGTCGCACAACTGCAAGCGCTGCCCACCCAAGACATCGACGCCGCACTGGCCGGGCCGCTGGCCGAGCCTTGGCGCACGCTGTGGCTGGGCCCGGTAGACGGCGGCGTGGCGGCGATGGTCAGCCTGCAGGGCCTGAACAACCCGGCGTTGTTGCGCGTACAGGCGGTGGACTTACCGGGGGTGCAACTGGTGGATCGCCTCGGCGAATTGAACCGGGTATTTGCCGACACACAGATCAGCGCGGCCGAATTGAAATTGATGTCGTGCGTGCTGATCGTGTTGTTGCTGATCCTGCCGTTCGGCTTCGGCGGCGCCTTGCGCATCGTCGCGCTGCCGTTGCTCGCCGCGCTGTGCAGCCTGGCCAGCCTTGGTTGGCTGGGCCAGCCGCTGACCCTGTTCAGCCTGTTCGGCCTGCTACTGGTCACGGCGATCAGCGTCGATTACGCGATATTGATGCGCGAGCAGATCGGCGGCCCGGCGGTCAGCCTGTTGGGCACGCTGCTGGCGGCGTTGACAACCTGGTTGTCGTTCGGCCTGCTGGCCGTGTCCAGCACGCCGGCGGTGAGTAATTTCGGCCTATCGGTCAGCCTCGGCCTGGCATTCAGCTTTATGCTGGCGCCCTGGGCCGGGCAACAGAAGCACGCCTTATGAATGTGATTATCGCCAAAGTGGCAAGGAGCCCTCGTGCCCATAGTTGAAATGGAACGTCGCCAGGTGGTGGTGATCGGTGCCGGTCCGTCCGGGGCCATCGCCGCCGCGCTGCTAAAGCGCAAAGGGCATGATGTATTGATCATCGAGCGCCAGCATTTCCCGCGGTTCTCGATCGGCGAAAGCCTGCTGTCGCACTGCATCGACTTCATCGAAGAAGCCGGCATGCTCGACGCCGTGCAGGCCGCCGGGTTCCAGGTGAAGACCGGCGCCGCGTTCGCCTGGGGCGAGCGCTACAGCGCGTTTGATTTCAGCGACACGTTCAGCCACGGCAAGCCGACCACCTTCCAGGTGCAGCGCGGCGAGTTCGACAAGTTGCTGGCCGATCAGGCAGCGCTGCAAGGCGTGGACATCCGCTACGGCGAAACCATCGTCGGCGTCGATTTCAAAGGCGAGACCCACTACCTGCACGTGCGCCGCGAGAACGGCAGCGAGTACCACCTCAAGGCCAAGTTCGTGCTCGACGCCAGCGGCTACGGCCGCGTGCTGCCGCGCCTGCTGGACCTGGAAGCACCGTCGGATTTCCCGGTGCGCCAGGCGGTGTTCACCCATATCGAAGACCGCATCGAACACCCCGGTTTCGACCGCAGCAAAATCCTCATCACCACCCACCCGACCCAGCGTGACATCTGGTTCTGGAGCATCCCGTTCAGCAACGGCCGCTGCTCGGTGGGCGTGGTCGCGGCCAAGGAGCATTTCGACGGCCGCGACGGCGACCTCGACGCATGCCTGCGCGGGTTCATCGACGAAACCCCAAGCCTGTCCACCGTACTGCAGAACGCCGTGTGGGATACGCCGGCGCGCACCATCGGCGGCTACTCGGCCAACGTCAAGACCTTGCACGGCCCGGGCTTCGCGCTGCTGGGCAATGCGGCGGAGTTCCTCGACCCGGTGTTCTCCTCCGGGGTGACCATCGCCATGCGTTCGGCGAGCATGGCTGCCGGCCTGTTGCATCGCCAATTGAAGGGCGAGGCGGTGGACTGGCAAACCGAATTCGCCGAGCCATTGAAGCGCGGTGTCGACACCTTCCGCTGCTATGTCGAAGGCTGGTACGCCGGGACTTTCCAGGACGTGATCTACCATCCGGACAGCTCGCCGGAGATCCGTCGGATGATCTGCTCGATCCTCGCCGGTTACGCGTGGGATGAGCGTAACCCGTTTGTCAGCGAGCCCAAGCGGCGCCTGCGGATGTTGTCGGAAATCTGTGCGAGTGAGCCGGTATGAGCAGTCAGTACCTGAGTAAAAACTACGTCGAAGAAACCAAGTTCGGCTTCTGGTTCCTGCGCAGCCACACCTGGCAGCACCACGTGTTGCGCGTGGCGATCAACGACCTGCGCAGCCTGTTCAGCGAGCCGTTGCCACACGCGCCGGTGTTGCTCGACGCCGGTTGCGGCCAGGGCAAGTCGTTCCAGTACTTGCAGCGGGTGTTTGCGCCCGAGCGCCTGATCGGCCTGGATGCCGACCCTCACAGCCTCGCACTGAGCCAAGCCGAAGCGGCGCGCCAGGGCCTGTCCGTCGAGTTGATCGGCAGCGACTGCGCCACCCTCGATGTGCCGGACGCAAGCGTCGACATCCTGTTCTGCCACCAGACCTTCCACCACCTGGTCGAGCAGCACCGCGCGCTGAAAGAGTTCTACCGCGTGCTCAAGCCGGGCGGTTATCTGCTGTTTGCCGAGTCCACCGAAGCCTATATCGACACCTGGGTGATCCGCTGGCTGTTCCGCCACCCGATGCATGTGCAGAAAAGCGCCGAGCAATATCTGGAGATGCTCCGCGAGCAGGGTTTTGAATTCGGTCCGCAGAACGTCTCGTACCCGTATCTGTGGTGGAGCCGTTCCAGCGATTTCGGCCTGCTCGAACGCTGGGGCCTGCGCAAGGCGCCGCCGGTGGGGCAGCGCGAAGAAACCCTGGTCAACTGTGTGGCCCGCAAACCATTGGCGAGCACCGCCCCATGATGCGTCTGTTGCTGATCGGTTGCCTGTTGCTGCTGGGCGCCTGCGCCAGCCAGCCGCCGCTGCCGGAGAATCCCCCGGCCCTGGCGTTGCCGTTGCAATTGCATGTGCAGCGCCTGGCCGACGGCCAGAGCCAGGACTGGCTGTTGGTGATCCAGCGCGAAGGCGCTGGCATCCGCTGGTCGATGATGGACCCGCTGGGCATTCCCCAGGCCCGGCAAAAACTGGTCAATGGCCAATGGCAGGCCGACGGCCTGCTGCCGCCCAATCCCCAGGCCCGCGAGCTGTTTGCCGCGTTGCTGTTTGCCCTGGCTTCGGCGGATGAGGTGCGCACGCTGTACCCCAGCGCCCAGGCCATGGACCTGACGCGCACACTGCCGGGGCATTGGCAGATCATCTACCAGTCGTCCGAGGCTTTCAGCGTGAACATCAGCGGGCAGCCGTTGAGCTACCGCATCACCCCGCTCGGAGCCGCCCAATGACCACCTACCTGAATGCCCTCGGCGTGATCTGCGCCCTCGGCCGTGGCCAGGCCGAAGTCAGCCGCAGCCTGTTTGCCGGTGACTGTTCGGGCATGCGCGCCGAAAGCGGCTGGGTGCCCGAACGCGTGTTGCCGGTGGGCAGCGTGCACGGCGAACTGGCAGCCATCCCGCTGGAATTGGGCCAGCAGAGCAGCCGCAATAACCAGTTGTTGCTGGAGGCGGCATTGCAGATCGAGGGCGAGATTCGCCAGGCGATCCACACCTACGGCCCGTCGCGGGTCGGCGTGGTGCTCGGCACCAGCACCTCGGGCATCGACGAGGCCAGTCGCGGCATCGCCCATTACCTGCGCGAACACCAGTTCCCCGGCGACTACGATTACCAGCAACAGGAACTCAGCGCCCCGGCGAATTTCCTTGCCGACTGGCTGCAACTGAGCGGCCCGGCCTATGTCATCTCGACTGCCTGCACCTCCAGCGCCCGTGCGTTGATGAGTGCCCAGCGCCTGTTGGACCTGGGCGTGTGCGACGCCGTAATCTGCGGCGGCGTCGACAGTTTGTGCAAGCTGACGCTCAACGGCTTCAGTTCGCTGGAAGCGGTGTCGAACGAGCGCTGCAACCCGTTTTCGGTGAACCGCAACGGCATCAATATCGGCGAAGCCGCGGTGGTGTTCGTGATGAGTAAAGAACCGGCGCCGATTGCCCTGCTGGGTAGCGGCGCGAGTTGCGATGCACACCATATCTCCGCCCCCGAGCCCAGCGGCAAGGGCGCGTTGCAATCGATGCGCAAGGCCCTGGCCAGCGCGCAACTGACGCCTGAGCAGATCGGCTACCTGAACCTGCACGGCACCGCCACCCAGCACAACGACGCCATGGAGAGCCTGGCCGTGGCCAACCTGTTCCCCGGCGGCGTGCCCTGCTCGTCGACCAAACCCATGAGCGGCCACACCCTGGGGGCCGCTGGAGCGCTGGAAGCGGCGTTCTGCTGGCTGAGCCTGACCCACGGCCAACTGCCGCCGCACCTCTGGGACGGCCAGCCCGATCCGGCACTGCCCGCCCTGAAGTGGGCGCACCTGGGCGAAACCCTGGAAAAACCCCGCCTGATGAGCAACTCGTTTGCCTTCGGCGGCAACAACGTCAGCCTGATTATCGGAGAGGCCCCATGACCCCTTGGCCACTCGCCGAACTGCTGCCCCATGCCGGCGACATGATCCTGATCGATCAGGTGCTGTCGTTCGATGAAGAGCAGATTCACACCCGCCTCACCGTCACCCCCGGCGGCCTGTTCAACCGCCCGGACGGCAGCCTGCCGGCCTGGGTCGGCATCGAGCTGATGGCGCAAAGCGTCGCCGCCTATGCCGGCTGCCGCGCGCGCCAGAACGGCGAAGCGGTGGAACTGGGCTTCCTGCTCGGCACACGCAAGTTCGAGTGCAACGTGGAGCACTTCCCGGCGGGCGCCGAGCTGAAGATCCACGGCATACGCTCCCTGGAAGACGACAACGGCATGGGTGTGTTCGAATGCCACCTCACTGGTGACGGGATCCAGGCCAGTGCGCGCTTGAATGTATTTCGACCGCCCCAGGCGGCCAACTATTTAGATGAATCGAAGGACGTAACGCCATGACTGAATCCGTACTGGTCACCGGCTCCAGCCGTGGTATCGGCCGCGCCATTGCCTTGCGCCTGGCCCAGGCCGGCCACGACATCGTGCTGCACTGCCGCAGTGGCCGTGCCGACGCCGACGCGGTGCAGGTCGAGGTCCAAGCCCTGGGCCGCAAGGCGCGGGTGCTGCAATTCGATGTGGCGGACCGCGCGGCCTGCAAGGCAATCCTTGAAGCGGACGTTGAGACAAACGGCGCCTATTACGGCGTGGTGCTCAACGCCGGCCTGACTCGCGACGGCGCGTTCCCGGCCTTGTCGGAAGACGATTGGGACGTGGTGCTGCGTACCAACCTCGACGGTTTCTACAACGTGCTGCACCCGGTGATGATGCCGATGATCCGCCGCCGCGCCGCTGGACGCATCGTCTGCATCACTTCGGTTTCCGGGCTGATCGGCAACCGTGGCCAGGTCAACTACAGCGCCTCGAAAGCCGGCCTGATCGGTGCAGCCAAAGCGTTGGCCATCGAGTTGGGCAAGCGCAAGATCACCGTCAACTGCGTCGCACCGGGCCTGATCGACACAGCGATGCTGGATGAAAACGTGCCGGTGGAAGAGTTGATGAAGATGATCCCGGCACAGCGCATGGGCACCCCGGAAGAGGTCGCCGGTGCGGTGAATTTCCTGATGTCGGCCGAGGCCGGTTATATCACCCGCCAGGTCCTGGCCGTGAACGGAGGCCTGTGCTGATGAAACGCGTCGTAGTGACCGGCATGGCCGGCATGACTTCCCTGGGCAGCGATTGGGCGACCATCTCGGCCAACTTCCGCGCCAACCGCAGCGGCATCCGGCGCATGGATGAGTGGGACCGTTTCACCGAATTGAACACGCGCCTGGCCGGGCCGATCGACGATTTTGTCGTGCCCGCCCACTGGACGCGCAAGCAACTGCGCAGCATGGGCCGTGTCTCGCGCTTTGCGGTGTGGGCGGCGGAGCAGGCGTTGCAGGACGCCGGTTTGCTGGGTGACGAGTCGATCAAGGATGGGCGCATGGGCGTGGCCTGCGGTTCGTCCACCGGCAGCACCGACGAGATCAAGGCATTCGGCAATATGCTGCTGAACTCGGTGGCCGAGGGCCTGAATGCCAACTCCTACGTACGCATGATGCCGCACACCACGGCGGCGAATATCAGCATCTTCTTTGGCCTGACCGGGCGGCTGATCCCCACGTCCAGCGCCTGCACCAGCGGCAGCCAGGGCATCGGGTATGCCTACGAGGCGATCAAGTTCGGCCGCCTGCCGTTGATGCTCGCCGGTGGCGCCGAGGAACTGTGCCCCACCGAAGCCATGGTGTTTGATGCGCTTTACGCCACCAGCCTGAAAAACGATGCGCCGCAGACCAGCCCACGCCCCTACGACAGCGGCCGCGATGGCCTGGTGATCGGCGAAGGCGGCGGCATGCTGGTGCTCGAAGAACTGGAACATGCGCTGGCGCGCGGTGCCCATATCCACGCGGAACTGGTCGGTTTCGGCAGCAACGCCGACGGCCAGCACACCACGCGCCCGGAACAGAAAACCATGCGCCGCGCCATGGAGCTGGCGCTTGAGGATGCAGGCTTGGAGCCGGCGGCCATCGGCTACGTCAACGGCCACGGCACCGCCACCGACCAAGGTGACGTCGCCGAGACCCTGGCCACCCACGCCTTGTTCGGCAGCCGCATGCCCATCAGTTCGCAGAAAAGTTTTCTCGGCCACACCTTGGGCGCGTGCGGCGCGCTGGAGTCGTGGTTCAGCATCGAGATGATGAACCGCAACCAGTACGTGCACACCTTCAACCTGGACGTGGTGGACCCGCAATGCGGTGAGCTCGATTACCTGCAAGGTGAGTTCCGCGAGATGCACCACGACTACGTGATGAACAACAACTTTGCCTTTGGCGGCGTCAACACCTCGCTGATCTTCCGCCGCTGGTCCTGACTTTTTAATCGATTGGAGAATACGGAATGTCTTCCTTGCTACGCGCCACCCTGATCTCTCTCGCCCTGTTGACCACCGCCGGTTGCACCAGCAAGCCGGTGCTCAACACCCAGCACGAACTGCCGGCCAACGCCCAGGTCGGCGAAGAAAAAATCAAGCAGGTCATCCTCAGCGCCCTGCAAAAACGCGACTGGACGGTACAACGCCTGAGCCCACAACTGGTGCAGGCCGAGATCACCGTCCGCAACCAGTACTACGCGGCCATCGACATCCGCTACACCCGCAACAGCTACGCCATCACCTACCGCGACAGCCGCGCCCTGGGCTACAAGGACGGCAAGATCCATCGCAACTACAACCGTTGGGTGAACAACCTGGACAGCGACATCATGGCCGGGCTGCGCAGCAACGGCGTGAGCGAGTCGGGCTCGGCGGCGCAGTTGTTTGAGCAGACGGGCACTAGCAAATAACACTAGGGCCGCTCCCTGTGGCAGCTGGCTTGCCTGCGATGCAGACAACTCGGTTTTTCAGTCAGGCCGAGGTGATGCTATCGCAGGCAAGCCAGCTCCCACTTTGATCTGCTTCGTTTTGAATTGCGTATTGCTTACTGAACAGCCTTGCGCGTCAACAACTCCACAAACGCCGCTGCCATCGGCGTTTGCACGCCCTTGCGCTGCACCAGCCACACCGATGTCACCGCCTCCTCATCCAGCAACGTGCGATAGACCACGCCATCAATCCGGATGCGCTGGTAAGACGCTGGCAGCACCGACACCCCCAATCCTGCCGCCACCAGGCCGATGATGGTCATCGCCTCCCCTGCCTCCTGGGCAAAGTGCGGGCTGAAGCCGGCGTCACGGCACAGGTTCAGCAACTGCGCATAGAGACCGCTGCCGTAGCTGCGCGGGAAAAACACGAAGGGTTCCTCGGCCAACTGCGCCAGGTGCAGGCCGCGCTCGCTGCCTTGCGCCAACGGGTGACCGGCGCTCAGTACGGCCACCAGCGGTTCGCGCATCAACTCGATCACACTCAGGGAATCCGGCAACGGCAGCGGGCGCATCAAGCCGACCTGGATCGACTCGTCCACCAGTGACTCGGCCACTTCGGTACTGCTCATTTCCTGCAGGTTCAGATGCACCGCCGGGAACGCCTGGCGGAAGGCAAAAATCGCCTGGGGAATGCTCGCGTTGAACGGCGCCGACGAGGTGAAGCCGATCTTCAATTCACCCAGTTCACCCAATTGCGCACGCCTGGCCACATCAGCGGCCTTGTCGACCTGGGCCAACACCAATCGCGCCTCATGCAGGAACAAGCGGCCGGCCTCGCTCAGCTCGACCCGACGATTGGTACGCTCGAACAACCGCGCGCCTACCTCCTGCTCCAGTGCCTGGATCTGCTGGCTCAGCGGCGGTTGCGAGATGCCCAGCACCTGCGCGGCGCGGCCGAAATGCAGTTCTTCGGCGACAGCGATGAAGTACCGCAGATGTCGTAATTCCATGCCAGCCTCATTAGGTCGTAAAAGCTCTCAAACAGGTCGAACAATATATTGGAAAGAATCATTAGCCAGCTATATTCTTTTTTGCATGGCCGGTCCTGGCACGCTTCCCCTCCCCGAGGTCCCCGTGAATTCTGCTGTCGCTCCACTCGCTCAAGAAGTGCCACCCACTGCCCTGGATGAGGTGGTGGCCCAGCTCAATGACGCGTACATCGAAAAAGGCACGCCGATGTTCATGCGCACGGTACTGGCGCTGTTCTGCGGTGGTTTTGCCACGTTTGCCCTGCTGTATTGCGTGCAGCCGATGATGCCGGCGCTGTCCCATGAGTTCTCGATCAATGCAGCGCAGAGCAGCCTGATCCTGTCGGTGTCCACCGCGATGCTGGCCCTGGGTTTGCTGATCACCGGACCGATCTCCGACACCCTGGGGCGCAAGCCGGTGATGGTCGCCGCGCTGTTCTGTGCAGCAACGGCGACGATTGCCAGCGGCCTGATGCCGACGTGGGAAGGGATCCTCTTGATGCGCGCGTTGGTGGGTTTGTCCCTGAGCGGCCTGGCCGCCGTGGCGATGACCTACCTGAGCGAAGAGATCCACCCGCAGCACATCGGCTTGGCCATGGGCTTGTACATCGGTGGCAACGCGATTGGCGGCATGAGCGGGCGCCTGATCATCGGCGTGCTGATCGATTTCGTCAGCTGGCACACCGCGATGCTGATCATCGGCGCCCTGGCGCTGATCGCCGCCACGGTGTTCTGGAAGATCCTTCCCGAATCGCGCAACTTCCGCGCCAGCAGCCTCAGGCCGCGCAGCCTGCTGGATGGGTTCGTCATGCACTTCAAGGACGCGGGCCTGCCGTGGCTGTTTCTTGAAGCGTTTCTGCTGATGGGCGCATTCGTGACGATGTTCAACTACATCGGCTATCGCCTGTTGGCCGATCCCTACGACTTGAGCCAGGCCGTGGTCGGCCTGCTGTCGCTGGTGTACCTGTCGGGCATCTACAGTTCGGCGAAAATCGGCTCCCTGGCCGACCGCCTCGGCCGCCGCCGCATGCTGTGGGCCACCATCGTGCTGATGCTCAGCGGCATGCTCCTGACCCTGTTCACCCCGTTGTGGCTGATCGTACCGGGCATGCTGGTCTTCACCTTCGGCTTCTTCGGCGCCCACTCGGTGGCCAGCAGCTGGATCGGCCGCCGCGCGGTGAAGGCCAAGGGGCAGGCGTCATCGCTGTACCTGTTCTGCTATTACGCGGGGTCGAGTGTGGCGGGGACGGCGGGCGGGTTCTTCTGGCATTACGCCGAGTGGAATGGGATTGGCGGGTTTATCGTGGCGTTGTTGGTGGGGGCGTTGCTGGTGGCGTTGAAGTTGGCGAAGTTGCCGCCGTTGCAAGACGCAAAAAGCACGTAACACCTGTGCCTCTGGCAGTTCTGATGCCGCATCCAGGCATATCGAGCACTTCCGACCGCAAGAGCACTTCGCAGAGCCGGGGCTGGAGTACCAGAATCTTCACGCATCCTGCATCAGGGAAACCAAACGTGGCTCCCCACTGCATTGCGGACATGTCAAAGGCGACTGGTTTGACGAAGCCGAGCACATATCACCGATGGAGGAAGGCTGCGAGGAGCGCTTTCGCTACTTATTGACCGGAGAAATACAAGCAACCAACACCGATGACTCGCCAGCAGCAAAAATGATCGAAGTCCTGGCTTTGGACATCGCCTACCTGAACAACCGACGCCAGAGTGCCATTAAGCGTGTTTTTGCCCCGGATTTTGTAGCGCAGGCCACCGATGAGGACTTCAAAACCCTGACTAAGGCGCTGCGCGAAACAGCACTCGCTGATCAGCAAGCCTTCGATCACGTCGTTGCACGATTCGCTGAACAGATTCTGACATCCTGATCCCTACGTACGGCAGCGGCTGTCTTATCAAACGACATCCGCGCCATCACCCGCTTACCACGCGTTTCATGCAGCACCACCGCACCAATATGTGCGACCAGCATCAGCAACAACCCCACACACGACAGCACATGCACGCGGGTGTACCAGACAATGGCCGCCGGGTCACTTTCGAACGGGGCGATGGTGAACAGGTTAAATACGTTGATCGGCCGGTCCATCATCAGCACGCCCGTGGCCAGTACCACCGCCAGCATCAGGTACATGGCCTTGTGCACCAGCAGCGCCAGGTACTCCTGCGGCGTACGCTTGATGGAAAAATCCAGGCTGTGGCCAAACGAGCAATACAGCCGCATGACAAAGACCGGGATGTACAGGCTGGTCAACGACACGTTGAAAAAGCCGACCCACGCCTTGACCGGGGCTGGCACGGTAAACATCGCCACAACAAAGCCTGACAGCAGCGCCCACAGAATAATGACGGCCGATATCCAGTGCAGGAGCTTCTGGATCGTTGAATAGGGGGAAGTCTTCATCTCGAAATCACCTGACAAGCAACGCCAATCAATGGCGAGTGGAAGAGTCGGGTAGGATTTTTACCGAGGCGAACTACCTAGACTGTAGGAGAAATCCTAAAGAACCGAGATTACCCAGACAGTGCTGAACGGCGGCTGAAACGCAACGAGCCCCCCTTTGCAGGCAAAGGAGGGCTCGTGTCAGGCGGGGGTGTTTACTGGTGGTATTGCGCAGACAGTTCATGCACCGCCCGCAAGAACGCACCCGCATTCTCCGGGTTCACTTCCGGCGTGATGCCATGGCCGAGGTTGAACACGTGCCCGCTGCCCTTGCCGTAGCTGGCCAGGATGCGGCCGACTTCGGCACGGATCGCTTCCGGCTTGGCGTAGAGCACGGTCGGGTCCATGTTGCCTTGCAGCGCGACACGGTTGCCGACGCGCTGGCGGGCTTCACCGAGGTCGCAGGTCCAGTCCAGGCCGAGGGCGTCGGCACCGGCGTCGGCGATGCTTTCCAGCCACAGGCCGCCGCCCTTGGTGAACATGATCACCGGCACTTTGCGGCCTTCGTGTTCGCGGATCAGGCCGCTGACGATCTTGCGCATATAGGCCAGGGAGAACTCCTGGTACGCCGCCGCCGACAGGTTACCGCCCCACGTATCGAAGATCTGCACCGCTTGCGCGCCGGCCATGATCTGGCCGTTGAGGTAGGAGGTGACCGACTGTGCCAGCTTGTCCAGCAGCAGGTGCATGGCTTGCGGGTTGTCGTAGAGCATGGCCTTGGTCTTGCGGAAGTCTTTCGACGAACCGCCTTCGACCATATAGGTGGCCAGGGTCCAGGGGCTGCCGGAGAAGCCGATCAGCGGCACGCGGCCGTTGAGCTCGCGGCGGATGGTGCTGACGGCGTCCATCACGTAGCCAAGGTCTTTGTGCGGATCAGGGATCGGCAGGGCTTCGATGTCGGCCAGGGTGCTGACGACCTTCTTGAAACGCGGGCCTTCGCCGGTTTCGAAGTACAGGCCCTGGCCCATGGCATCAGGAATGGTGAGGATGTCGGAGAACAGGATCGCCGCGTCCAGTTGCGGGTAGCGGTCCAACGGCTGCATCGTGACTTCGCAGGCGAACTCCGGGTTCATGCACAGGCTCATGAAGTCACCGGCATTGGCGCGACTGGCGCGGTATTCCGGCAGGTAGCGACCGGCCTGGCGCATCATCCACACAGGGGTGACGTCCACGGGTTGCTTGAGCAGGGCACGAAGGAAACGGTCGTTCTTCAGGGCAGTCATGTCGGCATCCGCAAAAAAAGTGCGGGCATTTTCTCAGAGCCGGACGCAAAAGGCACGGAGTGAGCCGTGCCTTTTGTCTATCGGGTTGATTTGAAGCAATATCTTGAACACGCTGAAACCAAATGTGGGAGCGGGCTTGCTCGCGAAAGCGGTGGGTCAGTCGACACATTTAGTGACTGATACTCCGCATTCGCGAGCAAGCCCGCTCCCACAGTTTGATCCCGTTTCAGCTCGGGATCGGGGTCAGACTTGCAGGTAATCCAGGATACCTTCGGCAGCATTGCGGCCTTCGAAGATCGCGGTTACCACCAGGTCAGAACCGCGCACCATGTCGCCACCGGCGAAGATCTTCGGGTTACTGGTCTGGTGCTTGTACTGGCCTTGTTCCGGGGCCACGACGCGGCCTTGGCTGTCGGTCTGGATCTGGAACTGTTCGAACCACGGCGCCGGGCTTGGACGGAAACCGAAGGCAATGACCACGGCGTCGGCCGGGATGATCTCTTCGGAACCCGGGATCGGCTCGGGGCTGCGACGGCCACGGGCGTCCGGTTCGCCGAGACGGGTCTCGACCACCTTCACGCCTTCGACGCGATCTTCACCGACAATCGCAATCGGCTGGCGGTTGTAGAGGAATTTCACGCCTTCTTCCTTGGCGTTCTTCACCTCTTTGCGCGAGCCAGGCATGTTGGCTTCGTCACGACGATAGGCACAGGTCACCGACTTGGCGCCCTGGCGGATCGAGGTACGGTTGCAGTCCATCGCGGTGTCACCACCGCCGAGTACCACGACCTTCTTGCCTTTCATGTCGACGAAGTCTTCCGGCGACTTTTCAAAGCCCAGGTTGCGATTGACGTTGGCGATGAGGAAGTCCAGCGCGTCATACACGCCCGGCAGGTCCTCACCGGCAAACCCGCCCTTCATGTAGGTATAGGTGCCCATGCCCATGAACACGGCATCGTATTCTTCGAGCAGTTGCTCCATGGTCACGTCTTTGCCGATTTCGGTATTGAGACGGAACTCGATACCCATGCCGGTGAACACTTCGCGACGGTGGCTCAGGACGGTTTTTTCCAGCTTGAACTCGGGGATACCGAAGGTCAGCAGGCCACCGATTTCCGGGTTCTTGTCGAACACCACCGGGGTCACGCCGCCACGCACCAGCACGTCGGCACAACCGAGGCCGGCAGGACCGGCGCCGATAATGGCGACGCGCTTGCCGGTCGGCTTGACCTTGGACATGTCCGGACGCCAGCCCATGGCGAACGCGGTGTCGGTGATGTACTTCTCCACCGAACCGATGGTCACCGCGCCGAAGCCGTCGTTGAGGGTGCACGCACCCTCGCACAGACGGTCCTGCGGGCACACCCGGCCGCAGACTTCCGGCAGGGTATTGGTCTGGTGCGACAGCTCGGCGGCGGCGAGGATGTTGCCCTCGGCCACCAACTTCAGCCAGTTGGGAATGAAGTTGTGCACCGGGCACTTCCATTCGCAATACGGGTTACCGCAACCCAGGCAGCGGTGGGCCTGGTCGGCCGAGTGCTGGGGTTTGAAGGGTTCGTAGATTTCCACGAACTCTTTCTTGCGTTGACGCAACAGTTTCTTCTTCGGATCTTTGCGCCCGACATCGATGAACTGGAAGTCGTTATTCAGACGTTCAGCCATGTTAAAACCTCATCAAACTCTTCAGGCGCATATCACTGCGGGTTGGCACGGATGCTGGAAAGCAACGATTTCAGGTTGGCAGCCTTGGGCTTGACCAGCCAGAAACGACGCAGGTAATCATCGAGGTTTTCGGCGAGGTTGCGGCCCCATTCGCTGCCGGTCTCCTCGACGTACTCGTCCAGCACGTGCTGCAAGTGGTTCCGGTAGGACTCCATGGCTTCGCCGCTGATCCGCTGGATCTCGACCAACTCGTGGTTGACCTTGTCGACGAAGGTGTTGTCCTGGTCGAGCACGTAGGCGAAACCGCCGGTCATGCCCGAACCGAAGTTGTAACCGGTCTTGCCCAGTACCGCGACAAAGCCCCCAGTCATGTACTCACAGCAGTGATCGCCGGTGCCTTCCACCACGGTGTGGGCACCGGAGTTACGTACGGCAAAACGCTCACCGGCGGTGCCGGCGGCGAACAGCTTGCCGCCGGTGGCGCCGTACAAGCAGGTGTTACCGATGATGGCACTGTCCTGAGTCTTGTAGACGCTGCCTTTAGGCGGAACGATCACCAGCTTGCCGCCGGTCATGCCCTTGCCCACGTAGTCGTTGGCGTCGCCTTCGAGGTACATGTGCAGGCCACCGGCGTTCCACACGCCAAAGCTCTGGCCCGCAGTGCCCTTGAAGCGGAAAGTGATCGGCGCTTTCGCCATGCCCTGGTTGCCGTGCTTGCGTGCGATTTCGCCGGAGATGCGCGCGCCGATGGAACGGTCGCAGTTGCAGATGTCCAAGGCGAATTCGCCACCGCTAGACTCCAGGATCGACGAGCCGGCGATCTCCACCATCTTCTCGGCCAGCAGGCCTTTGTCGAATGGCGGGTTGCGCTCGACACCGCAGAACTGCGGCTTGTCGGCCGGGATGTGATCGCTGCCGAGCAGCGGCGTCAGGTCCAGGTGATGTTGCTTGGCGGTCTGGCCCTGAAGGATTTCCAACAGATCGGTACGACCGATCAGCTCTTCGAGGGAGCGCACGCCCAGCTTGGCCAGCCACTCACGGGTCTCTTCGGCGACGTAGGTGAAGAAGTTCACCACCATGTCGACGGTGCCGATGTAGTGATCCTTGCGCAGCTTCTCGTTCTGAGTGGCGACGCCGGTGGCGCAGTTGTTCAAGTGGCAGATGCGCAGGTATTTGCAGCCCAGGGCGATCATTGGCGCGGTGCCGAAACCGAAGCTTTCGGCGCCGAGGATCGCGGCCTTGATCACGTCGAGGCCGGTTTTCAGGCCGCCGTCGGTTTGTACCCGAACCTTGCCACGCAGGTCGTTGCCGCGCAGGGTCTGGTGGGTTTCGGCCAGGCCGAGTTCCCACGGTGCACCGGCGTACTTGATCGAGGTCAGCGGCGATGCGCCGGTGCCGCCGTCGTAGCCGGAGATGGTGATCAGGTCGGCATAGGCCTTGGCCACACCGGCGGCGATGGTGCCCACGCCGGCTTCTGCTACCAGTTTCACCGAGACCAGGGCCTGCGGGTTGACTTGCTTGAGGTCGAAAATCAGCTGCGACAAGTCTTCGATCGAGTAGATGTCGTGGTGCGGCGGTGGCGAGATCAGGGTGACGCCCGGCACTGCGTAACGCAGCTTGGCGATCAGACCGTTGACCTTGCCGCCTGGCAGCTGGCCGCCTTCGCCGGGCTTGGCGCCCTGGGCGACCTTGATCTGCAGCACTTCGGCGTTGACCAGGTATTCCGGAGTCACGCCGAAACGGCCAGTCGCCACTTGCTTGATCTTCGAGCTCTTGATGGTGCCGTAGCGCGCCGGGTCCTCGCCGCCTTCGCCGGAGTTGGAACGCGCACCCAGGCGGTTCATGGCTTCGGCCAGGGCTTCGTGGGCCTCGGGCGACAGCGCGCCCAGGGAGATACCGGCAGAGTCAAAGCGCTTGAGGATCGATTCCAGCGGCTCGACTTCGCTGATGTCCATCGGCGTGTCCAGGGTCTTCACCTTGAACAGGTCGCGGATCATCGACACCGGGCGGTTGTCCACCAGGCTCGTGTATTCCTTGAACTTGGCGTAGTCGCCCTGCTGCACGGCGGCTTGCAGGGTGTTGACCACGTCCGGGTTGTACGCGTGGTATTCGCCACCGTGCACGAACTTGAGCAGGCCGCCTTGCTGGATCGGCTTGCGCGCGCTCCAGGCTTCGGCCGCGAGGGCTTTCTGCTCGGCTTCGATGTCGACGAAACGTGCACCCTTGATACGGCTTGGCACGCCACGGAAGCTCAACTCGCAGACTTCTTCGGACAGGCCGATGGCTTCGAACAGTTGCGCACCGCGATAGGACGTGACGGTGGAGATGCCCATCTTCGACAGGATCTTCAACAGGCCCTTGGTGATGCCCTTACGGTAGTTCTTGAACACCTCATAGAGGTCGCCCAGCACTTCACCCGTACGGATCAGGTCGCCCAGCACTTCGTACGCGAGGAACGGGTACACCGCCGAGGCGCCGAAGCCGATCAACACCGCAAAGTGGTGTGGGTCGCGGGCAGTGGCCGTTTCGACAAGGATGTTGGAGTCGCAGCGCAGGCCTTTTTCGGTCAGGCGGTGGTGTACCGCGCCGGTGGCGAGCGAGGCGTGGATCGGCAGCTTGCCTGGGGCGATGTGACGGTCGGTCAGCACGATCTGGGTACGACCGGCGCGCACGGCTTCTTCGGCCTGGTCGGCGACGTTGCGCACCGCGGCTTCAAGGCCGAGGCTCTCGTCGTAGTTCAGGTCGATGATCTGGCGGTCGAAGCCAGGGCGGTCCAGGGTCATCAACGAACGCCACTTGGCCGGCGAGATCACAGGCGAGCTGAGGATCACACGGGAAGCGTGCTCAGGCGACTCCTGGAAGATGTTGCGCTCGGCACCGAGGCACACTTCCAAAGACATCACGATGGCTTCGCGCAGCGGGTCGATCGGTGGGTTGGTCACCTGGGCGAACTGCTGGCGGAAGTAGTCGTACGGCGTACGCACGCGCTGGGACAGCACGGCCATCGGCGTGTCATCGCCCATGGAGCCGACGGCCTCGTAGCCTTGCTCGCCGAGCGGACGCAGCACCTGGTCGCGCTCTTCGAACGTGACCTGGTACATCTTCATGTATTGCTTGAGCTGATCGACATCGTAGAACGCCGAACCGTGGTCGTTGTCTTCCATGGTCGCCTGGATGCGCAGGGCGTTCTTGCGCAGCCATTGCTTGTACGGGTGACGCGACTTCAAGCGGTTGTCGATGGCATCGGTGTCGAGGATCTGCCCGGTTTCGGTGTCCACGGCCAGGATCTGGCCAGGGCCGACGCGGCCTTTGGCGATGACGTCTTCGGGCTGGTAGTTCCACACGCCGATTTCCGACGCAAGGGTGATGAAACCGTTGGTGGTGGTGACCCAACGCGCCGGGCGCAGACCGTTACGATCGAGCAGGCACACCGCGTAGCGACCGTCGGTCATGACCACGCCGGCCGGGCCGTCCCACGGCTCCATGTGCATCGAGTTGTACTCGTAGAATGCACGCAGGTCCGGGTCCATGGTCTCGACGTTCTGCCACGCTGGCGGAATGATCATGCGCACGCCACGGAACAGGTCGATGCCGCCGGTGACCATCAGTTCGAGCATGTTGTCCATGCTGGAGGAGTCGGAACCCACGCGGTTGACCAGCGGGCCGAGCTCTTCGAGGTCCATCAGGTCGTTGGCGAACTTGGTGCGACGGGCCACGGCCCAGTTGCGGTTACCGGTGATGGTGTTGATCTCGCCGTTGTGGGCGAGGAAGCGGAATGGCTGGGCCAGCGGCCATTTCGGCAGGGTGTTGGTGGAGAAGCGCTGGTGGAACACGCAGATCGCGGTTTGCAGGCGCTCATCGCTCAGGTCTGGATAGAAGGCGGTGAGGTCCGCCGGCATCATCAGGCCTTTGTAGATAATGGTCTTGTGGGAAAAGCTGCAGATGTAGTGGTCGGCATCGGCGGCGTTGGCCACGGACGAACGACGACGGGAGGTAAACAGCTTGATCGCCATGTCCTGGTCGCTGAGGCCGTCGCCTGCGATGAACACTTGTTCGATCTGCGGCAGACGCTCGTTGGCCAGGCGGCCGAGTACGCTGGTGTCGATCGGCACTTTGCGCCAGCCGACCAGTTGCAGGCCGGCCGCGAGGATCTCGCGGTTCATGTTCTCGCGAGCGGCTTCGGCTTTTACCGGGTCCTGGTTGAAAAACACCATGCCCACGGCGTACTGCTTGGGCAGGTCGACCGCAAATTGCTCTTTGGCGACAGCGCGCAGGAACAGGTCGGGCTTTTGGATCAGCAAGCCGCAACCGTCACCGGTCTTGCCGTCGGCGTTGATCCCACCGCGGTGGGTCATGCAGGTCAGGGCCTCGATGGCCGTTTGCAAAAGGGTATGACTGGGCTCGCCCTGCATATGGGCTATCAGGCCGAAACCGCAGTTATCCTTGAATTCATCGGGTTGGTACAGACCTGCTTTCATAGACACTTTCTCACCAGGCTGCCTCTTATATCGAGGCAAATTTCTTTTCAATTCAACCGGTTACCTTCCACGCCGAACGTACGCCGGCTTAGCGGGGGCAAAAGGGAGGTCATTGTACACACCGACACAGACGCTCACAAATTTAGCGACGAAATGTCGCAAATCTATGTCGCATTTATGAAAGGTTTAAAGCGATATGCTGTGCTAGTCAAAACTTTTTTAATTCTGACCGCTACGACTCAAAAGCCACTGTGACGCAGACACCACAAAGCGCGCGGCCTGTGAGGGCAGCACGCACTTGCGGATATTTTTTGAGGTGCCGGGAGGGCGGCCTGGGTAAGGCCGCCGGATCTTCAGCGAGTTGCTGCCAGTTCTTGTTGAACGCTGGCGACAGTGCGAGGCCAAGGTTTACCAGCCTGAACCTTCGCTGGCAAGGATTTGATCGCAGAATCAGCGGCTGCACGGCTGGAGAAGTTGCCGTAGGTGATCACGTAGAGAGGCTTGCCGTTGAGCACTTTCTTGAAATAACGGTACTCGCCGCCCTGCTCTTTCACGAACGCCTGGGCGTTGGCTTCGGAGCTGGTGCCGAGGATCTGCACCACGAAGTTGCTCGCAGGCTGGCTGCCGTACCAACCGCTACCCGCTGCACCGGCCTTGGCGACGGTGACAGGCTTTTCAGCCGGCTTGGCGGCCGGAGCCGGGGTTGGCTTGGCGGCTGGCGCTGGCGCCGCGACAACCGGCTTGGTCACTGGCGTCGGCTTGGCGGTGGCGACGGTCGGTGCCGGCGTCGGCGTCGGCGTCGGCTTGGCAACTGCCGCTGGCTGGCCTGCCGGCACGCCCGCAGGTGGCGCGGTGGTGGTCACGGTTGGCGGTGTGGCGCTGGAGCCTTCCACCGGCACGCCGTCGTCGCCTTCGGAGATGCCGCCGGCTTCTTCGGCGAGCGGGCCGCGCATCACCGGCTGGCCGACCATCGGCAGGTTGGTTGGCTGGCCGGAGTTGGCGAATTCGACATTTGGCGTGGGCTTGCCCAGTGGCAACTGCGCCTGTTCGGTTGGCGCGCCAGCGGTGGTCGGGGCCTTGTTGCGGCCCGGGATCAACCAGGCGGCGGCGACGGCAACCACGACAACGGCGGAAATCGCCAATACGTGCTTCTTAGGCATAGTGAACCCCATCTTTGGACGCTTGACCGCAGAGCGGCTGGCAATCATGGCTTCGATCATCGCATCGCGGGCGACCTGGTTGATGGTGCCAGGCCAGCCGTCGGAGCTTTCGTGAATATCAGAGATCTGCTGGGCGGAGAAAAGTTCGATACCGGCCCCTGCGCCTTCCAGGCGTTGAGCCAGGTATTCGCGGGTTTCCTCTTCTTCGTACGGTTGCAATTCGATCACGTGGAACAGCTCTTGATCGCCACTGATCTGCTCCAGATCGGCGATCAGCGACGACTCACCAAACAGGAACACGTGGGGACGGCCTTCCGGCGTGCCGGCTGCCAGCGCCAACAGCGCTTCCAGCGCGGACTCGTCAAGCTGCTCGGCGTCATCCACCAGCAAGTAGACTTCCTGGCCGGTCAGGCCCAATTGCACCACTTGCTTGAGGATCGCATTCGGCTCGGCGCTGGACACGTCCAGGGCCTGGGCCACCTGGCGCAGCACACCCGCCGCATCACCGGCCCCGCGAGCGGATACGACCACGCTCTGCACCGATTGCTTGTTGGTACTGGCCACCAGGGCCTGGCGCAGCAAGGTCTTGCCGCTGCCCAACGGGCCGGTGACCACCAGCAGCAACTGGCTGTAGCGCGCCAGGTGGTGCAGTTGCCCCAGCACTGGCTTGCGCTGGGCCGGGAAGAATTTGAAGCCAGGCACCCGTGGAGCAAAAGGGTCGTGGCTTAACTGGTAATGGCCGAGGAACGCCTCGTCGGCATGCAAACTAGTCATCGGAATCTGGTTAACCTTTCAGCTGAGCCAGGGCGCGGTAATCCGCTCCCAGCGTGGCCTGTAGAATCTCTTTTGGATAATCGTCGGTCACCACCGCTTCGCCCATGCGGCGCAACAGCACCAGTCGTAGTCGACCGTCGATCACTTTCTTGTCTATCGCCATATGTTCGAGGAAGTCCGCCTCGGTCATTTCCTCAGGCGGAATGACCGGCAAACCGGCGCGCTGGAACAGGCGGATACCACGATCACGCTCCTGGGCACTGATCCAGCCCAGGCGCTGCGACATGTCCAATGCCATTACTGTGCCAGCCGCTACGGCCTCCCCATGCAACCACACACCATAGCCCATGTGCGTTTCGATCGCATGGCCGAAGGTGTGGCCGAGGTTCAGGGTGGCCCGTACGCCGGACTCCCGTTCATCGGCATTCACCACCAGCGCCTTGGCGGCGCAGGAGCGGGAAATCGCTTCGGTGAGGGCGACCTGATCGAGGTTGCGCAGGGCGTCGACGTGCTCTTCCAGCCAGGCCAGGAACGGCTCATCGCAGATCAGCCCGTACTTGATGACTTCCGCCAGGCCCGCCGACAACTCGCGCGGCGGCAAGGTATTGAGGGTGGCGGTGTCGATCAGCACAGCCTGAGGCTGGTAGAACGCGCCAACCATATTCTTGCCCAGCGGATGATTGATACCGGTCTTGCCGCCCACCGACGAGTCGACCTGGGACAGCAAGGTGGTCGGCACCTGGATAAAGTCCACGCCACGCTGGTAGCAGGCCGCCGCAAAGCCGGCCATGTCGCCGATCACACCGCCGCCCAGGGCGATCACGGTGGTGCGGCGATCATGGCGCGCGGTGAGCAGGCCATCAAAGATCAGTTGCAGGGTTTCCCAGTTCTTGTGGGCTTCGCCGTCGGGCAGGATCACCGAGATCACCGAATACGCCGCAAGACTGCGGCTCAGACGCTCAAGATACAGCGGCGCGACCGTTTCGTTGGAGATGATCGCCACTTGCCGCCCGGCAATATGCGGTGCGAGCAACTCGGGCTGGTCCAGCAGACCTTCGCCAATATGGATCGGGTAGCTGCGCTCGCCTAGATCGACCTTAAGTGTCTGCATGTGTCCCCGCGTTAGAGATGTATTGACGACCGGCAACGTCGAGACTCGGCGTTGCCTGATGGCTCTACGCCACACCCCAGAGGGTGATGGCGCGCCGCCGAGAATAGCGCATTTCGGGCCTGGCTTTAACGGGGTGGCAGCCGTTGCAGGCGCTCAAGAATATCGAGGACCACCATCCGAGGTGGCCGCTCATCGGTTTCCACCACCAGATCGGCGATCTCCCGATACAGCGGATCGCGCAGCGCCAGCAGGTCCCGCAAGGTTTTTTCCGGGTTGGCCGTGCGCAGCAGCGGGCGATTGCGATCGCGGGCGGTGCGGCCAACCTGTTGCTCGACCGAGGCATGCAGGTAGACCACCCGACCACCGGCATGCAGTGCCCGACGGTTCTCTTCGCGCATGACTGCGCCACCGCCGGTGGCCAATACCACGCCGTCGAGGCCGCACAGCTCGGCGATCATCGCCTGCTCGCGGTCCCGAAAGCCCAGTTCGCCTTCCTTATCGAAGATCCATGGGATATTGGCACCCGTGCGCACTTCAATTTCCTTGTCGGAATCTTTGAATGGCAGGCGCAGCTCTTTGGCAAGCAAACGGCCGATGGTGCTTTTTCCAGCGCCCATCGGTCCTACAAGAATCAAATTTCGCACAGAATCAACGACTCACAGCAATCGCCTGGTTATTCATAATACGCGGAGTCAGGAATACCAGCAGCTCGGATTTTTTCTCCGCCAGCACATCGCGCCGGAAAAGGCGGCCAAGATACGGCACATCGCCCAAAAATGGCACTTTATCTACCACTTTGCTTTGGGTATTGGAGAAAACTCCGCCAATGACAATGGTCTCGCCATCCCGGACCAGCACCTTGGCGTTGACTTCGTTCTTCTTGATCGGCGGCACATCGTTGAGTTTATTCAGGTAGTCGGGCTCGTCCTTGGTGACCTTGACCTCCATGATCACGCGGTCATCCGGGGTGATCTGCGGGGTGACCTCCAGGGACAGCGAGGCCTCCTTGAACGACACCGATGTGGCGCCGCTGGAGCTCGATTCCTGGTACGGAATCTCGGTGCCCTTGAGGATGCGTGCGGTTTCCTTATCGGATGTAACCACCTTGGGCTGTGAGACGATTTCGCCGTTACCGGTTTTCTCCATGGCGGTCAGTTCCAGGTCCAGCAGCAGGTTGTCGGTGACGTAGGCCACGCCCAGCCCCGAGGTGCCGGTAATCGCCCCCAAATCGACAAACGGCGAGCTGGGCGGGCTTTCCGGCAGCTCCGCGCCTTCCGGCAACGGCTTGCGGATGCCCCCGCCCGCCCAGTTTCCACGATTGAGCCGTCCGCCCCAGCGCGCCCCGAGGCTTTTGTCGTAATCCACGTTGGCCTCGACAATCCGCGCTTCGATCATCACCTGGCGCACCGGAATATCCAGTTGCGCCACAATCCGCCGCAGCTCCTCCAGGCGCTCGCCGGTCTGGTAGGCAATGATGTTATTGGTGCGTTCATCCACCGCCACCGAGCCACGCTCATCGGTGACCCCCTCAAACCCGCTCATCGACTGGAACAGTTTGGCCAGATCAGCGGCCTTGGCGTAGTTGACCTGCAACAGTTCCCGGCGCAGCGGCGCCAATTCGGCCATCTGCCGGCGCGATTCCAAACTCAGCAATTCACGCGCGGCCAGCTCCTCGGCGGGTGCAACCAGCAAGGCACCGGCCTTGATCCGTTTATCCAGGCCTTTGGCTTGCAACACCAAGTCCAGCGCCTGGTCCCAGGGCACATCCTTGAGCCGCAGGGTAATCGAGCCTTGCACGTCGTCGCCGGCCACCAGGTTGAGGCCCGCCACATCGGCAATTTGCTGCAACACGGCGCGCAGCTCGACATTCTGGAAGTTGAGGTTGAGCTTGTCGCCAGCACCCGCCACCGGGGGCGGCAGGTGGATCAGGTCGACGCGATTGGGCACAGCAGCAGCCATCGGCGCCGTGAACGCTATCCATAGCGCCACACCGAAGGACAGGAAAGTCCTTTTCATTGGTTTTATTCCGTTATGAGTTGACGTTTAACGCGAGGGTTCGCGGGCGCTCCAACCAGTCACCCTGTTCATCGGGAAATAACTCGACCAGCTCGATATGCCCGGCGTAGATGGCGGTGATCCGACCGTGATGCGGCCCGAGGTAGTCGCCGACCGCCAGCCGATGCACTTCGGAAGCCGCACGCAGCAAGACAAAGGCCTGCATACCACGGGACAGGGTGCCGACCATTTCGAATTGATCGACCGCCAGCGCTTCGAGGATGCCCCGTGGCCGAGCAAGGTCCGGCGCTTGGGCCGGCCGACCACGGGTGCGGGTGACTTGAACCGCAAGGGGCTGGAAAGGATCGCGCAATCCCTGGGGGTCGTAGACAAAGGACGGGGCCTGCGCCACGTACTCACCCACCCCAGCGCTTTGCTGCGCGCGCCAATAAGTCCTGGCCAGCAGATCAAGGCGCAACAGCTTGCCGTCAGGCCGCAGGGCGAGGTCATGCACCGTGGTGATCCGCGACAGGCCGCCCAGGGCACTCACGAACCTTGCCAGGTCGTGAAAGGTCCCGCTGACGCCAATCTGCACCGGCTGCTCGATATAGAACGGACGCGCCTGCTCATCCAACGGCGTGATGCTTTCCACCAACAGACCATTGGCCAGCGCCAACCGCGCCGTGTCGTCAAGCAGGCCGGGCATTGCGGACTCGCCGGGCAATTGCCGCCAACGCGCCTCGACCTGCTCGCGCAGCACCTGCAACTGCTGGGTACGCTGTTCAAGGCCGGCAGCCAGCACGCTTTTTTGCGCCAATTGCTGCTCAAGCGCCACGCCGTTCAGTTCAGCCTGGCGCAAACGGTCCTGTGACGCGTCGAGATACAGCCTATCGCCCACCAGCAGCACCAAACCTGCCAGCGCACAGCCTGACAAGAGCTTGCCTGCCAAAGGCCATGTTGCAGCGTTGTGATAGAGCGAGCCGACATCGAGCCTGACCCGGCTCATGGCTGAACCTCGCCTGGCGCTCCCTTGCGCACCATCAACTGGAATTCATTGTCGCCACGCACGCCTTCCGTTCGCACATGTTGCAAGCGGGTGGCGCTGGCACCTTGCGAGGCCTCCAGGCGGCGCATCAATTGGGCAATATCCTGGCTGGACTCGGCACTGCCACGGACACTCACCGCATCGCCCTTGGCCACCACCTCATGCAGGTGCACGCCATCAGGCACCGCGCGCGCCAACTGGTCCAACAGCTGGGCGCCGGACGAGCGAGCGTCGTGCAAGTCCTCGACCACCTTCATGCGCTGCGCCAATTGCCGGCCTTGCACGTGCAGGTCGTCGATGGTCTTGATGCGCGCATCCAGGACCGCAATGTCGCTATCGACGCGGCTATTGCGCGTGACCTGGCGGTCGATGGCTTGGTCGATCACTTGATTGGCCAGCCACACCGCTGCGAGCGCCACACCAGCCAATGCCAGCAGCAACATCAGGAAAAATTTGCGCCGCCGCTGCGCGAGTGCCTGGCGCCAGGGTAATAGGTTGATTCGTGTCATCAAGCGAAACTCCTCAGGGCCAACCCGCAAGCAACTCCCATTCCCTGGGCATCCATAGCCCATCGTTCGCCATCGACTTGATGGCTCGGCGTGAAGCTGGGGAAATCCTGAAGGCAAGCGCGCGCCAATGCAAACCGTTCTATGTCCACCACCCTCGGCATCAACCCAGCCAGGGCCAGGACCGCCGCGCGTGCCTCGACCTGTTCCCTGAGGCACGCCGCCAGCAGCACCTCGACGCGCATGGGGTCATGGGCACAAGGGCCCTGCACATAAAAGTCGAGCGCCATGTCATCCAGTGGATAGGGAATGTATTGATCCGCCTCCATCTGGATCTTCCAGCCCATCTCGTCGTCGCTGAGCCCAGCCTCCATTTCGATCACCTGCGTGATGACCGAAGGCCCCGCCACGGCAACGGCCGCGTACCTGGTCGATGTGTGCAGCCGCGACAAGGCCTGGCGCAGCGCCTGCCCGGCAGCCGCAAGGTCGAGCACGGCGCCATCGACCACCACATGGGCCGGCAACGCCTGGATGACATAGCCTTGCACGCTGTAACCGCGAATTGAACGGCCCAGTTCGACCAGCTTGATCTCCTGATCATTAAGATCGACGCCCAGGACGCTGGCGACTTTTCGCCTGAAAAATCCCTTTTTCATAAAACTCCCCAAAACTTTCCCTGTCATACCGCCTGATTGCTGCCGCGCACCGTGCATTCGGTCGGCTTGTTTGAGAGGCGCGAATGACGCCCCAAGCCGAAAAATGCTTTAATGCGCAGCGTTTTTCCCCGCTTTTATCTGCAGCCCGGGTCGATCCATCGTTTGCCATGCATGCCCCGACGCCTAACCCATTCTTTTCTCTGGAAATCCAAAAGCCTTGATTCGTCTGCTGAAGTTTTTCGGGTACTCCATTGTCGCGATCGTCTGCGGGCTGCTGCTCGTACTCAGCGGGGCCTACCTCTACCTTAGTCCGGGTTTACCCTCCGTAGAGGCACTCAGAAGTATCCAGTTGCAGATTCCTTTGCGGGTCTACAGCAGCGATGAAAAGCTGATCGCGGAGTTCGGTGAAATGCGCCGCACCCCGATCCGTTTTGCCGATATTCCGCCCAATTTCATCAGCGCCTTGCTGTCGGCCGAAGACGACAATTTCGCCAACCACTACGGCGTCGACCCAAGCAGCCTGGTGCGTGCAGCCACGCAATTGGTAAAAAGCGGACACATTCAATCCGGCGGCAGCACCATCACCATGCAGGTGGCGAAGAACTTCTTCCTCACCAGCGAACGCAGTTTTTCGCGCAAGGCCACAGAGATCCTGCTGGCCTTGCAGATTGAACGCCAGTTGACCAAGGACGAGATCCTTGAGCTGTACGTCAACAAGATCTACCTGGGCAACCGTGCCTACGGCATCGAGGCGGCGTCGCAGGTCTACTACGGCAAGTCGATTCGTGATGCCAGCCTGGCGCAGATGGCGATGATCGCCGGCCTGCCCAAGGCGCCGTCGCGCTTCAACCCACTGGCCAACCCGGCGCGCAGCAAAGAGCGCCGCGACTGGATCCTGGGGCGCATGTACAAGCTGGGCAAGATTGACCAGCACGCCTACGAAACCGCCGTGGCCGAGCCGTTGAACGCCAGTTACCACGTGCCGACGCCGGAAGTGAACGCACCGTATATCGCCGAAATGGCCCGTGCCGAGATGGTCGGCCGGTATGGCAGCGAGGCCTACACCGAAGGTTTCCGCGTCACCACGACCGTTCCGAGCGACACCCAGGAAATCGCCAACAACGCCGTGCATTCCGGCCTGATCACCTACGACCAGCGCCACGGCTACCGCGGCCCCGAATCGCGTCTGCCGGGCAAGACCCTGAGCGCGTGGACCACCGAACTGGGCAAGCAGCGCGCGATCAGCGGCCTGGAGCCGGCCATCGTGACCCAGGTGAAGAAAGACGGCGTGCAGGTGCTGACCCGCACCGGCGAAGCCCATGTGTCGTGGGACAGCATGAAGTGGGCCCGCCCGTTCCTGAACACCAACAGCATGGGCCCGATGCCCAAGCAGCCGTCGGATGTGGCGCAGGTGGGCGATTTGATCCGCGTGCAACGCCAGAAGGACGATAGCCTCAAATTCAGCCAGGTGCCGGTCGCCCAGGGCGCGCTGGTCTCCCTGGACCCGCAGAACGGTGCGATCCGCGCCCTGGTCGGCGGCTTTGCCTTCGAGCAGAGCAACTACAACCGCGCCACCCAGGCCAAGCGCCAGCCGGGCTCGAGCTTCAAGCCGTTCATTTACAGCGCCGCGCTGGATAACGGCTACACAGCCGCCAGCCTGGTCAACGATGCCCCGATCGTGTTTGTCGACGAGTACCTGGACAAGGTCTGGCGTCCGAAGAACGACACCAACACCTTCCTCGGCCCGATCCGTATCCGCGAGGCGCTGTACAAGTCGCGCAACCTGGTATCGATCCGCCTGCTGCAAGCGATGGGCGTCGGCAAGACCATCGATTACATGACGCGCTTTGGCTTCAACAAGTCGGACCTGCCGCCGAACCTGTCCCTGGCCCTGGGCACCGCGACCCTCACGCCAATGGAAATCGCCACCGGCTGGAGCACCTTTGCCAACGGCGGCTACAAGATCACGCCGTACCTGATCGACAAGATCGAAAGCCGCAATGGCGACACCCTGTTCACCGCCAACCCACCACGGGTGCCGGGTGATGTGGTCAACGGTATCGCCGCCACGGACGGCCTGGCCGCGCCGAGCAACGGCGGTATCACGATCGAACCGACGCCAGGCGCCACGCCGGCCGCCAACGCCGCCATACCTGCCGAGCCACAGGCGCCGGCAGTGGCCGAACGGATTGTGGATGGTCGCACCACCTACATCCTCAACAGCATCCTTGAAGATGTGATCAAGAAAGGCACCGGCCGCCGTGCCCTGGCCCTCGGCCGTGCGGACATCGCAGGCAAGACCGGCACCACCAACGACTCCAAGGACGCCTGGTTCTCCGGCTACAACGGCGACTACGTGACCACCGTATGGACCGGCTACGACCAGCCGGAAAGCCTCGGCCGTCGCGAATTCGGCGGCACCGTCGCGCTGCCGATCTGGATGAGCTACATGGGCGCTGCCTTGAAGGACAAGCCGTTGCATACCCAGCCGGAGCCGGAAGGCATTCTCAGCCTGCGGATCGATCCGGTCAGTGGCCGCGCCGCCTCGCCAAGCACGCCGAATGCGTACTTCGAACTGTTCAAGAGCGAAGACACGCCGCCGTCAGTCAATGAACTGAGCAATGGTGTGGTGCCAGGCAGCCCGCTGCCTGCAGACGAGGCGGCGCCGATCGATCTGTTCTGATGCAGATCCAGTGTGGCAACTGGCTTCTGTGGGAGCTGGCCCCACATTTAGATCTGTGCAAGGCTCAAACAAATCACCACACAGCAAAAAGCCCCGACTCGCGAGAGCCGGGGCTTTTTGTTGGTGCGCTACAACGGCTTAGCCGTTGAACACATCATCCACGCTCTGCAGCGGGTAGTTCTTCGGATACGGCAGGGTGGCCACACCGGTCTCGATGGCGGCTTTGGCCACGGCATCGGAGATCAGGGTGATCAGACGCTTGTCCATTGGCTTCGGAATGATGTACTCACGACCGAATTCCAGCTTGGCGCCGCCGTAGGCGTCGCATACGTCCTGAGGCACCGGCAGCTTGGCCAGTTCGCGCAGGGCGTTGGCGGCAGCCACTTTCATCTCTTCGTTGATGCGCTTGGCGCGAACGTCCAAGGCGCCACGGAAGATGAACGGGAAGCCCAGCACGTTGTTGACCTGGTTCGGGTAGTCCGAACGGCCGGTAGCCATGATCACGTCGTTACGGGTGGCGTGAGCCAGTTCCGGCGCGATCTCTGGGTCCGGGTTGGAGCAGGCGAACACGATCGGGTTGGCCGCCATGGACTTCAGGCCTTCGGCGCTCAGCAGGTTCGGGCCGGACAGGCCGACGAACACGTCTGCACCGTCAAGGGCATCAGCCAGGGTGCGCTTGGAGGACGGGTGGGCAAACATCGCCTTGTACTGGTTCAGGTCGGTGCGCTCGGACTGGATCACGCCCTTGCTGTCGACCATGTAGATGTTTTCCAGCTTGGCGCCCATGCTCACGATCAGCTTCATGCACGAGATAGCTGCCGCACCGGCGCCCAGGCAGACGATCTTGGCGTCAGCCAGGGTCTTGCCGGCGATTTCCAGGGCGTTGATCATGCCGGCCGCGGTAACGATCGCGGTACCGTGCTGGTCATCGTGGAATACCGGAATGTCGCACTGTTCGATCAGGGCCTTTTCGATCTCGAAGCACTCAGGTGCCTTGATGTCTTCCAGGTTGATGCCACCGAAAGTGATGGAAATGCGCTTTACGGTGTCGATGAAAGCCTGCGGGCTCTCGGAATCGACTTCGATGTCGAAAACGTCAATGCCGGCAAAGCGCTTGAACAGCACGCCCTTGCCTTCCATGACCGGCTTGGAAGCCAATGGGCCAAGGTTGCCCAGGCCCAGAATCGCGGTGCCATCGGAAATCACTGCAACGAGGTTGCCTTTGCCGGTGTACTTGTACGCCAGCTCAGGGTCGCGTGCGATTTCACGTACGGGCTCGGCCACGCCAGGGCTGTAGGCCAGCGACAGGTCGCGGGCGGTGGCGGTGGCTTTGGTGAGCTCTACACTCAGCTTTCCTGGACGAGGATGGGCATGATATTCGAGAGCGGCAGTTTTCAAATCAGACATATCGGCATTCCGCTTTTACTGTTGGTCGACGGACCGCCGAGGATACGCGTGTCGTAAAGTCCCTACAAGACTGGGTAGTCACCGGTGTCAAGGCCCCAAACCGACGTACTTTGGTCTAAGGCCACGGGATACAAGGGCTCAACTGTTCACAATCGCCTAAAAAAATGTCTACAATTTTTTATTAATGCATCAATTAAATGCGATTCTCTCAAATTCCAGGCACAAAAAAGGCGTCCACAAGGGACGCCTCTTTTTTCAGCAGGAAAAGCCCAGGGGGCTTTTCAGCCTTACTCTGCTGGAGTAGCAGCAGGCTTCTTGCCGAAAGCGCCGAAACGGTCAGCAAAGCGCTGTACACGGCCGCCGGTGTCCAGAGTTTTCTGCTTACCGGTGTAGAACGGGTGGCACTCGTTGCATACGTCAGTACCCAGTGGCTTGCACAGGTTCGAACGAGTTTCGAACTTGTTACCGCAGCTGCAGGTTACTTCGATGGTTTCGTACGCTGGATGGATATCGGCTTTCATGGTGACTTCCTCGGGCTGCGTGCCGCCACTCGACACTATTGTCGAATACCGCACGTAATTAGGCCGCGGATTCTACCAGACCTTTTTAAACGCGCAAGCGGCGCTTTGGGCGTGAAACTTCCTTTCATCAGAAAACCATCGGCTACCCCAAGCCCTCCCCTGTCTGCTAGGCTCCCGCCCCTGCGCCACCGCCTGCCTTTATAGATGAGACCCCCGCGTGCCCGACGCCATCTTGCGCCTCGCCCTGCCTTCGCCCCTGCGCCGCCTGTTCGACTACCGGGCCCCGGCCGGCGTGCTGCGGACGCAGTTGCAACCAGGCATGCGCGTGCGCGTGCCGTTCGGGCGCCGGGAAATGATCGGCATCCTGGTGGAAGTCACCGACCACAGCGAAGTGCCGGCAGAGAAGCTCAAGCCTGCACTGGCAATCCTCGACGCCACGCCACCGCTGCCGCCCGCGCTGTTCAAGCTGTGCCTTTGGACCGCCCAGTATTACCAGCACAGCCTCGGCGACACCCTGAGCTGGGCGCTGCCGGTGCTGCTGCGCCAGGGCGAACTGGCCGAAGCGCGCCAGGAACGTTTCTGGTCGATGGTGCCCGGCGCGCGCCTCGATGACCCGCGCATCGCCCGCGCCCCGCGTCAGCGTGAGGCCCTGGCCACCCTGGCGCAGCATCCCCATGGCGTGGCCCATCAGCTGTTAAGCAAGCTGATGCTGAGCAAAGACAGTCTCGACCTGCTGCTGGCCAAGGGCCTGGTGCAGGTGGAAATCCGCAAGCACGCCCCCGACCCACGTCACGAACACTGGCTGGCCCAACCGGAACTGCCGCTGAACCCCGAGCAACGTGCTGCCTACGAGGCGATCCGTGCAGGCTTCGACAGTTTCCACGCGTTCCTGCTGGCCGGGGTCACCGGCAGTGGCAAGACCGAAGTGTATTTGCAACTGATCCGCGAAACCCTGCAGGCCGGCAAACAGGCGCTGGTGTTGATCCCCGAGATCAACCTGGGCCCGCAGACCCTGGCGCGTTTCGAGCAACGCTTCAACGCGCGCATCGCCCTGGTGCACTCAGCGGTCAACGACCGCGAACGCCTGGAGTCCTGGCTCGCCGCACGAGATGGCGAGGCCGACATTATTATCGGCACCCGCTCGGCGCTGTTCACCCCGATGAAAAACCCCGGGCTGATCATCATCGACGAAGAACATGACGGTTCCTACAAACAGCAGGAAGGCCTGCGCTACCACGCCCGCGACCTCGCGCTGGTACGCGCGCGCCAGGAAGACATCCCGATTGTGCTGGGTTCGGCCACGCCGTCCCTGGAGAGCCTGCACAACGCCTACACCGGCCGTTACGGCCTCCTGCGCCTGAACGAACGTGCAGGCGGCGCCAAACAGCCACGTTTCCTGCGCCTGGACGTAAAAAGCCGCCCGCTGGACAGCGGCATTTCCGGGCCGATGCAACAAGCCATCGGCCAGACCCTCGCCGCCGGCCAGCAAGTGCTGGTGTTCCTCAACCGTCGCGGCTTTGCGCCGACGCTGTTGTGCCATGACTGCGGCTGGATGTCCGAGTGCGAGCGCTGCGACGCGCGCATGACCGTGCATCAGCGCCACGGCGAGCTGCGTTGCCATCACTGTGGCCATGTGGAACGGGTGCCACGCCACTGCCCGCAGTGCGGCAAAGTCGACCTGCGGCCGGTGGGCGCGGGCACCGAACGGGCCGAAGAGCGCCTGGGCATCCTGTTCCCGGACTACCCGGTGTTGCGGGTCGACCGCGACAGTACCTCGCGCAAAGATGCGATGAACCAGCTGTTCGCCACCATCCAGAAAGGCCAGCCGTGCATTCTGATCGGCACGCAGATGCTGGCCAAAGGGCACCATTTCCCCAGGGTGACACTGGTTTCGATCCTGGATGCCGACGGCGGTCTGTTCTCCGGCGACTTCCGCGCCAGCGAGCGCATGGCGCAGTTGATCGTGCAGGTCGCCGGCCGTGCGGGGCGCGCTGAAGAGCCGGGCAAAGTGATTATCCAGACACACCTGGCCGACCATCCACTGCTGATTCAGCTGACAGAGCAAGGTTACTTTGCCTTCGCTGAACAGGCCTTGAGCGAACGCCGCTCCGCCGGCCTGCCGCCGTTTGCCCACTTGGCCTTGCTGCGCGCCGAAGCGCACAAGCCGGGGCAGGCCGAGGGTTTTCTCGACGAGGCATGCAGTGCCGCCGAACGTTTGCTCGGTGAGCTGGGTCTGAGCGGCATCGAGTTGCTCGGCCCGGTGCCCGCACCCATGGAGCGCCGCGCCGGGCGTTATCGTGCCCAGCTACTCTTGCAGGCGACGTCGCGAGCACCATTGCATCGGCTGTTAAGTAGCCTATTGCTTGCTCTGGAGCAAATGCCCAGCGGCCGGCAAGTGCGATGGTCGATGGACGTCGACCCCGTGGATCTGTATTGATCGATTGGTCCCACTGTTTGGATTGTGAACGCCCTTAAATGTGGGGGCGGGCTTGCCCGCGATGAGGCCCGCAGGTCCGCCAACCCGTCTGAACGGTTGGCAAGCCCGCCCTCGCCACGGATAATGCCCAGTTTTTCCACCTGCGCATCGCGCGCCGCCGCTTGCGGCACAAAGAGAACACCATGAAAGACACCATTCGCCAGCTGATCCAACAAGCCCTCACCCAACTCGTCAACGAAGGTGTGTTGCCTGAAGGCCTGACGCCGGCGATCCAGGTGGAAAATACCCGCGACAAGACCCACGGCGACTTTGCCAGCAACATCGCGATGATGCTGTCCAAGCCTGCAGGCATGAAGCCACGTGACCTGGCGGAAAAAATCATCGCCGCGCTGCCCGCCGATGACAGCGTGACCAAGGCCGAAATCGCCGGCCCTGGCTTTATCAACTTCTTCCAGAACACCCAGGCCCTGGCCTCGCGCCTCGATGCCGCGCTGGCCGACGCCAAGATCGGCGTGCACAAGGCCGGCGACGCCCAGCGCGTGGTCATCGACCTGTCTGCGCCAAACCTGGCCAAAGAGATGCACGTGGGCCACCTGCGCTCCACCATCATTGGCGACGGCGTGGCCCGCGTCCTGGAGTTCCTCGGCGACACGGTGATCCGTCAGAACCACGTGGGCGACTGGGGCACCCAGTTCGGCATGCTGATGGCCTACCTGCAAGAAAACCCGATCACCAGCAACGAGCTGTCGGACCTGGAAAACTTCTACCGTGCTGCGAAGAAGCGCTTCGACGAATCCGAAGAGTTCGCCGACCGCGCTCGTGGCCTGGTGGTCAAGCTGCAAGCCGGCGACGCCGAATGCCTGGCGCTGTGGAACCGCTTCCGTGAGATTTCCCTGTCTCACTGCCAGGAAATCTACGAGCTGCTCAACGTCAAATTGACCATGGCCGACGTAATGGGCGAAAGCGCCTACAACGATGACCTGATCAACGTGGTCAACGACCTCAAGGCCAAGGGCCTCTTGGTCGAGAGCAACGGCGCGCAGTGCGTGTTCCTCGAAGAATTCAAGACCGCCGATGGCGAGCCGCTGCCGGTGATCATCGTCAAGGCTGACGGCGGCTACCTGTATGCCACCACCGACCTGGCAGCCGTGCGCTACCGCAGCGGCGTGCTCAAGGCCGACCGTGCGCTGTACTTCGTCGACCAGCGCCAGGCCCTGCACTTCCAGCAGGTGTTCGAAGTGGCGCGTCGCGCGGGCTTCGTGACCCACCCGATGCACATGGAACACATGGGCTTCGGCACCATGAACGGCGCCGACGGCCGTCCGTTCAAGACCCGCGACGGCGGCACCGTCAAGCTGATCGACCTGCTCAACGAAGCCCAGGAACGCGCCTACACCCTGGTCAAGGAAAAGAACCCGGAGCTGGCCGAGGCCGACCTGCGCAACATCGCCCGCGTGGTGGGCATTGGCGCGGTGAAATACGCCGACCTGTCCAAGCACCGCACCAGTGACTACAGCTTCAACTTCGAACTGATGCTCAACTTCGAAGGCAACACCGCGCCGTACCTGCTGTACGCCTACACCCGCGTGGCCGGCGTGTTCCGCAAGTTGGGCAAGGACTTCAGCGAAGTCGAAGGCCATATCGTGCTGGATGCCCCGCACGAACAGGAACTGGCGGCCAAGCTGGCGCAGTTCGGCGAAGTGCTGAACAGCGTCGGCGAGAAAGGCACGCCGCACATCCTGTGCAGCTACCTGTATGAAGTTGCCGGCCTGTTCTCCAGCTTCTACGAGAACTGCCCGATCCTCACCGCCGACGACGAAGCGCAGAAGCAAAGCCGCCTGCGCCTCGCCGCCCTGGCTGGTCGTACCCTCAAGCAAGGCCTGGAACTGTTGGGCCTGGAAACCCTGGAGCGCATGTAAGTTGGCTGCCAAGAAAAAACCTGCACCCAAGCGCGGCGCCAGCCGCTACCAGGCCCCGGCGAAGAAGCCGATCCCGGGCTGGCTGTGGATGGCCATCGGCCTGTCGGTCGGCGCGTTTATCGTGTTCCTGATGAAGCTGGACCCGGGCAAGGGCGATGACGTCAAACGGGTCAAGCAGGAGCAGCAGAAGATCACGAAAATGGCCGAAGCCAACAAGACCGCGCCAAGTCCTACAGCGCCAGTGAAGCCGAAGTACGACTTCTACACACTGTTGCCGGAGTCCGAAGTGATCGTGCCACCTGACGCCGTGCCGGAGAAAACCCTGCCGACCCCACAAGTGCCGACCACACCGGTCACGCCTGCGGAAGCGGCAAAGATCGACACCGCACGGGCCCAGGCCGCGCTGGCCGGGATCACCCCGCCGCCAGCACCGCCGGTTGCCGAGACCAAAGCGGCGCCGGTGACCAAGTTCTTCCTGCAAGCGGGCTCGTTCCCGAAGCAGGCGGATGCGGATCGCGTGAGGGCGCAGATCATTCTGCTGGGTCAGGCGGTGACCGTGGAATCCGGCACGGTGAAGGATGCGACCTGGTATCGCGTGCTGGTGGGGCCGTTCAGCAACCGTGAACAGCTGACCGTGGCGCAGAAACAACTGGCTGGCGCTGGGTTCAGCAACCTGTTGTTACAACAACGCCAGAGCCGCTAAACCCAAGAACACAGCAGGCCCATGTGGGAGCGGGCTTGCTCGCGAATGCGCTAGATCAGTCAATATTTTCGGCGGCTGACACACCGCTTTCGCGAGCAAGCCCGCTCCCACATTTGATCTACAGCGTTCTCAAGAGTGTGTCAGATCAATACACACCACTCGTCCGCACACCGCCCCCACGGTTGAAATCCCCCCCACCATCCCCATATCAGTTTTCACCAGGGCATTTTCGCCCCGCTGTGTGGAGACTCTCCCCTTGACCACCATCGTTTCAGTACGTCGCCACGGCAAAGTCGTCATGGGCGGCGACGGCCAGGTTTCCCTTGGCAACACCGTGATGAAAGGCAACGCCAAGAAAGTGCGTCGCCTGTACCACGGCCAGGTTCTCGCGGGCTTTGCCGGCGCTACCGCCGACGCCTTCACCCTGTTCGAGCGTTTCGAAGGCCAGCTGGAAAAACACCAGGGCCACCTCGTGCGCGCCGCAGTTGAACTCGCCAAAGAATGGCGCACCGACCGTTCCCTCAGCCGCCTTGAAGCCATGCTGGCCGTGGCCAACAAAGACGCGTCCTTGATCATCACCGGCAACGGCGATGTGGTTGAGCCCGAGCATGGCCTGATCGCCATGGGTTCCGGCGGTGGCTACGCCCAGGCGGCCGCCAGCGCACTGTTGAAGAAAACCGACCTGTCGGCCCGTGAAATCGTCGAGACCGCCCTGGGCATCGCCGGTGACATCTGCGTATTCACCAACCACAACCAGACCATTGAGGAGCAGGACCTCGCCGAGTAAGCCGTAGGCTTATTCCGGCTTGAGGCCGCCAAACATTATGTCCATGACTCCCCGCGAAATCGTCCACGAACTCAACCGCCATATCATCGGCCAGGACGATGCCAAGCGCGCCGTTGCCATCGCACTGCGTAACCGCTGGCGCCGGATGCAACTGCCCGAAGAACTGCGCGTTGAAGTAACGCCGAAGAACATCCTGATGATCGGCCCGACCGGCGTCGGTAAAACCGAGATCGCCCGCCGTCTGGCCAAACTGGCCAACGCACCGTTCATCAAGGTCGAAGCCACCAAGTTCACCGAAGTGGGCTACGTGGGCCGCGATGTCGAGTCGATCATCCGTGACCTGGCCGACGCCGCCCTGAAGCTGCTGCGCGAACAGGAAATGACCAAGGTCAGCCACCGCGCCGAAGACGCAGCCGAAGAGCGCATCCTCGACGCCCTGCTGCCGCCGGCACGCATGGGGTTCAACGAAGACGCCGCACCGGCCTCGGATTCCAACACCCGCCAGCTGTTCCGCAAGCGCCTGCGTGAAGGCCAGTTGGACGACAAGGAAATCGAGATCGAAGTCGCCGAAGTGTCCGGCGTCGACATCTCCGCCCCGCCTGGCATGGAAGAAATGACCAGCCAGTTGCAGAACCTGTTCGCCAACATGGGCAAGGGCAAGAAAAAAAGCCGCAAGCTCAAGGTGAAGGAAGCGCTGAAACTGGTGCGCGACGAAGAAGCCGGGCGCCTGGTGAACGAAGAAGAACTCAAGGCCAAGGCCCTGGAAGCGGTCGAGCAGCACGGCATCGTGTTTATCGATGAGATCGACAAGGTGGCCAAGCGCGGCAACTCCGGTGGCGTCGATGTATCCCGTGAAGGCGTGCAGCGCGACCTGCTGCCGCTGATCGAAGGCTGCACCGTGAACACCAAGCTGGGCATGGTCAAGACCGACCACATCCTGTTTATCGCCTCCGGTGCGTTCCACCTGAGCAAGCCAAGCGACCTGGTGCCAGAGCTGCAAGGCCGCCTGCCGATTCGCGTGGAGCTCAAGGCGCTGACCCCGGGCGACTTCGAGCGCATCCTCAGCGAGCCCCATGCGTCGCTGACCGAGCAGTACCGCGAGTTGCTGAAAACCGAAGGCCTGGGCATCGAGTTTCAGCCAGACGGCATCAAGCGCCTGGCGGAGATTGCCTGGCAGGTCAACGAGAAGACCGAGAACATCGGTGCCCGTCGCCTGCACACCTTGCTGGAGCGTTTGCTCGAGGAAGTGTCCTTCAGTGCCGGCGATCTGGCTGGGGCGCAGAATGGCGAAGTGATCAAGATCGACGCTGATTACGTCAACAGCCACTTGGGCGAATTGGCGCAGAACGAAGACTTGTCTCGTTATATCCTGTAAGGCCGCTTTGCTTTAATTGTGGGAGCTGGCTTGTGTGGGAGCTGGGCTTGCCCGGATGCAGGCACCTCGGTGTATCAGTGATACCGAGGTGATGCCATCGCAGGCAAGCCAGCTCCCACACAAGCCAGCTCCCACATGTTTGAGCCGGTTTCTTCAGGATTATTGCCATGTCCAAATTCCCCACCGCTGTAAACCTGCACAAAACCTCCAACACCCTCGGCCTCACCTACGGGCCCGATGAGGTCTACCAACTCCCCGCCGAGCTGCTGCGCACCCACTCGCCTTCGGCCGAGGTCCAGGGCCACGGCAAACCCATCCTGCAATTCGGCAAGCTCAACGTGAAGTTGATCAAGATCGAACCGGCCGGCCAGTACGCACTGAAATTGACCTTCGACGACGGCCATGACAGCGGACTGTTCACCTGGGACTATCTCTACCAGCTGGCCGTGCGCCAGGATGCGCTGTGGGCCGATTATCTGGCCGAACTCAAAGCCGCTGGCAAAACCCGCGACCCGAGCCAATCGGTCGTGCGGCTGATGCTCTAGTCCAGGCGTCTTGCTCTTTAGAGGGCATTTTCTAATTTCATCTGCTTGAATGCCCTGTCGCGTGGCCAACGAATGGCCCGCTTGCGAAAAAAATTAAACTCGGGTAACCAATGGAACTGGCAAGTTCCCTGCATTTGACGATGCGGTATCAACGGTCACCCGAGTCGCAGTACCTGGCTTGTGTCGTGTATCGAAACTTGGTGCACAGAGCGGTAGCCGGTACTCGTCTTTCGGACAATGGAGCGTCGTAGATGAGTAACAAGAACAACGATGACTTGAAACGCCAGGCCTCGGAAAACACCCTGGGGCTGAACCCGATCATCGCGTTACGGAAAAAGGACTTACTCGCCTCGGCGAAGATGGTGCTGACCCAAGCCATCAAGCAACCGTTGCACAGCGTCAAGCATGTCGCGCACTTTGGCGTCGAACTCAAGAACGTGATGTTCGGCAAGTCCCAACTGGTGCCGGAAAGCGATGACCGTCGCTTCCATGACCCGGCCTGGAGCCAGAACCCGCTCTACAAGCGCTACCTGCAAACCTACCTGGCATGGCGCAAGGAACTGCACGACTGGATCGGCGACAGCAACCTGTCCCCCCAGGACATCAGCCGCGGCCACTTCGTGATCAACCTGATGACCGAAGCCATGGCCCCCACCAACAGTGCGGCCAACCCGGCGGCGGTCAAACGTTTCTTTGAAACCGGCGGCAAGAGCCTGCTCGACGGTTTGTCCCACCTGGCCAAGGACATGGTGCACAACGGCGGCATGCCGAGCCAGGTCAACATGGGCGCCTTTGAAGTGGGCAAGACCCTGGGCACCAGCGAAGGCGCCGTGGTGTTTCGCAACGACGTGCTGGAGCTGATCCAGTACAAGCCGATCACCGAACAGGTGCACGAGCGCCCACTGTTGGTGGTGCCGCCGCAGATCAACAAATTCTACGTATTCGACCTGAGCCCGGATAAGAGCCTGGCGCGCTTCTGCCTGCGCAATGGTCAGCAGACCTTTATCGTCAGCTGGCGCAACCCGACCAAGGCCCAGCGTGAATGGGGCCTGTCGACCTATATCGAGGCGCTCAAGGAAGCGGTGGACGTCGTCACCGCGATCACCGGCAGCAAAGACATCAACATGCTCGGCGCCTGCTCCGGCGGCATTACCTGCACCGCCTTGCTCGGCCACTACGCCGCGCTGGGCGAAAAGAAGGTCAACGCCCTGACCCTGCTGGTCAGCGTGCTCGACACCACCCTGGACACCCAGGTGGCGCTGTTTGTCGACGAGCAAACCCTGGAAGCGGCCAAGCGCCACTCCTACCAATCCGGGGTGCTTGAGGGCCGCGACATGGCCAAGGTGTTCGCCTGGATGCGCCCCAACGACTTGATCTGGAACTACTGGGTCAACAACTACCTGCTGGGCAACGAGCCGCCGGTGTTCGACATCCTGTTCTGGAACAACGACACCACGCGCTTGCCGGCCGCGTTCCACGGCGACCTGATCGAACTGTTCAAAAACAACCCACTGGTACGCGCCAATGCCCTGGAAGTGTGCGGCACGCCCATCGACCTCAAGCAGGTCACCGCAGACATCTACTCACTGGCCGGCACCAACGACCACATCACACCCTGGCAGTCCTGCTACAAGTCGGCGCAACTGTTTGGCGGCAAGGTCGAGTTCGTACTGTCCAGCAGCGGGCATATCCAGAGCATCCTCAACCCGCCGGGCAACCCCAAGGCGCGCTACCAGACCAGCGACAGCCTGACGGCAACGCCGCTGGACTGGCAGGAAAATGCCACCAAGCACACCGACTCCTGGTGGCTGCATTGGCAGGTTTGGCAGGCGGAGCGGGCGGGGAAGCTGAAGAAGGCGCCGACAACATTAGGCAATAAAACCTACGTCGCGGCGGAAGCGGCGCCGGGCACCTACGTACACGAACGCTAGATTGAAATGAGATCCAAATGTGGGAGCGGGCTTGCTCGCGAATGCGGTGTGTCAGTCACCGTAAATGCCGACTGAACCACCGCATTCGCGAGC